>JBGQLA010000159.1:0-10521 GCA_041499865.1 Deltaproteobacteria bacterium
CTGCGGAGTCGATGATTCGCCTCAATCGATGGTGGCGCTGCGGGGCGCTGCGCACCTGGCGCGCGAGAGCTCCGCAAAGCTGACGCTGTTCCACGCCGAGCCGGCGCCGCGCGGGGAGGCGCTCTTCGCGCCTCCGCCGCCCCTTGCGAAGCGGTCCGCCGAGCCGCCGCCCGAGGGGCGCTGGTGCGAGCTCGCGTCCGGGATCAGCGGCCGGCCCGTCGAGCTGCATTACGCGACGGGCGATGCCGGCGCGCAGCTGGTGGAGTTCGCGCGGGAGAACAAGAGCGACCTGATCGTGCTCGGCTCGAAAGCCCGCAATGCTCCCGCGCTGGCGATCGGCTCGGTGGTGGCCAGGGTCCTGGTCCACGCGCCCTGCCCGGTAATGGTCATCCCTTCGCCGCCGCGCGGCTGAGTGGCCGCGCCCGGCGCGGTCAGGCGAGGAGCAGCCCCGCGCCGGCGCCCGCCGCGAAGAGCAGGAACGAGAGCAGCGTCCATCCCGGACTCCGCGGCCAGCTCCGTGCCGATGCCCCGCCCTCCGGCGCCGTCGCCGCAGAGATAGAGCCCCGGCAGCGGGACGTCCACCGGCAAGCGATCGCGGCCCACCTGCCCCGGCACCTGGCCGTTGCTGATGGCGCCGTTCCCCGACTTTCCCATCCACCGGCCGACCTGCGGGACGGGCATGAACTCGCAGAACAGCATGTCGTCGAGCAATCCGGGAACGATCTGGGCCAGCGCGCGCAGGGAGCGGTCCTTCCACACTTCGACGCCCTCCTCCGGATCGCGCCGGGTCGGGCCGTAGATGCTGGCGACGATCAGCGGCCGCCGCAGAGCGACCTTCAGCTGGTGCGCATTGCCCGAGGGAACGATGGCGCGCGCCCGCGCCACCCATTCCGGGGGAAGCAGCTCCGGGTCCAGCAGGCGGAGGAAGTCGCAGGGCGCCAGGTTGCAGCAGACGGCCTTGGCCTCGTACTCGCATCCGTCGCGGGTGGCGGCGATCCACCCGCGGCGGCCGCGGGCGATGCGGACCACTTCCGCGCCGAGGACCACCTCGCCATTCCGCGCCTGGACGAAGCCGAGCAGCGCGTGGGCGAGCTGATCCATGCCGCCTTCGACGTAGCTCAGGCTGTAGTCGCGCAGCAGCCACCGGAGGCAGCGGATCGATTCCCCGGCCGACACCCGCCAGGGCGGCAGCAGGAAGAAGATGCTGGCCATGAAGCTCATCAGGAAGTACGCCGCCGGATGGCCAGTATGCTGCCGGATGAAGTCGGCGAGCGTGCGGCGGTCCCAGAAGCGCAGCTCCGGCTCGGTGAGCGTGAAGATCTGGAAGAGCAGGCGCGCGAGGTGCGCGACCGAGCGAAGGGGAATGCGGTGGGTGAGGAACCGGGGCGAGCGCAGCGAGAGGAATCGCAGCACCTGTCCGAGCGGGCCTTTGGCGCCATGCGAGATCAGGTGGCTGCCGAGGTCCATCTTGAACCCCTCGCGCCGGACCGAAGCGAGGATGCCTCCTGCGCGCCGATTCCGCTCCAGGACCGGCGCACTTCCTGCGCCCGGGCGCGGTGCTAGGCGGGACGCATTTGCAGCCAGACCTTGCGCCGCGAAGATTCCTCGCGCTCGTCCTCTTCCAGCGCCGCAGCAATGTCGCGCAGCTCGCGCCGAATCTGCGGCAGCACCGCGTTGTCGAGCGCGTTCACCCGGCGCAGCGTCCGCAAGGTCGCCCGGCGCAGCGCGGCCGACGCGGACTCGTGCGAGGCGAGCTCGACCAGGGCAGCGAACGCCTCGGGAAACGCCGCGGCGGCCGCGTCCACCGCCGCGCTGCTGCCGCTCGCTCCGTACCGCGCGTGGAACGGCCGGGCCTTGCTGGCCAGCGAGGGAAGGCGCACGCCCGCGAGCCGCTCCCACTTCCACTCGATCGGCGGCGCCGGCGGCTGGGCGAGCGCAGCGGCGTCGATTGCGGCGCGGCCGAGCTCGACCCGCGCCTGCCGGAGCGCGTCGCGCGCGGCCCGCAACTTCGCCTCCGCGATCGCCGTGGCCTCGTCGCGCAGCGAGCGGCGGCGGTCCCACTCGCGGCGGAGCAGCTCGAGCTTCTGCTCGAGCACGTCGTGGCCGCGCTGGGCGGCTTCCTTCGCCTGGCGCAGCTCCTGAAGCCGCGAGCGTGTCGCGCGCCCGCTCACGTCGCGGCCTTGCCGCCGGCGCGCCCGAGGAGATCCGGAGGAATGCGCCGCAGCTCGGAGGACGGGAGCATGCCCAGGAGCTCCCAGGCGATGTCCAGCGTCCGGCCGATGCTCCGCGCCTCGTCCGGGCGCTGGCCCACCAGACGCTCCTCGAAAGCGCGCCCGAAACCAAGGTAGCTGCGCTCCAGCTCGGGCAGTTCGTCGGAGCCGATGATCGACTCCAGCGCCCGCGACCGGGAGGCGTGGGCCATGGCGGCGTAGAGCTGCCGGGCCAGCGGCGCGTGATCCTCGCGCGTCCGTCCCTTGCCGATCGCGTCGTCCATCAGGCGGGAGAGTGAAGGCAGCACGGACACCGGCGGGTACACGCCGCGCCGGTGCAGCTCGCGGTCGAGCACGATCTGTCCTTCGGTCACGTACCCGGTGAGATCCGGGATCGGGTGCGTCAGATCGCCGGACGGCAAGGTCACCACTGGAAGCTGGGTGATGGAGCCGGGCCTGCCCTGGATCCGTCCGGCCCGCTCGAACAGCGAGGCGAGGTCCGTGTACAGGTACCCGGGATATCCCTTGCGGCTGGGAGCCTCTCCGCGCGCCGCCGCCACCTCGCGCAGCGCCTCGCCGTAAGCGGTCACGTCGTGCAGCACGACCAGCACGTGCAGGCCGAGGTCCCAGGCGAGGAACTCCGCCGCCGTCAGCGCGCAGCGCGGCGTCATCAGCCGCTCGGCGGCGGGGTCGGCGGCGAGGTTGAGGAAGGCCACCGTCCGCTGCAGCGCGCCCGTGCTGCGGAAGTCGGCGATGTACTCGCCGGCGACGCTGCGGGGAAGCCCGAGCCCCGCGAACACCACGGCGAACGACTCGACGCCGGGAGCGTGCGCCTGGCGGATGATCTGCCGCAAGAGGGCGTCGTGGGGAAGTCCCGCCTCGCTGAAGATGGGGAGCTTCTGTCCGAGCACCAAGGTGTTCAGCGCGTCGATCGCGGACACTCCCGTTTCCAGGAACTCGTTGGGGACGGCGCGGCGCACCGGATTGATCGGAGCGCCGTGGATGGGGCGGCGCTCGTCGAACGCGGGTTGCGGCAGTCCGTCCCGCGGCCGGCCGCTGCCGTCGAACACCCTGCCCAGCATCTCCCGGCCGACGCCGATCTGGACCGGCCTGCCTCGGAACTGCACGGAGCAGCCGTCGAGCGCGAGCCCCGCGCTGGCGCCGAACAATTCCAGCACCGCCTCGCCCTGGGAAACAGCGAGCACGCGGCCGGAGCGCGAGCTTCCGTCCACGCCGTGCAGCTCGACCTCCTCGTTCAGCGCGATGCCCGGCACCCCCGCGAGAAACGCGAGCGGCCCGCGCAGCGCGGTCAAGCCCTGGACCTCGATGCCGAGCATGCCTACGCCTCCATTCCCGCGTCGATCTCGCGCTCGAGCGCCGCGATCTCCGCAACCGTCAGCTCGCTGCGCGCCCGCCGGAGCTTGCCGACCACCGGGTGCGCGAGGATCTTCGCCTCCGCCATCCCGCGATCGACCGCCGCCAGCCCGCTGTCCTTGAAATGGAGCAGCGCCGTGAGCAGGGCGAGCTGGCGGGCGGGTTCGTCCCTCGCCTCCCGCGGGTCGAACGCGCTCTGCTGCAGGAAGCTTTCTTGAAGCAGGACGGCGGCGCCGAGGATGAAGCGCTGCCGCTCGGGCAGGCTGTCCGGCCCGAGGAGGCGCGCGGTGGCCTCGAGCTGCGCGGACTCCGCCAGCAGCGAGAGCGCCTCCCGGCGCAGCCGGGACCAGGAAGAGCCGGCGTGCTCCGCCCACCAGCGCTCCAGGGCCTCGGGAACGTCGCCCCAGGAGGCCTGGATGCCGATGGCCGGAAAGGACCGCGCCGCGGCCAGGTCCTTGTCCAGCGTCCAGAACGTGCGGGTGAAGGACTGGGTGTGCCGGGTGACCGGCTCCGCCACGTCGCCGCCCGGCGGCGAGATCGCGGAGATCAGCGTTACCGCTCCCTCCCTGCCCTCCAGCGTCTGCGCGCGCCCGGCGCGCTCGTAGAATGCCGCCAGGCGGCTGGGCAGGTCCGGAGGGTATCCTTCCTCCGCCGGCATCTGGCCGAGGCGGCCCGAGATCTCGCGCAGCGCCTCCGCCCAGCGCGACGTCGAATCGGCCAGCACGGCCACCCGGCACCCCATGTCGCGGTAGTACTCGGCGATGGTGACGGCCGTGAAGATCGAGGACTCGCGCGCCGCCACCGGCATGTTCGAGGTGTTGGCGACGATCACCGTGCGTTCGGAGAGCGGACGCCCCGTGCGTGGATCGGTGAGCTGCGGAAGATCGCGCAGCATGTGGGTGATCTCGTTGCCCCGCTCGCCACAGGCCACGTAGACGATCACGTCCGCGTCGGCCCATTTGCAGAGCTGGTGCTGGAGCACGGTCTTGCCCGTGCCGAAGCCGCCCGGCATCCCTGCCGACCCGCCGAGCGGCAGGGGGAAGAGGGTATCGAGCACACGCTGCCCGGTGATCATCGGCAGAGCCGGAGGCAACCAGGCGCGGACCGGGCGCGGGGTGCGCACGCGCCAGGTGTGAAACAGCCGGATCTCGTGCTCTCCCAGCCGCGCGACCACGTCGTCGACGCGCGCCGCCCCGGGTTGCGCGATCCGGGTCACCACCCCGGAAACGCCGGGCGGCACGAGGATGCGGTGCTCGAGCGTGGGCGTCTCCTGCACCACCCCGATCGCGGCGCCCGCAGCGACCGCGTCGCCCTCCTTCACCAGCGGCCGGAAGCTCCACAGCCGGTCGCGGTCGAGGGCGGAGGTGCGAACCCCCCGCGCGAGGAAATCGCCGTGCATCGCTGCCAGACGATCCAGCGGCCGCTGCACGCCGTCGAAGACGTTTCCCAACAGGCCCGGGCCCAGCTCCACCGTCAGCGGCGCTCCGGTGGCGCGGAAGGGATCGCCGGGCGCCAGGCCTTCGGTCTCCTCGTACACCTGGGCGGTGGCGATCCGCCCGCGCAAGGCGATCACCTCGCCGAGCAGGTTCTGGGTTCCCACTTCGGCCACCTCGCCGAGGGCGACGGCGCCTTCGCACTCCGCCTCGACCACCGCGCCGGAGATGCGGGTGATGTGGCCGGCGACCGTCATGACCCGTACGCCTTGGCGAGCGCGGCCCGCCACTCGGCCTCGAACCGTCGCTCGCGCTCCTCCAGCGAGTTGTCCACCACCAGATTCGCCGCCCGGACGATGCAACCGCCGCGGATCGGCGCGGGCGGTCCGGCCACCAGCCGGTCGCCGAGGAACTCCGCGTCGAGCAGTCCCGCATCGCGCGCGGCGACGGAGATGGTGCAGCGATCGCCGGCGGGCAGCCTGCGCAGGGCCTCGTCCGCCAGCGCGTGGAGCAATGCGCGCCGCTGCTTCGCGTCTCCTTCCGCCTCGAGCAGCTTCCGCCCTTCCCCAATCACCTGCCCGATCCACTCCTCGCGCAGCTCCAGCGCCATCCGGCGATCCTCCCAGTCCTCGCGGGCCAGCCGCTCGCGGCGCTGCCGCGCCGCCGCGGCGAGGCGCTCCTCCCGATCGGCGGGCTCCGCGCTGCCGGGCTCGTCCCGCGCCGACTTCGCGACCGTGGCCTCCGCCTCCTGCTCGATGCGGTCGATCTCCGCCTGCGCGTCGTCGCGCAGGGTGGCGAGGACCGAAGCTGCGCTTCCCAGCGGCTTCATGCGCGCTCTCCGGGAAGGACGATCACGGCGGGCGGCCCGCCCATCCCTTCCAGTTGCGCGATCTCCGCCGGCGCCAGACGCGCGACGTCGCGCGAGACCAGGATCAGGGCCACGTCGGAACGGGAATGCAGCATCGCAGCCGCCTCGGCCACCTCGCCGGGAGTGCCGCAAGCGCGGCTTTCGACGCCCGCGAGCGAGAAGCCGCGGACGTCCTGCTCCGTCCCGAGCAGCACCGCGATCATCCGAGCCTCCCCAGGATCATGATCGCGACGATCAATCCGTAGATGGCGATTCCTTCCGCCAGGCCCACGAACACCAGCGCGCGCCCGGCGAGCTCGGGTTTCTCCGCTACCGCGCCCATCGCCGCCCCTCCCACCACCGCGACCGCGACGGCGGCGCCGATGGCGGAGAGGCCGGTGGAGATCGCCGCGGCCAAGAAGCCCCAGCGGACCACTTCCGGCGGCACGGCCGCCATCGCGCCCGGAGCGGCGGCGAAGCCGGCCCGCGCGAAGAGGAGCAGCACGGCCGCGGGAAGCACCGCGAGCACCACCGCGAACACTGCAAGCCGCCGCAGCGAGGTCATGAGGAATCCCCTTTCTCCTTCGTCCGCAGCATCAGCGGCCGGAAGGGCTCGCCGCCGCCGCGGAAGAACTTGGTGAAGAACTCGTAGTACTCGAGGCGCAGCACCTGCACGGAGACCGTCAGGCCTTCGAGGAGGATGGCGACGGCGTTGCCCGCCACCAGCACGACCACCGAGAGCGGGCCCCCGAAGCGCACCTGCGCCAGGGTGTCGACCATGGCGAACAGGGCCAGCGAGATGCCGGCGTGCACCGCCGCGAAGGCGGCGATGCGCACGAAGGAGATGGTGTTGGTGAAGAAGGAGAAGATGGCGTCCACCAGCTCGACGCTGGCCTCCAGCGCGCCGACCCACCCCGGGCTGGGCGCCTTCGGCTCACGCCTGGGCAGCCGCCGCACGATCAGCGGGCGCAGGAGGAGAAGGGCGGCGGCCGCGCCCGCGAGCGCGATCACCACCCACACCGGCAGCACTTTCTGCTGGGGCAGGAACCAGCGCACCACCAGGACCAGCATCACCCAGTAGAGGAAGGCGCCGAACAGGCCTCGCGAGCCGAAGAGCGCCGTGTCCCGCTTCCCGGCGCGCCAGAGGTTCACCACGCTGAGGATCAACCCCACGCTGACCAGCGCGGCGCCGAGGCTGGCGGCGACGATCATGAAGCGCGGGAGATCCTCGATGGGGCGCAGCCAGAGCGCGGGCAAGAGGTCCTCGATGCCGAACACGCTCCCGTAGAGCGCCCCGAAGATCATCGAAGCGGTGCCGCCCTCCATGAGGAGGATGCCGTAGTCGAGGAAGCGGGGAATGAAGCGGAAGAGGCAGAACCCGGCGGCGAAGAGCACGAAGCCGTGGCCGACGTCGCCGAACATCAGGCCGAACATGAGGAGGAAGCTGACGGCGAAGAACGCGGTGGGCTCCACCTCCTCGTACGACGGAGTGCCATAGAGCCGGACCAGGCTCTGGAAGGGACGCAGCAGCAAGGGATTGCGGTGCAGGATGGGAACGCGCAGGGCGGCCCGCGCGGCCGCGGGCAGGTCCTCCGGGCGCTCGAGATCGATCACCGCGCGCCCGCCGGTGGCCTCGTTGAGGCGGGTGCGAAGCCGCTCGGCGTCCTGCGCCGGGACCCACCCGGAGAGGACCACGAAGCGGCCCGAGCTGGCGAAGAACGTCTGCGCCTGGAGCAGCAGCGCGCCGGCTTCCGCCCTGGAAAGGAGACGCGCGAGGGCCGGCAACGCGCGGTCCTTCGCAGAAGCGAGCTCCTCGAGGGCGCGCTGCTCTGCCTGCGCGCACCGCTCCAGGGCTGCCGGGTCGGGCACGTCCGTCAGCGGGATCGGTTCGCACGATGCGGCGCGCAGCGCCGCGTCCATCCGATCGCCGGCGGAGCGCGGCCCCGCCAGCGCGAAGAGCCAGCGATCCCCCTCGCGCGCCAGGGGAAGCAGCACGAACGGCGCGGGCCCGAGGAGCTGGCCGAGCGCCGCGGCGTCCTCCTCGCTGGCGGCGGCGATGCGGACCGCGAGAAAGCGCGTCTCGCGCAGGCGCGCCAGATCGAGCCCGGCCTTGGCGAGAAAACTTGCTCGCGCGAGGTCCTGCTGCATCTGCGCGCGCGTCTCGCGCGCGCCCACCAGCGCGCGCCAGCTCGCGTCGACGGATTTCTCCAGCGGGCGCAGCTCCGCCTCGATGCGCTCGCCCTCCTCGGCGAAGTCGGTCTGCTCGGCGACGGAGAGGCCCCCGGTCAGCTCCGGGAGGTCCGCGCCGATGCGCTGGCCGACGGCGCGGATCCGGGAGGCGAGATCGCGGAAGGCAGCGAGCAGCTCCGCCGCGTGCGGCGGCGCGGCGAGGCCGGGCACGCGCCCGTGCGCGAGATCGATCAGGTGCAGGAGCCCCTCGCGCGCTACGCAGCGGGTGGTGGCGGCCGCGTCGCGATTCGGCACCTGCACGCGAAGGTGCATCATGGGAACGGCGCGGAGCATCAGGCCGCCTCGCGATCGAGCTGCGTCTCGGCGATCGAGGTCACCACCCGCATCTCCTCGATCCGCAGAAGCAGCAGGGCCACCGCGCAGGCCAACTGGAACGGCGCGCCGGCGAAGGTGCGCAGGCAATCGGCGCGCAGGCGCGCCCGCAGGCCGTCGAGGAGCGCGGACACGGTGCGCGCCGGGCACTTGAAGAACGCGCGCGCCGCGTCGGTCAGCTCGCCGGCCGCGAGCGCGCGAAGGCTTTCCGGACGCAGTTCCCGGCGAAGAAGCGCGGTCGCGGTGGCGGCGGCCTCCGCCGTCCGGCCACGGGCGGCCGCGCGGCTGACCGCGTCGACGTCGCGGATGCGGACCAGCGAAGCGGCGAGCCGGCGCGCGCCCGAAGCCGCCTCGGCATCCAGCATGCGCCTGGAGGCGAACGTATCCAGGGCCATCTCGAACGCCGCGGGATCGTCCTCGTGGGCGCGCAGGGCCCGGCGGGCGGCGTCGCCCCAAGGGAGCGGCGGAAGGCGGTCGAGGGCGGCGCGGAGCGAAGGGGCGTCGGTGAAGGCCTCGATGGGCAGGCGCGAGACCTTGCCCAAGGGACGCCAGAGCGGCTTCCAGACCTCCGCGGCGGCGCCGGTGCGCACCGCGCGACACCCGAGCTCGAGGTTTTCCATCTCGATCAGCCCGACGATGGCGAGCAGCAGATCCGGATGAGGCCAGCTCGCTGCGAGGCGCTCCGCATCGGCGACGAATCGCGCCAGGCACGCGCGGGAGGCAGCCGCGGCGTCGCGGGCGTCGATGCCGTTCGAGCGCAGCGCCGCGACGGCGGCCGCATGTCCGGAGGCGGCACGGAGCGCGTCCACCTGCTCCGGGCGGAGCAGCGTCGAGCGGCGCGCGCGCGTGCGAGCATACGCGTAGGAGGTCCTCATCGCGGCACGCCGTCGCGCACGATGCCCGCCCAGACCTGCGCGGCCGGAGCAACCAGTTCTTGCGCCTTTCGCCTGCGGGAGGCGATCCATGCGGCCCGCATGCGCTTGCGGTCCTCGACCTCCGCATCCGCTGCGGAGGCGAGCGCGCGCAACTCGCCGTCCAGCCGCGCGGAGGCGGCATCGCCGCGGGCGCGGTCGCGATCCTTCCGGGCCGCGCCTGAAGCCTCGATGCGCTCCTTTGCCGCACGCCCGGCGGCGGAAACCCGCGCGCGCAGGTCCTCGTCGGCAGCGATCAGCTCTTCGAGCGCCGCATCCATCGATGCGGATTACTGCAAGCCGAGGGCCGCGCCGGACACGCGCGAATCCTGCGGCGGCAGCGCAACGGTCCCCCGAAACGGTTGCGCGCGGTTGCGAGTTCTGACCCGCCGCGCGGCTCACGGCGCGTCGATTGCACCTTGAACGCGGCACCTGGAGGTTCCCATGCCGTCACGCTCGCCTGCGCTCCTGCTCCTCGTGGCATTGCCGTTCGCCTGCGCAGCTCCTGCCGTGCGCTCCTCTGCGCCCGTCCACGTGGACGGCGCGACAGCCAAGCGGCTGGTCGCGGAAGGCGCCAGGCTGGTCGACGTCCGCGACGCCGAGTCGTACGCGCTCGGGCACATCGAGGGCGCCATCAACGTCCCGGTGACCGAGGTCGCCGCGCGCGCGGCCGAGATCGGAGTCCCGGGAGCCAGCGTCGTCGTCTACTGCCGCTCCGGCGCGAGGAGCGCGAAGGCCGCCGGCATCCTCGCCGGCATGGGCTACCAGCGCGTCTACGACCTGGGCTCGTACCTGAACTGGGGAGAAGGGGCTCCGGCGGCGACGCCGTTGCCCGCCGCGCCGGGACCGAAGACCTGAACCGGCACGAAGTGAGCGGCCCAGGCGGCGCCGCCTCAGGGGCGGCGCAGGCCCGGGCCGGAGGATTTCACGCCTTCGCCTCCTCCTTTCCCAGCACGCCCTTCACCTTCTCGATCACCGACTTCACGGTGACCTTGCGCGGCTGGAACCCGGCCATCTTGGGAGCGACGATGGTGAGCACGCCTCCCTTCAGCTCCGCCTCGACGTGCTCGGCGTCCACGCCCTCAGGCAGCTTGAAGGAGCGGGTGAACATCCCGAACGACCGCTCCCAGGTGTAGTACACGTCGCCCTTCTCCTTCTTCTCCTCCTCGCGCTTGCCGGTCACC
>JBGQLA010000160.1:0-10518 GCA_041499865.1 Deltaproteobacteria bacterium
CTCGCGCAGCCAGCGGACCGAGATCCTCATAGCTGCTCCAGGAAGCGGACGTCGTTCTCGAACAGCGTGCGCAGGTCGTCGAGCCCGTGCCGCAGCATCGCCAGCCGGTCGATCCCCACCCCGAAGGCGTATCCGGTGATCCGTTCCGGGTCATACCCCACGCCCGCGAGCACGTCGGGATTGACCATCCCCGCCCCCAGCACCTCCAGCCAGCCGGTGCCCTTGCACAGCTTGCAGCCCTTCCCGCCGCAGAGCGGGTGACTGATGTCGACCTCGGCGGACGGCTCGGTGAACGGGAAGTAGCTGGGCCGCAGCCGCGTCTGGATGGTGGGCCCGAAGAACGCCTTCGCGAACGCGTCCAGCGTCCCGCGCATGTGGGCCATGGAGATGCCTTCCTCGACGTGGAGGCACTCCACCTGGTGGAACATGGGCGTGTGCGTCGGATCGGAATCCGACCGGTACACCTTGCCCGGCGCGATGATCCGGATCGGCGGCTTCTGCGCGAGCATGGCGCGCACCTGCACCGGGCTGGTGTGCGTGCGCAGCAAGAGCTGCTGCATTGCGCCCTTGGTGGGCGGCGATCCCGGCGGCGGCAACGGCTGCGACGCGGGGTCGACGAAGAACGTGTCCTGCATGTCGCGCGCGGGGTGATCGGGGGGAAACCCGAGCTTCTCGAAGTTGTAGAGGTCCCACTCGATCTCCGGGCCGTCCGCGACGTGGAAGCCGAGCCGCGCGAAGATCTCCACGATGTCGTCCATCGCCTGGCTCACCGGATGCCGGTGGCCCCGGCGCCGTGTGCGGCCCGGCAGCGTGACGTCGAGCCTCTCGCGGTTGAGGTCCTTTTCCAGCGCGCGCCGCCCGATGTCCCGCCGCGCCTCTTCCAGCAGCGACTCGAACTGCGCGATGGCGTCGGTGACCAGCTTGCCGGCCTGCGGGCGCTCCGCCGCGGGGACGGAGCCGAGCGACTTGCGCAGCCCGGAGAGCGACCCGCTCTTGCCCAGGTGCTTCACCCGGGCCGCCTCGACCTGCTGCTCGGTCTGCGCGCCGGAAAGGTCCCGGCGCGCCTCCGCGAGCAATGCCTCGATCCGCTCGATCACGTCTCTCTCCCGAAAACGCGACGAAGCCGCGCCGGTTCGCCCGACGCGGCCTCGTTGTGAACTGCTTCCGAGTGCCTACGCCGCGGCGCGCTTGGCGATGGCGGCAAACGCCAGCGGGTCGGCGACGGCGATGTCCGCCAGCACCTTGCGGTCCAGCGCGATGTTCGCCTTCTTCAGCCCGGCGATGAACTTCGAGTAGGACACGCCGTTGATGCGCGCCGCCGCGTTGATGCGCGCGATCCAGAGCGAGCGGAAGTCCCGGCGGCGCACGCGGCGGCCGCGGGAGGACTGCATCATCGCGCGCTCGACCGCCTCGACCGCACGCTTGTAGGTGCCGTTGCGCCGGCCGCGGAAGCCCTTGGCGAGCTTGAGGACGCGATTTCTCCGGCGACGTGCCTTGAATCCACGCTTGACGCGCATGCTTCTCTCCTCGTCCACCACCGGGGACAACCCGGAGGCCCGCCGCGGGCGCGATTGAAGTGCGGCGCGTGTGGGTGTTGCTCCGACCTACTTCGGCAGACCGTACGGCAGCGACCTCTTGAGGTGTTTCTCGTCCCGGCGCTGCAGGATCAGCGTATCCCCGAGGCGGTTCTTGCGCTTGCGGTTCTTGCCCAACGACAGGTTGTGCCGCCGACCCGCTTTGCCGGCCTTGATCTTCCCCGTTCCGGTCATGCGGAACCGCTTCACGGCGCTCCGCTTCGTCTTCAACTTCGGCATCTTGCAGATCCTTCCGGGCCGCCTGCGAAAGAGCGGCGCGTTGTACACGGGCCGCCCTGCAGCGTCAAGCCTTCGGCGCCTCGGCGCGCGGCGCGGCGGCCGGCGGATGGGACTGCGCGGAGGGAGCGGGCGGGCTTGCCGCCGGCTGCGCGGCCGCCGGCGGCCGGGGCTGCGGAGGCCGGGGCGGGTGAGCAGCCGGGCCGCCGGGAGCCGCGGCAGCACCCTTGGCGCGCTGCGATTGCAGGTAGCGCGGATTCGGCGCGAGGATCATGAACAGCAGGCGGCCTTCGAGCCGCGGCGACTGCTCGACCACGGCGATGTCCTTCAGGTCGGTGGCGATGCGGCTGAGGATCGCCTGCCCGATCTCGCGGTGGGTGATCTCGCGCCCGCGGAACATCACCGTGCAGCGCGCCTTGTTCCCCTCTTCCAGGAAGTCGCGGATCGCCCTGGTCTTGAAGCTGTAGTCGTGCTCTTCGGTCTTGGGGCGGAACTTCACTTCCTTCAGCTTCACCACCGTCTGCTTCTTCTTGGCCTCGTTCGCCTTCTTCTTCGCCTCGTACTTGAACTTGCCGTAGTCCATGATCTTGCAGACCGGCGGCTTCGCCATCGGCGAGACCTCGACGAGGTCGAGGCCGAACTCTGCTGCTTTGGCGAGGGCCACCTCGAGGGGAATCACGCCCAGCTGCTCTCCCTCGGGACCAATCACTCGGAGCTCACGGGCTCGGATTCGGCGGTTCGTACGTGCGTCGCGGATGGCAGACTCCTTGGCTTTGAGAGGCCTTCACAAAACGATGCCGGCGGGACCCCGGTGGATTCAAGGGGCTCCGCCGGCTTGAACCTGTGGCAAAGTAGTCAATAATCCCGCACGAGCCCGCGCATGGTAGCGACTGTAGGCGCACTGTCAAGCGCGGCAGGCAGGCTGGGGAACGCTGGGGGCCGCGTCGATAACCGACGCTCAGAGCGCATGACGAGCATTCATCGCATCGCTTGCCTGGTGCTCGCCGCCATCCTCTGGCGCTGCAACTCCGAGCCAGCGCCCGCGGTGGTTCCCACTCCTTCGGTAGTTCCCGTCGGCCCTGGCGATGGCGTCCTCTTTATCGGCAACGGCCTCACGTAATCCCGGTGGCATATGCCGGATACAGCCTCGACGATCACTTGAGAGAGGGAGACGCGCCGCGCGATGCGCGCCTTCAGTACGGCGCGGCCGCCTCCGCAGCCAGCTTCGCGGCGAACGCATCCAGCGCCTGGAAGCCGAGATCCGCGTCCTTGCCCTCGCCGTGCTTGCGCGGCGAGACGCCCTTCCCCTCCACTTCCTTGTCGCCGATCACCAGGGTGTACGGGATCTTCATCAGCTGCGCGTCGCGGATCTTCGCCCCCAGCTTCTCCGAGGACTCGTCCACCTCGACCCGCATCCCGCGCGCCTGCAGCTCGCCGAACACCTGCCGGGCCCAGTCCAGGTGCCGGTCGGCGACGGTGATCACACGGGCCTGGATCGGCGCGAGCCAGACCGGGAAGCTCCCCGCGAAGTGCTCGATGAGGATCCCGATGAACCGCTCGAAGCTCCCGTAGATGGCGCGGTGGATCACCACCGGCCGGTGCTCCTTGTTGTCCTCGCCGACGTACCCGAGCTCGAAGCGCTCGGGCGCGTTGTAGTCGAGCTGGATGGTGCCGAGCTGCCACTCGCGGCCGATGCTGTCCTTGACCGAGAAGTCGAGCTTGGGCCCGTAGAAGGCGCCGTCGCCGGGGTTCTCCACCCAGTCCACGCCCGTCTGCTGCACCGCCGCCCGGAGGATCTCCTCCGCGCGGTCCCACAGCTGGTCGTCGCCGATCCGCTGCGCGGGCCGGGTCCCGAACTTCGCGCGGAATCCCAGCCCGAGCGCGTCGTAGACCTTCTTGATCAGCTGCGTGAGCCGCTTCACCTCCTCGGCGATCTGCGACTCCATCAGGATCACGTGCGCGTCGTCCTGCTGGAACTGCCGCACCCGGGTCAGGCCCGAGAGCACGCCGGTGGCCTCGTTGCGGTGGAGCACGTCCTGCGTGTGATAGCGGATCGGCAGCTCGCGATAGCTGTGCTTCTTCATCTGGTAGAACAGGTAGTGCGAAGGGCAGTTCATCGGCTTGAGCGAGAAGCTCGCCCGATCCTCGATCTTCTCCTCCTTCGACTCCGGATCGAGGACCAGGAACATGTTCTCCCGGTACTTGCCCCAGTGGCCGCTCCGCTCCCAGAGGAGCTTGCTGTACATCAGCGGGGTCTTGATCTCCTGGTATCCGTTGCGCAGGCAGAGCCCGCGCATGGCGCTCGAGAGCGCGTGGTAGAGCAGCGTTCCCCGGTGCGTCCAGAACACCGCGCCGGGCGAAGCGGGATGGAAGGCGAACAGATCCAGCTCCTTCCCCAGCTTGCGGTGGTCCCGCTTGCGCGCCTCCTCCTGCTGCTTGAGCCAGGCGTCCAGGTCCTTCTTGTCGAAGAAGGCGGTCCCGTAGATCCGCTGCAGCTGCGGGTTCCTGTGGTCGCCGCGCCAGTACGCGCCGGCCACGTTGAGCAGCTTGATCACGCCGATCTTGCCGGTGGAGGGGGCGTGCGGCCCGAGGCAGAAGTCCACCCAGTCGCCGTGCGAGTAGAGCGTCAGCGTCTTCGCGCCCTTGTTGAAGATGTCCTCGACGATCTCCAGCTTGAACTTCTCGCCCAGCTTCTCGAAGAGCTGCAGGGCCTCCTCGCGCGAGACTTCCTTGCGCACGAAGGGAAGGTCCTTGCGCACCTCCTCGTTCGCGGCCTTCTCGATCTTCTCCAGATCCTCCGGCGTGAACGGCTCCTTGCGGAAGAAGTCGTAATAGAAGCCGTCCTCCGTGTGCGGTCCGATGGTGACCTGGGTGCCGGGGAACAGGCGCTGCACCACGCTCGCCACCACGTGGGCCGCGTCGTGGCGGATCAGATCCAGGGCTTCGGGTTGCTTGCTGGTGACGACCTTGAGCTTCCCGCTCCGGTTCAGCGGCCGCGAGAGATCCAGCTCTTCGTCGTCCAGCTTGGCGAACAGGGCCGCCTTCGCCAGCCCCTGTCCGATCTGCGTCTTCACGAAGTCCGCAACGGTCGTGCCTGCGGGCACTTGCTTGCTGGAGCCGTCGGGGAGCGTGATCTGCAGCATCTCGGGCATGGCGACCTCAAACGCGAAGGCCCGGCTCCGGCCGGGCCTTCAAGTGGTGCGTCCTGCTGGAATCGAACCAGCGACCCCCACCGTGTCAAGGTGGTGTTCTACCGCTGAACTAAGGACGCGAACCGGACGGACTGTCTAGGGCTTTCGCTGCACGGGGTCAAGCGCAACGCTTCGACCCGGAAGTACACTGGCGCCGGGCCATGCTTCTTCCCGCGGGAACGAGAATCGGGCGCTATCAGGTTGACGCGTGCGTCGGGTCCGGCGGCATGGGCGACAGGCCGCGTGCCTCGCGAACCGTTGCCGTCTACCACCGATGCGGGCAGATTCCGCATGGCGCGTGCCCGAAAAGAGTGCGAGAGCGTCCGCCTTGGTCGTGACGATCGCGTCGCTGGCGCTGCTGCCCGCCTGCGAATCCGCGGTCCGCAGCAGCGCGTTCGTCGAGCCGGCCACCGCGCGGCGGTACACCGTGATCGCGCGCGAGGGCCACGACTTCCGCCTGCCTTCGGCGGCGCTGTTCGTCCTCCACCCTTACGCGACGGATTCATCCGTCCTGGTGCGCAACTACGGGCTCGAAGGCCGGGCGGCCGCCAGGCGCGATTGGCTGGTCGTGGTGCCGGAGGGGACGGCGGACGCCGGCGGGCAGGTCGCCTGGAATGCCTCGGCCGCGTGCTGTGGGCAGGGCGCGGCCCGGCCGGACGACGTGGGCTATCTGCGGCTGGTGCTCGAGGACGTGCGCCGCCACGCCTCGATCGATCCCGGCCGCGTCTATGCGATGGGCGAGTCGAACGGCGGCTTTTTGGCGCACCGCTGGGCCTGCGCGGCGGACGGAGAGCTGCGCGCGATCGTCAGCATCGCCGGCGCGGCGCCGGGTCTGGACGACCCGCCCTGCGCTCCCGCCCGGCCCGTCACGGTGCTGCAGGTCCACGGCGATCAGGACGAGATGGTGCTCTACCAGGGCGGCCGGACCGCGCGGGGCCGCTACCCGGGCGCGCGGGAGTCGATCGAGCTGTGGCGCGCGCTGGACGCGTGCGCTGCGGTCCCACGCACTTCGCGCGAGACCCGGCTGCTCTTCTTCGCGCCGCTGCGGGTGGACTCGTTCTCTTGCCCCTCGGCCCGGGTCGCGCTCTGGACCGTGGAGGGAGGCGGCCACCAACTGCGCAGCGTGCGGCTCCGGGCGGAGGCGATGTTGGATTTCCTCGCCGGGAGCCCCTAGAGGCGCGAACCCTCAGGCGCGTCCGGGAAGCTGCGGCGGCCGGCGCATGAGTTCGATGAAGATGGCGAGGTACTGCGCCCAGGAGACGAAGATGCATTGCGCGGAGACCAGCGCCAGCACGATCAGCGCCGGGCCCGAGGGCATGCCGCGCGCTCCCTGGACCAGGGCGAAGATCATCGTCGCGCCCATCAAGGCGGTCGCGTACTTGCCGAACCGCGTCGGCCGGATCTCGTAGCTCCGTCCGGTCTTCGTCAGGATGGCGATGGCGGCGAAGATGCACACCTCCCGGAAGATCAGCAGCCAGAGCAGCCACCGCGGCAGCCGCCCCGACCAGCAGAGCAGGACCAGGGCGGTGAGGCTGATCAGCTTGTCGGCCACGGGATCGAGGATCGCGCCCAGGGCGGTGAACTGCTTGAGCACCCGCGCCGCGATCCCGTCGAGCCAGTCGGTGATCATCGCGCCGACGAACACCACCAGCGCGGCGCCGAGGCGGCCCTGGAGAAAGAGGACGACGAACACGGGGATCGCCAAAAGGCGCAGGACGGTGAGCGAGTTGGGGACGTTCACTTCGGCGCGGCGTCGCGCTGGAGGTTCCAGCGCGCGAAGGGGTCGTCCTGATCGACGTCGGGCGAGAAGGGCTCGGGATTGCCCGGCGTCCCGTCCGCGGAGATGAGAATCTGCATCTGGCGCCCGACCAGCTTCTCCCACTGATCGCGCGTCACCTCCTGCGGCCCGGGCACCTCCCGCCGCTCGCCCTGCTTCGGAGCGCCCGCGGGCGCGCCCTGCGCCACCGCCACCTCGCCGTCGTACACGCGCACGAGGACGCTCTTGTCCTGGTTCGCGTCGACGCGGAAGGTGGTCCCGCGGACGCCGGCGACCGCGTTCTCCGTCTCCACCTGGAACTTCTGCTCCCCCTGGATCGCGGAAGTCACTTTCGCCCACAGCTTGCCGAGGAAGAGCCGGGCGCTGAGCTTGCGCCCCGACCGGCCGCCGAAGTGCGCCTCCGAGAGCTGGAGCTTCGCTCCGGGGCCAAGGCGCAGGACCGAGCCATCGGCGAACCGGATCTCCAGCCGCGCGCCCTCCCGCGTCTCCAGGGTGTCGCCCTGCCCGACCGCGGCGCCGATCCGGAGGCCGGTCTTCGCGCCTCCCGCGCGCGATCGCTGCGCGCTGCCTTCCAGCGCCGAGACCTGCGCCACCCGGGTCTGCGCGGCAAGGCGCGGCGCGCTCCCGAGCGCGACGAGGAGGAACGCGGCGAGCTTCATCCCCTGCCTTTCACTGTCCGAGCTCGAGGTCGACCGTGTTCGCGGTCAGTCCGACTACGCGAACCGAGAACTTGCCCAGCTTCTTCGCCTCCACCTCCTGGGCGAACTCTTCCGTGCTGCCCTGCAGCTTGACGTCGAGATCCTGCGTGCCTGCGGCGTAGCTGCGCTGGGAGACGCTGCGCACGCCGCGGACCCGCTGCGAGAGCGCGGCCCGGAAGTCGGAAGCGCTGCGGAAGGAGGGCACGTTGCGGACCCGGACGTGGACGTCGTTGCCCGCCGACACGTCCTCGCTCCAGCGCGCGGAGATCTTCTTCGTCATCTCCTGCGCGAACGCGCGCGAGGCCTTGCGGATCGCTTCCTTGCCGCAGGAGAGGTCGTCGAGCTGCGCCGCGCTCTGGGTGACCTCGGCGGTGGAGAGGATGTCGCCGTTGTCGGTGTTCACCGCGCGCCCCGAGAGGGTGGCCGCGCACGAGCGCCAGCCGGGCCCCAGGTCGCGCACCTCGCCGCGCGCGGTGGCGATCGCCTGTCCGAAGACGATCACCTCGGCGCCGGTGAGCGACTTCAGCTTTCGCGCCTGCGTCGCGGTGATCTCGCTGGCGATGCCGCCCACCTGCACGCTCTTCTTCGCGGCGATCTCCGGATCGATCAGCTGGCCGAAGCCCCCGTTCTTCAGCGCGTCGAGCACCGTGGTCTCGGCGATGCGCAGATCGGCGGAGACCAGCGCCGCCTCGCCGCGCATCCACGCGGCGCGCGGCGCGGCCATGCCGATGTTCTGCTCGGCGATCAGCACCATCGTCCGCGGCATCCCCTTGCGCGCCACCAGGAGGCCCATCGCCTCCAGGTCCTTGTCCAGCTCGGCGGTGCCGATGTACGCGCGGACGGAGACCTGCACCACTTCGCCGTCCATTCCTTCGCGGACGATCTCGTAGCGACGCACGAATCCCTGGGCGTGGGTGAGGACGCGGTCCATCCTCAGCTGGAAATCCCGCGTCTCCGTCATCCCCGACACCCGCGTGCCGGCCGCCATCTCCACCGCGCGGCGGAGCGCATCGTCGATGGCCTTTTGCCGCGCGGCCGGCTTGTCGCCGTCGAGCACCGCCGCCTCCCCCTGCGCCACCTGGACCAGCGCGTCTCCCTGGGCCTGGGCCGGCTGCGCCTGCGCCGCGGCGGAGGCCGCGTCGGACTTCAGCGGCGCGACGCCCGGAGGCACCCGGATCGCGCGCGCCAGCTCCGGCGGCAGCTCGTCGAGCGGGACCTCGATGTCCAGCGAGACGCCGCCGTCGGAGTAGTAGTGCGTCTTGATCGGCTTCACGCCCTTGAGGGTGCCATCGACGCGCCCGAGCAGCGCCGCATCGGCGTGCAGCAGCGCGCCCACCGTGCCGCCCGACTGCACCTGCATTCCCTGCAGGGACTCGAGCGCGTTGCGAGATGCGTCGAGCTTCGCCGCCCGCTCCGCGCCCAGCCGGGCCACCGCGACGGAGGGCGCGTTCAGGTCCGGAGCGCCTTGGCCGTGGCCGACGAGCACCCGACGGTTCCAGTCGATCTCGCCCTTTGCCTGCGCGAACGCCTCGGCCGCGGCCAGCGCGGCGATCAGAGCAATGCGGCGAATCAAGGTGCCCTCCCGGTGAGGGAACGAGTATGGCAAAGAGCCCTGGACGGGGCTACTTACGCGCGCGCCGCTTTCCTCTCGTCCGCTCGATCAGCGCGTCCACCGTCTGGCCGATGCGCTGGCTGAGGATGAGCATCTCGCCCACGTCGGTGGGCGCCTGCTTCCGGTGGCCGTTGTCGAGGTAGAGCATGTGCGAGACGCGCCCGCGGTGCAGGATGGGAAAGATCAGCGCGCTGAGCGGCACCTTCTTCCCCAGCGTCGCGAGGAAGCGGATGTTCGCCGGCGTCTTCCGCAGCGGCCCGAGGTAATGGCTGCGGGTCTTCACCACCAGGGAGAACGCGGAGTCGGTGGCGACCGGCATCGCCACCTGGCTCGCGTGCTCGGTGCCTTCGCCGAGGCCATCCCAGCCCAGCGCCACGCCGCCCTGGACCTGGAGCAGGAGCGCGCGCGCCGCCTTGTTGCGCGAGGCCCGCAGCACGATGTGCGCGATGGCGTTGCGGTCGGAAACGCCGTCCAGGGCGCGCAGCGCCTGTTTGAAATCGAGCGGGCTCTCGTCGCGCTTCGGCGGAGGAGGAGTGGCGGGAACGTCGTCCCAGCTCACCTTTCGCAGCGCCGGCTCGGATGCGTCCGCCGGCTGGGCCGCGGCGATGGCCTGCTGGACCGCGTCGGTGACGGTCTCGTCGATGGAAGGGCCGTCGAGGATGGCGTCTTCCGGCAACGCCTCGAGGATCTCTTCTTCCAGCTCGGGAATGGGCGGAGGCGGCGGAGCGGTCTGCGCTTTCCGGGCGCGGCGGGATTCCGCCGGTTTCTTCGCCGGCGCTGCCTCGGCCCGCGGCTCGGACGATCGCTCCGCGGAGAGCGCGATCGGCCCGGTCTGGCCGCGCACCACCTTGTTGTAGATCTCGTTGAAGGCGCTCTCGTCGATCAGCTCGGCGGCGACCTCCACCGGCTTCTCCGGCTGCTTTCCCTTCTGCCGGCGCCGCTCGGCGCGCCCCTCCTCCGGCACCACGCCGAAGTCGAGGGCCCGCATCTGCCGCGTGGCCTGGTAGTGCGCCCGCAGGAGCTGGAAGATGCGGAACTCCGGCGCGATCACCGGAACGCAGGTCCTCCCCGACTTGTACGAGAGCTGATCCAGCTCGTTGACCTTGATCTCGCAGCAGAGGACCTTGAGCCGGCGCTTCTCCAGCTTCCAGGGGACGATCTCGTGGCGATCGGCGACGTGCCGGGGGATTGCGCTCACCAGCGCCGGGTCCACCGCCAGGTCTCCCCAGGCCACCTCCGCGCCGAGCTGCTTGCCGAGCGCCCGGGCGAGTTGCTCCTCCTCGACCAGCCGGAGCTCGACCAGGTTCGTGCCGAGCCGGCCGCCGTACAGGACCTGCCAGTCGAGCGCTTCCTCGAGGCCGTCCTGGGTGAGGTGGCCCGCGCGGATGAGAACCTCGCCGATCTTCGCCATTCGCCCTCAAGGTAACAC
>JBGQLA010000161.1:0-10502 GCA_041499865.1 Deltaproteobacteria bacterium
CCTTCCCCCGCTGCTCGAGGCGATGCGCCCGCGCCAGTGGAGCAAGAACGTCTTCGTCTTCGCCGGCATCGTCTTCTCCGGACGGCTCTTCGAGCGCGACGCGCAGATCCGCGTCTTCGCCTGCTTCGCGATCTTCTGCGCCGCCTCCAGCGCCGTCTACCTCGCCAACGACGTCGCGGATCGCGCCGGCGACGTGCAGCATCCCCTCAAGCGGCTGCGGCCGATCGCCCAGGGCCGCCTCGGGCCGGGCACGGCGATCGCCGCCTCGATCCTCCTGGCGGTGGCGTCCCTGGTGGCGGCAGGGCTGCTCAACCGGGCGACGCTTTTGCTGACCGCGGCCTATCTCGCCTCGACCTTCGCCTACAGCTTTGGCCTGAAGAGGATCTTCCTCCTCGACGTGATGATCGTGGCGGCGGGATTCGTCCTCCGCGCCGCCGTGGGCGCCGCCTGCATCGACGCGGAGATCTCGCCCTGGCTGCTGCTCTGCTCGTTCCTCCTGGCGCTCTTTCTCGCGCTGGGGAAGCGCCGGGCGGAGATGGTGCTGCTCGGCGACGAAGCGATCACCCACCGGGCCGCGCTGGGGAGCTACAGCCTGCCGCTGCTCGACAGCTGGCTGACGGCGCTCTCCGCGGCCGCCATCGTCTGCTATGCGCTCTACACGCAGTCGCCCCGGACCGTGGAGCACTTCGGGACCACCCACCTGCTCTACACGGTGCCGTTCGTCATCTACGCGCTGTTTCGCTACCAGCACCACGTCGTGCGGCAGGACGCCGGCGGCGATCCGGGAACCCTGCTGTTCCAGGATCGCGCGCTCTGGCTGGCGCTCCTGGGCTGGGGGCTCACGGCAGCCGCCGTGATCTACCGGTGAGGACGGAGAGCGCGGCCGCGCCTCCGGCGGCCGCGGCCCGCAACTCGGCCCAGGCGAGGGAAGGGCGGATGCGGAGGATCTCCAGCGGCGCCTTCACCGCGGCGCGGTAGAGCATGGTGAGCGGCACCAGGGCGGCTGCTTTGAGGGCCGGCTGGTGCCGGGCGATCGTGCGCAGGTGTCCGACACCGAGCAGGTAGCGCTGCCGCGGCGACCCGGCGCCGAAGCTGGCGCCGAAGCGGTGCCGCGCGACGGCGTCGCGCACGTACCAGGAGAGATATCCGGCGCGCGCGGCGCGCAGCGAGAGGTCCACGTCCTCGTAGTAGGCGAAGTACGCGGGGTCGAAGAGCCCCACCTCGCGCAGCATCCGCCCGCGGAACAGCGCCGCGCCCGCGCTCGCTCCGGCGATCGGGCCGTCGGCGCGCGCCAGCCGGGAGAGCGGGAGACGGAAGTCGCGGTCGCGCGCCCGCCCCAGCCGATCGATGGCGAGGCCGGTCGAGTTCACCACCTCCTCGCCGCGAAAGAGCAGGGTGCCCGCGAAGAGGCCGGCCTCCGGATGCTCCCCCGCGGCCGCCAGCAGCCGCCGCAGCCAGTCCGGCGCGATCTCCACGTCGTTGTTGATCAGCGCGACGAACTCGGCGCCGGCATCCAGCGCGCGTCGCATCGCCTGGTTGTTCGCCCGGCCGAATCCGAGGTTCTCGCCGAGGAGGAGATGCTCCACCTCCGGGAACTCGCGGGCCAGAAGCTCCGCCGTCCCGTCGGTGGAGGCGTTGTCCACCACCACCACCTGCAACCGCGCCGCGGCGTCCTGCTTGCGGAGCGCCGCGAGGCAATCGGGGAGCAGGTGAGCGCCGTTCCAGGTGAGCACGACGGCGTGCACCCGCGGCCCCGCCGGTGCTACATCCTCGGCTCGCTTGCTCGACGTCGCCATCAACGCCGCTCCTCTCGCCGCCGTCCGCACCGGAGTGGGACGCTACATCGCGGGGCTGCTCGACGCGCTCGCCGCGGCGAATCCCGACGGGGTCCGCGCGCGCCCGATCTTCCTGCCCGGTCCCGCGGCCCGCGGACTGCGCGGCCTGGTCCGGCGCCTCCCTTTCGCGTACCCGCTGGCCGACGCGGGACGCGCGGCGATCCTCTGGCGGGAGCGGCCCACCGTGTACCACGAGACGAACCACGCCGCGCCCGCGTTCCGCGGGCCGGTGGTGCTGACCGTGCATGATCTCTCGACGCTGCTCTATCCACAGACGCAGGATCGGGCGCGCGCGCGTCATTTCGCCCGCAAGCTCCGCCATGCGCGGCTTGCGGCCCGGGTGATCGTTCCCACGGCGGCGATCGCCGCGGAGGTCGTCGAACGCCTCGCCGTCCCGGCGGACCGGGTGCGCGTGATCCACCACGGGGTGGACGCCCGGTTCACCCCCGGGGAAACGCCGCGGGCGGAGTTCGTCTTCTATGCCGGCGACGAGGGGCCGCGGAAAGGGTTGGCGACGCTCCGCGCCGCGCTGCCCGAGGGAAGGGAGCTGAAGCTCGCCGGACCGGGACACGGGTACGTCGCGGACGACGAGCTGCTCGCGCTGTACCGGAGGGCGGCGGTCCTCGTGCTCCCTTCGCTCTACGAAGGGTTCGGCCTTCCCTTGGCGGAGGCGATGGCCTGCGGCACGCCCTGCATCGCCAGCGACGATCCGGCGCTGGTGGAGGTGTCCGGCGGCGCGGCGCTGCACTTTCCCCGCGGCGACGCCGGCGCGCTCCGCCTCCTCCTGCTCCGCGTCCTCGGCGATCGCAGCCTGCGCAGCGAGCTCTCGCAGCGCGGAATCGAGCGGGCACGGGCCTTTCGCTGGGAGGAGAGCGCGGCGCGGCACATCGAGGCGTACCGCGAGGCCGCCCGGTGAAGGTGGCGCTGGTCCACGACTGGCTCACCGGCCTGCGCGGCGGGGAACGCGTGCTCGAGCAGCTCTGCCTGCTCTACCCCGATGCCGAGATCTTCACCCTGGTCCACGTCCCGGGCTCGTGCGGCGAGATCATCGAGCGCCACCCCATCCGCACCAGCTTCCTCGACCGCCTGCCGAAACGCTCCTACCGGCACTACCTCCCGCTGTTCCCCGCCGCCATCGAGAGCTTCGATCTCTCCGCCTACGATCTGGTGATCTCCACCAGCCACGCGGTGGCCAAGGGAGCGCGGCCCGGGCCGCGCGCCGTCCACATCGCCTACATCCACACGCCGATGCGGTACGTCTGGGACCAGTTCGACGCCTACTTCGGCCCTGGGCGGGCCGGCCTGCTCACGCGGATCGCCGCCCGCGCGGTCGCTCCCGCGCTGCGCAGCTGGGACGTCCGCTCCACCCGGACGGTGCACGGGCTGATCGCGAACAGCCGCTTCGTCGCCGATCGGATCCGCCGGTTCTGGTCGCGGGAGGCGGACGCGGTGGTGTACCCGCCGGTCGACACCGGAAGCTTCGTGCCCGCAGCGGAGGGGCCCTCCCCCGAAGGCTACGCGCTGATCGTCTCGGCGCTGGTGCCCTACAAGCGCGTGGAGCTGGCCGTGAGCGCGTTCTCGCGCCTCAAGCGTCCGCTCTGGATCGCCGGCGACGGACCGGAGCGCGCCCGTCTCCAGCGCGCCGCCGGCCCTTCGGTGCGCTTCCTCGGCGCGGTCGGGCAGGAAGCGCTCGCCGGGCTCCATGCCGGCGCGCGCTTCTTCGTCCTCCCCGGCGAGGAGGACTTCGGGATCGCCCCCGTGGAAGCGCAGGCCGCGGGGCGGCCGGTGCTGGCGCTGGGCCGCGGCGGGGCGCTGGAGACGGTGATCGAAGGGGAGACCGGCATCTTTTTTCCGCTGCCCACCGTGGCTTCGCTCCTCGAAGGCATCGCCAGGATCGACGCGCTCCCGGTCGACCCGCTGCGCATCCACCAGCACGCGACGCGGTTCGACGTGGCGCGGTTCGGCCCCGAGCTGCGCCAGGCGATCGGGCGTTGCTTGACAAGCGCCGGGCGGTAGCCACGTTGGGCCGATGGTCCGTTTCGCTTCCAGCGACGAGGAGCTCCTCGACGCCTACTCCCACGCGGTCACCTCCGTGGTCGATGCCGTCGGCCCCGCGGTGGCCCGCGTCTCGCTGCCGCGCGGCGGCGGCTCCGGCGTGCTCTTCACGCCCGACGGGTACCTGCTCACCAACGCACACGTGGTCGGCCGCGCGCACACCGTCGAGGTGGCGTTGCCGGACGGCTCCTCGCACCAGGGAAACGTCGTCGGAGCCGACCCGGCGACCGACCTGGCTGTGGTGCACATCGACGGCGCGCACCTTCCCGCGGCCGAGCTGGGCAACAGCGCCAGGCTGCGGGTCGGCCAGCTGGTGGTGGCCATCGGGAACCCGCTCGGGTTCTCCTCCACCGTCAGCGCCGGCGTGGTCAGCGCGCTCGGCCGCACCCTGCGCGCCCAGGACGGGCGGCTGATGGACGCCATCATCCAGAGCGACGTCGCGCTCAATCCGGGCAACAGCGGCGGCCCGCTGGTGGACAGCCACGCCCGCGTGGTGGGCATCAACACCGCGGTGATCCTCGGCGCGCAGGGAATCGGGTTCTCGGTCCCGATCGACACCGCCCGCTGGGTGCTCGCCGAGCTGATGCAGCACGGGCGCGTCCGCCGCGGCGTGCTCGGCCTGGCGGCGCAGACGCGCCCCCTCGATCGCCGGATCGCGCGCCACCACGGGCTCGCGCAGCGAAGCGGGGTGGAGGTGATGGAGGTGCAGCCCGGCAAGCCCGCCGCTCTCGCCGGCCTTCGCGCAGGCGACATCCTCCTTTCGCTGGACGGCGCCACGCTGCAGGCCGTGGACGAAGTGCACCACCTGCTCGGCGCGTCTTCCATCGGACGCCCCGTCGTCTGCAAGGTCCTGCGCGGCGCGGCGATCCTGGATCTGACGGTGACGCCGATCTCCGGCGCCTGACACGCCCGGCGGGCCGGGGCAGGCGGCTGCTTGCGCGGCGGGTTCTTCGCTGCTAGGCCAACCCCGATGTTCAAGCGGCACAACCAGCTCTTCACGGCGCTGCGCGTCCTGCTCGACATGCTGCTCGTGGGCGCGGCGTTCTGGGGCGCGTACGGGCTGCGGTTCGGTTCGCCGCGCACCTGGCCGTATCCGGAGCTGCCGCAGCCGCAGGAGACCCTCGCCGTCGCCGTTCTGGCTCTGATCCTCTGGCCGCTCTCGCTGCGGGCGATGGGGCTGTACCGGCCGCAGCGGCAGAAGACTCCGTTCGACGAGGTCTTCGGCGTCTTCAAGGCCACCCTGGTAGCGGGCCTGCTGCTGGTCGCGCTCACGTACTTCATCCGCGACGCGCGCTACTCCCGCGGGACGCTCGCGCTCTTCACCGGGCTGAGCTTCCTCGGCATCTCGCTCGAGCGCGTGTTCTTCAAGGAGTTGCTCCAGGCGCTGCGCCGGCGCGGCTACAACCTGCGCTATGTGCTGGTGCTGGGCGCGGGGCGGCTGGCGCGCCAGGTGATGGAGCAGATCGACCTCCACCGCGAGCTGGGGTTCCGGCCGGTGGGCTGCCTGAGCGTCACGCGCAAGCGGGTGGGCACCAGCCTGGGCGGCGTCGAGGTGGTGGGGACTCTCCGCGATCTGCGCCGGGTGCTGGAATCGCGCGTCGTCGACCAGGTGCTGGTGGCGCTGCCCTCGCGCTCGATGCACCACCTCCCGCGGGTCATGGAGGTGTGCGCGGACACCACCGTGGACGTGAAGCTGGTGCCCGACGTGTACCAGTACGCGACGCTGTTCGGAGGGTTGGAGGAGTTCGGCGGCCTCCCCATCGTCAACCTCCAGTCGAGCGGCGTGCTGGGGATCAACGCCATCGCCAAGCGGGTCTTCGACGTGGTCCTGTCCAGCCTCTTCCTTCTTCTCCTCGCGCCCTTGCTCGGCCTGGTCGCCCTGATCGTGAAGGCCAGCAGCCGCGGGCCGGTGCTCTACGCCCAGGAGCGCGTCGGGCTCGACGGAAAGGCCTTCCGGATGCTGAAGTTCCGCACCATGCGCGCGGACGCCGAGGCGGAGGGGCCGCGGTTCGCGGAGGACCGCGATCCGCGCGTCACCCGCACCGGCGCCTGGTTCCGCCGCGTATCGCTCGACGAGCTGCCCCAGCTCTGGAACGTCCTGCTCGGGGACATGAGCCTGGTGGGTCCGCGCCCGGAGCGCCCGGTCTTCATCGACCAGTTCCGCCGGCGGATCCCGCGCTACCAGCTGCGGCACATGGTGAAGAGCGGGATGACCGGCTGGGCGCAGATCCACGGGCTGCGCGGCAACACCAGCATCCAGAAGCGCGTCGAGTACGACCTCTACTACATCGAGCACTGGTCGCTGCTGCTCGATCTGAAGATCCTCGCCCGCACGCTGGCGTTCGGCTTTCTCTCCCGGAACGCCTACTGATGCTGGGAATCTCCGAGCTGCTCGAGGCGGTGAAGGGGCTGAAGCTGGGGGCAATCCTCAACCCCACCAGCATCACCCCGGATCTGCGGCACCTCGCCGACGTGCTGCACGAGTCCAGGGTCCTGACCGCGCTCTTCGGGCCGGAGCACGGCGTGCGCGGCGACGCGCAGTACCTGGAAGAGGTGGGCGATTCGCGCGACGCCCGCACCGGGGTCCCCGAGCACTCGCTCTACGGCAAGGACTTCGCCTCGCTCACGCCGCGCGACGAGCACCTGCGCGGCCTGGACGCGCTCCTCTTCGACGTCCAGGACGTGGGGAGCCGCTACTACACCTATCTCGCCACCATGGGGCTCGCCCTGCAGGCGGCGGCGAAGCACAAGCTGCGCTTCTTCGTCCTCGACCGCCCCAATCCCATCGGCGGCATGGCGGTGGAGGGCGGGGTAGTCCACCGCGGATTCGAATCGTTCGTCGGGCTCTTTCCCGTGTGCGCGCGCCACGGCCTCACCGCCGGCGAGTATGCGCGGTTCGTCAACGAGACCGTCCGCTGCGACCTGCACGTGGTCCCGATGCGGGGCTGGAGGCGCGACCTCTACTTCCGCGAGACCCGGCTCCCCTGGGTGATCCCCTCGCCGAACATGCCCTCCGAGGAAACCGCGCTGGTGTATCCGGGGATCTGCCTGCTCGAGGGGACGAATCTCTCCGAGGGCCGCGGGACCACCCGCCCGTTCGAGCTCTTCGGGGCGCCCTGGCTCGACGGCCAGCGCCTCGCGGACGACCTCGCGCGGGAGGGGCTGGAAGGGGTGCGCTTCCGGCCCTGCTCGTTCACGCCCACCTGGGACAAGCACCAGGGCCAGAGGTGCCACGGCGTGCAGATCCACCTCACGTACCCGAGAGGAATGGACGCGGTGCGCACCGGCGTGGCGGCCGTCGTCCACGCCCGCGCGCAGGACCCGGGCAAGTTCCGCTGGCGGACCGAGAAGTACGAGTTCGTCGAGGACAAGCCGGCCATCGACCTGCTCACCGGCAGCGCCGGTTTCCGGGCCGCGGTGGAAGCGGGCAGGTCGGTGAGCCAGCTCTGCGCGGCGTGGGACGCCGAGCGGGCGGCGTTCGTCGCGGAGCGCGAGAGGTTCCTCCTCTATGCCTGAGGTCGCGCTCTTCGGCGGCAGCTTCGACCCGCCGCACGTCGGGCACCTGCTCGCCGCCGCCTACGTGCTCGCCACGGAGCCGGTGGACGAGCTCTGGTTCGTGCCGGTGCTGCAGCATCCGTTCGCCAAGCCGCTGGTCGGTTCCTACGGCCACCGCGCGCTGCTCTGCGAGCGGGTCGCGGCCCAGCTCTCGCGCGCAAAGGTGTCGCGCGCGGAGGAGGAGTCCGGCGTAGGGCGCACGGTGGACCTGCTGGAGTGGCTCCATCGCAAGCACCCCGGCACGCGCTGGGCGCTGGTGCTCGGCACGGATCTCGACGCCGAGAAGCCGCAGTGGAAGCGGTTCGACCGGATCCAGCAGCTCGCGCGGATCGTCACCGTCCGGCGGGGTGGCTACGCCGGCTCCGGTGTGGCCATCCCGGAGGTGTCCTCCACCGAGGTGCGCGCATTGCTGAAGGCGGGCGGCGACGCTTCGCCTCTGGTGCCGCGCGTCGTCCTCCAAGCCATCCGCGACGCCGGGACGTACCGCTGATATCGTCCGGCGGTGCGCTCCCTCGCTTTCCTCTGCTGCGCGGTTCTCGCTACGCCCGTGCTCGCCGCTCCGGAGGAGCCGGTGGAGACGCCGATCGTGGTTCCCTCGCCCGTGCCGGTGGGTTTCCTCGTGGCCTGGAAGCCGACGCTGCTCTCCGTGCGCGCGGACAGCGGCGCCGGCTCGCAGTTCGGGTCGGACAAGCTGCAGCTGCTGCGGGGACTGGGCCGCTGGACCACCACCTTGTTCGGCGAGAAGCTGATGGCCCGCGCCGAGATCGAGGGGGGTCAGTTCCAGAGCGACACGCAGGGGACCCGGCTGGGGTCCGACGGCGTCGACCTGACCGCCCGGTTCCTGTTCGGGACGGCGACCCGGATCCTGCCCGGGTTCACCGTCACCGCCAGCGCGGGCCCGATCAGCCGTTACCAGTGGGGCGCGGCGCACGGCGGCGCCCCGCGCATCGGGATGCTCGGCATCAGCTCGAACATCGAGCTGGAGTACCGCCTGGCCCCGCTGCTCACCATCTCCGGATATCTCGAGGGCGCGCTGACGCCGCTGCCGTACGCCGCGCAGCGCGATCTCGGCGACCTCTCCGACGCGAGCGAGTTCCGCCTCCGGCTCCAGGTCTCCCTCGACGTCAGCTCGGGCGCCGCGGTGGATTTCGGGTACGACTTCACCCGCTGGCACGCAAGTTTTTCCGGCTCGAACGTCCTCAATCCGGTCGCCGGCGCCGACCAGGCGTTCCTGCTCGAAGCGCGGGAGCACGCGATCACCTTCGGCATTCGCTGGAAACCTTGAACAGGTCGGGCGCGGGGGTTACCGTGCGCACGCCATGGCCTTTCCCGCCGACCGCCCCCGCCGCCTGCGCCGCACCGACACGCTGCGCAGCCTGGTGCGCGAAACCGACCTCCGCCCCAGCGACTTCATGCTTCCCCTCTTCGCGGTCTCCGGCCGGGGGGTGAGAAGGCCCATCGCCTCGATGCCGGGCGTGGCCCAGCTCTCGGTGGACAACCTCGTCGAGGAGGCGCGCAGCGCCTGGAACGCGGGCGTGCGCTCGGTGATCCTCTTCGGGATCCCGGACAAGAAGGACGCGGAGGGAACCAGCGCCTGGGATCCGAAGGGCCCGGTGTGCACCGCCTTCCGCGCGCTCAAGGACGCGCTCCCGGACATGGTCCTCGCCGCCGACGTCTGCATGTGCGAGTACACCGATCACGGCCACTGCGGCCCGCTGGAGCGCGACGCGCGCGGGCACGTGGCGGTGGCGAACGATCGCACGCTGCCGCTCCTCGCCCGTGCCGCGGTGGCGTACGCGCAGGCGGGCGCCGACATCGTCGCGCCCAGCGACATGATGGACGGGAGGGTCGCGGCCATCCGCAAGGGCCTCGACGACAACGGGCTCACCGAGACGCCGATCATGAGCTATGCGGTGAAGTACGCCAGCGGCTTCTACGGCCCGTTCCGCGACGCGGCCCAGAGCACGCCGAAGGAAGGCGACCGCCGCGGCTACCAGATGGATCCCGCCAACGTCCGCGAGGCGCGGCGCGAGGCGCTGCTCGACGTGGGCGAGGGCGCCGACCTGATCATGGTCAAGCCCGCGCTCCCCTATCTCGACGTGATCGCCGAGGTGAAGCGGACGACCAACCTGCCCATCGCGGCCTACAACGTCTCCGGCGAGTATTCGATGCTCAAGGCCGCCGCGGAGCGCGGGTGGATCGACGAGAAGCGCGTCTGCCTGGAGATCCTCACCGGCATCAAGCGGGCGGGAGCGGACCTCATCCTCACGTACTCCGCCGCCGACGCGGCGCGCTGGCTTCAGGATTGAGCGTTTCTGCCGCCCCGGGGGACCATGGAGCCAGCTGACGCTCCCGGCGCGCCTCCTTCCATGCCGCCGGCCGACTTCTGGCGCCGGGGGATCGCCCGCGCGATCGATCTGCTGATCGCGCTCGCTCCGCTCTGGCTGGGGCCGCGCGGCCACCCGATCGCGGCCGCGCTGCTCTCCGGGGCAATCCTCTTCTTCAGCGACTCCCTGTTCGGCCCGGGCCGGTCGCTGGGAAAGCGCCTCGCCGGCCTCCGCGTGGTGGTGCTGGCGACGCGGCGTCCCGCGGGGGTGCGGGAGTCGGTGCTGCGCAACGGGCTGTTCGTGGTGGGAATCGCGCCGGCGCTGGCCAGCGCTCCGCCGCAGATCTCCGCCGTGGCGCTGCTCTGCATCATCGTGCTGGAGACCGGCGTCGCGCTGCGGCCGCTGACCCGCGACCTCGGCCAGCGCCGCCTGGGCGATCTGGTCGCCGGCACCCAGGTGATCGACGGGCGGGTCGCGCTCACCCTCCCCGAACGCCCCGTCTCGAACGGCGCCCGCGCCACCGCGCCCTTGGCCTCGAGAGCAGCCCGCGAAGAGGAAGACACCGCATGCGCATCGCGCTGACCCACAACCTGCGCCTCACCGATTCGGAAGACGAGGCGGAGTTCGATTCCCGCGAGACCATCGACGCGCTCTGCAGCGCCCTGGAGCGGCTCGGCCACCGGGTCGAGCGCATCGAGGTGAGCGGGCCCGCCAGCCGGACCGCGGCGCG
>JBGQLA010000162.1:0-10483 GCA_041499865.1 Deltaproteobacteria bacterium
GCAACGGCAGAGCCGCTCTACTTGACGGTGACGGTCAGGCTGACCGTCCCCGAGGTTCCGGCGTTCAGGCTGCCGCCGAAGGTCCAGGTGACGGTCCCGGACGCGCCGACCGCGGGCGCCGCGATGGTGCAGGAGGTGAGCGAGGCGGGCAGCGGCCCGCAGCTCGCGCTGGTGAAGCCGGTGTACTGCGGCGTGGAGTCGCTGATCACGATGTTCTGCAGCGACATGTTCACGTTCGGGTTCGCGTAGCTGATGGTGTAGGTCACCGTGCTGCCGGGCGCCACGGAGACCGAGCTCGCGGACTTGAGAAGCTGGATGGGCAGCTTGTTGAACGTGACCGAGGCGGTGTTGCTCGCCGCGCCGGCGGCCACGAGCTGGTCGCACTTGAGTCCGCCGGCGGCGTTCGTGTACGTGCCGGACGCGCCGCTCGTCACCGCAACCGTGACGGTGCAGCTCCCCGCGCTGAGGGTGGGCACGTTGAGGTTGAGCGACGTCGCGCCGTAGGCCAGGGCCGGCGTGTTGGTCACGCCCGTGCAGCTTCCCCCGATCGACGGTGGGTTGGAGACGAAGAAGCCGGTGAGCGTGTCGGAGAAGGCGCAGTTCGTGAGCGCCGCGCCGCCGGGGTTTGTGAGCGTGAACGTGAGCGTGGAGTTGCGCCAGGTGTCGAGCGAGGCCGGGCTGAAGGCCTCGGCGATGGTCGGCTGCTGCACCACCGTGAGGGTTGCGGTGTTGCTGGGCGGGTTGGGACCGCCGCCGCTGGCGCTGCTGAATGCCGAGGTCGTGTTGGCGAAGCTGCCCGCCGCCGAAGTGGTGACGTCGACCGTGATGGTGCAGGACCCGTTGGCCGCCAGCGTGCCGCCCTGCAGCGAGATGCCGGTGTCGCCGGCGGCCGAGTTGGCGGTGTTCCCGGCGTTGCGCAGCGTGCCGCCGCAGGTGTTGCTGGTGGTCAGGGGCGAGGCCACCGTCATCCCTGCCGGGAAGTTGTCGGTGAACACGTTCCCGTTGAGGACGATTCCGACGCTGCTCGTCACCAGGAACGAGATCCGCGACTTCTCCCCCACGCCGACGGTGGCCGGCGTGAAGCTCTTGGCGATCCCCACATGGCCCACCGCCAGCGTCGCGGTGTTGGAAGCCGGCCCGGCGCTGGCGCCGGTCTCCGCGCTGGTGACGCCGGATGCCGTGTTGGAGTAGCTGCCGTTGGCGGCGGTGTTGACGTCGACCATCACCGTGCAGCTGGAGTTCGCCGGGATGGCGATGCCGGTGAAGGTGACGCTGTTCACCTGCGTGTTTCCCGAGCTGGGCATTGCGCTGGCGCAGGTCCCGCGTCCCGCGCCGATGTAGTTCTGCGCCACCGCGGGGGTCCGCATCTGGCTCGGAGCGGCGGGAAAGACGTCGTTGAAGCCCGCGTTGGTGAGGCTGATCGCGTTCGGGTTGGCGAGCGTGTAGATGATGGTGGAGACGCCGCCGGTCGGCACCGACGCCGGCGAGAACGCCTTGGCGATGGTCGCGTAGCCCACCACCGTCAGCCAGGCGGGGGCCGAGCCGGCGCCTGCCGCCGGCGTCTGCGCGCTGGTCGCGCCGCTGGTCGAGTCCGGCCAGCCCGCCGCCGGGCTGATGTTGGCGCTCGCGACCTGCACGGTGACCGTGCAGCTCCCGTTGGCCGGCACGGTGAGTCCGCTGAAGGAGAGGCTCGTGGCTCCGGCGGCGAAGCCGTTGCCGGCGGCGCCGGCACAGGTGCCTCCGGCGGCGCCTGCCGCGTAGATCTGCATGCTGCTCAGCGTGTCGGTGAAGGCGACGGCGGTGAGCGGGACTGCGTTGGCGTTGGTCAAGGTGACGGTGAGCGTCGACCTGCTCGTGGCCAACGCCGCGCTGGAGAGGATGAGCCCGGGGGAGAACCCGACCGCGAGCTGCGGCGGCGAGTAGACCACCAGGTTCGCCGTGTTGGAGCCGGAACCGGCGACCGGCGTCTCGTTGGCGGCGACACCGCTCGCGGTGTTCGGGTTGGCGCCCGAAGTCGAGCTGGTGACGGTGACCGTCACCGTGCAAGACCCGGAAGCGGGGATGGTGAGGCCCGCGAAGGCGATCGTCCCCGTCTGTCCGGCGGCGAAGCTGTTCGAGGCCGCGCCGGCGCAGGTTCCGCCGGCAGCGCCGGCGGCGGCGATCTGCATGTTGGTCAGCACGTCGCTGAAGGTCGCAGCGGTGAGCGCGATCGCGCTGGGATTGGTGATGGTGAAGGTGATCGCGCTGGTCCCGCCCTGGGCGATCGGGCTGGTCCCGAAGGCCTTGGCGATCGTCGGCGACGCCGCCACCACCAGCCGGGCGGTGTTCGATGCGGCGCCGGTCGCGGCCTCGTTGCTGGCAACGCCGCTGGCAGCATTCGCATAGCCGAGCGCCGGGCTCACCGTGTTGCTGGTCACCGGGACCGTCACCGTGCAGCCGCCAGGGCCCGCCGGAATGGTCAGTCCGGTAAAGCTGAGCGTGGCGCCGGCCGTCCCCGCGACGAAGCTGTTCGACGCGGCCCCCGCGCAGGTGCCGCCCGCGGCCACCGTGCCGCTGCCGGCCACCGCCAGGTTGGCGTTGAGCACGTCGCTGAAGCTCGCGCCGGTGAGCGGGACGGTGTCGGGGTCGAGCAGGGTGAAGGTGATGGTCGAGGCCGCGCCGGTCTGGATCGTCGCCGGGCTGAAGGCCTTGCTGATGGTGGGCGGCGCGATCACCGTCAGCGACGCCGTGTTGGAAGGTGGCCCGGCGGCGAGCAGCGCCGTGCTCACCCCGCTGGTGGTGTTGGTCTGGGTGCCGGCGGTGCTGCTCGTCACGCTGAAGGTGATGGTGCAGCCCGCCGTCGGGATGTTGATCCCGCTGAAGCTGAGGCTGGTCTGCCCCACGCTCAGCGCGGGCGGCAGGACGCCGAGACAGGTTCCGCCGATCGCCGTCGAGCTCACGGACATGCCGGTCAGCGTGTCGGTGAGGGCGCCGGCGGTCTGCGGGATGCCGGTCGGGTTGGTCAACGTCAGCGTGACGGTGGACGTGTTGCCGCTCCGGATGCTGGCCGGGCCGAAGGCCTTGGCAATGCCGATGGCGCCGACGCCGAGTTGGGCGGTGTTCGACGCGGCTCCCGCCACCACCGTCTCGGTAGTGGTCACGCCCGAGGCGGTGTTGGAGTACCCGCCGGCAGTCGCGCTCTGGACGGCGAACGAGACCGTGCAGGTCGCGCCGGCGGGCAGCGTGCCGGAGGTGAGCGCAAACGAGGTCGCGTTCGCGGCGATCGCCGCCGGCGCGAAGCCGCTGCAGCCGGCGCCGGTCACCGTCACCGCGCCGCCCGTGGCCACCAATCCTGCCGGGAAGGAGTCGCTGAAGTTGGCCCCGGTGAGAGCCTGGCCCGCGTTGGGGTTGGCGATCGCGAAGCTCATCGTGGCAGGTGAATTGATCGGCACCGCCGTCGGGGAGAACGACTTGGCGATGCCGGGCCGCCCGAGCAACGTCGCGCTCGCCGCCGCGACGTTGGTGACGTTGAGGTTGTTGGTGAACGCGCCGGCAGGCAGCGTGTTCGTGTAGCTGGCCGCCACGGCGGCGGTGACGTCGACCGCGAAAGTACAGGTGCCGTTCGCCGGAACCGTTCCGCCGGTCTGGGTGAACGAGGTCGCGCCGGCGGCGATGACGGCGGGGGCGAATCCCGAGCAGCCGGAGCCGGTCACGGTCACCGGGCCGCCCACCGCGGTCAGGCCCGCGGGGAACGAATCCGTGAACGAGGCAGCGGCCAGCGCCACGGCGTTGAAGTTGCTGACCTGGATGCTCAGCTGGGTGGTGCCGCCGGCGAGGATGCTCACCGGGCTGAAGCCCTTGGTGAGGGTGGCCGGCTGGCGGACGGTGACGTCCTCCCCCGCCGAGGAGGTGGAGTTGTAGTTGCTGCCCAGCACGAAGTCGCCGGTCGAGTAGGTCCCGCCCGGCGTCACCGTCTGGCCTGGACCGGTGCGGGTGGGATCGTCGTAGGTGACGCTGGCGGAGTTCTGCAGCGTCCCGAGCGGCGTCGCGGCCGGAACGTTGACCGTGAAGGAGATCGCCACCGAGCCGCCGGCGGGGATGGTGAACACGCCCCAGCTCGGCACGGTGGCGCCCGCTGCCGGGTTGGACACGCTGGTCCTGGCCGCGCCGCCGGCCAGCGAGACGGTGTCGGTGGTGGCGAGGTTCAGCGGCGCAGGCAGCGCGTCGGCAAGCACCGCGCCGGTGGCGGTGCCATAGCCTGCGGCGTTCGAGACCGCGATGGTGTAGCTGGTGGTCCCGCCCTGGACGGTATTGGCCTTGTTGGTGACCTTGGTGACGGTGAGGAGCGGATAGCAGAGCGAGCTCGGGCTGGACCCGGGAACGTCGGTGGAGACCACGGTGTTGATCTGGTAGCCGCCCGGCGACGAGGACGATCCGTACGGCGAGGTCGAAGTCGCGCTCGGCGAGGTGGTGCCGTTCGCGCCGCCCTGCACGTTGATGGTCGCGTTCGAGGCGCTGGAGAGCGCGACGAAGCCGCCGCCTCCTCCGCCGCCCGGCCCGTGGGGCTGGTTGTTGTACGCTCCGCAGACCGCCGAGTTGTTGCCGGTGCCGTTGCCGGTGTTGCTGCCGCCCGCGCCACCCGGCGCGTTCACGGTGAGCGTGCCGACGTTGCCGTTGTTGCCCGAGGCGTAGATCATCACCGCGCCGCCGCCGCCGCCGCCGCCCGAGGCGTCGTTGCAGACGCTCTGGTTGCCGCTGGTGCCGCGCGCATTGATCGTGCCGGCGCCGACGATGGTCTTGGCGCGCACCAGCACCAAGCCGCCGCCCGGCGCGCCGCTCGAGGCCAGTCCGTAGGTCGGGTTGCCGGTCGCATTGTTGCTGGTGCCGGCGCCGCCGCCGCCGCCGAGCGCGACCCGGCCGACCGCCATCGGCACTCCCTCGCCGCCAAGGCCGCCCGTCGGCGACCCCGGCGGCGTGCCGGGGGTCCAGCCGAAGCCGCCCGTCCCGCCCGTCGCATACCCGCCGCCCCCGCCGCCGCCCGTGTTCTGATCGTTGCCGCCGTTCGCCAGCGTCTGCGGATCGCCGTCGCTGCCGCCGCCCCCGGCGTTGCCGGGCGCGCCGCGGGCGAGGCTTCCGTTGGGATAGCCCTCGACGCCGGTGTCGAACACTGCTCCCGCGCCGTTGGTGCCTGGGCCGGCCGCTGCGGGAATGAAGAGATACCGGGGCGTGCCGGCGATGCCTTCGCCCTTCACCGCGTGCGAGCCGTTGAACGGCCCCGCGGTGGACGATGGATTCGGCGCGATCACCGGAGCGGACGGCACCAGCGTCGCGACGTAGTCGGTTGCGGCGTACACGGGCTGGCCCGCGACCCGGCCCCGCATCCAGAGCCCGCCCCCGCCGCGGAAACCGCGGCCCGTGACGTCGATGGTCTGGCCGTTCCAGGAGAGCTGGCCGGCGACGTCGAGGATGACCACGCCGCCGGTCGAGCCGTTCCAGGGCGCCGCGGTCACCGTGCCCGCCAGCGTGACGGAGCTGTACTGCGGGACGCGGATCACCTGGAAGGTCCGCTGTCCGCTGAACCCGCCCGCCGCCTGCGTGCGGTAGCTGTAGAGCAGCGGCGCCGTCACCGGGACGCTGCCGCCGCCCACATAGGAGGCGGCGACGGTCAGGTACTCGTAGACGCCGGAGTTGTTGAGCGCGATCTGTCCCGCGCCCGGCGAGCTGCCGCCGTAGAAGCTGTCGTTGCTCGAGCCGATGTCCGCGTCCTGCATCTGCATCACGACGATCAGGTCGCCCGCGGCGATCGGCGTTGCGGCGCCCCCCGACGAGGTGTCGATCGCGCCGATCTGGACCGTGGTCGAGCCCGCGGACGCGCTGACGCCCGGGTAGTAGCTGTTCACGATCCCGCTGACGTTCGCCGGACCGTCCTTGCCCGGGTTGGTACACGCGGCCGCGGCCGACGCACGGGTCGCCGCGAGGGCGACGAGCGCGAGGGCCAGAGAGGCGGTGGCGAGACGGTTGGTCATTGCCTGTTCAGGAAGGCCGCGGCATCGCGGATGGTTTGCTGGTCGAACTTGAAGCGCAGCTGCAGGTAGGGCCCGCGGGCCTGGTACCCGCTGGCGGTGAAGTCCCGATCCTCGTAGCCGGCGACGTTCACGCCCAGGCTCAGCCAGAGGTTGGTGGCCGGGCTCAACCCGACCGACGGCCCGCCGCTCCACGCGTACTCGCGCATACCCCAGACGTGCAGCAGGCTGGCGCGCACGCCGATGTCCCACGACTCGGTCAGGTCGTAGCGCAGCTCCGCGCCCATCTCGTCGGTGTAGCCCTGGAACACCGCTCCTCCGGAGGTGGTGCGCCCGTACTTTCCGCCGTAGCCGAGCGCGAGCTGCAGCTCCTTCCGCGGGCGCCAGTTGGCGAGGAGGTTGTCGACGACGCGCCAGGCGTCGTTCTGCAGCGCGCCGCCGCCATTGGCGCGGTCGAAGAGCCAGTCCAGCCGGTTGAGCAGGATCCATTCGGAGCGCCGGGGCCGGTAGACGGCGCCGAAGCGCAAATCGCCGCTGGCGGTGTGCAGATCGCCGGGGCCACGGCTGCCGAGATACTGGCCGCGGCCGGACAGCGCCCATCCGCGGCTCAACTCGGCGACGAGGCCGGAGAGCACCGACCACTTCTGGCCGCTCGTCGCCGTTCGCCCCTCGACGCGCGAATCCCAGACGAAGCTCTTCACCTGGTAGTTGGCGCCCGCGGTCGCGGCGGTGAAGTTCTCGCTCACGGCGCCCGACGCGGGGGGCACCGCGGGGTTCGGCTGATAGTAGCCGGCCTGCCGCAGGGTCTGGCTGCGCTCGACGCCCGCGTCCACCTTCCAGGCGTCGCTGAGCTGCAGCGTCTGCCGCAGGCCGATGTTGCCGAAGACCCGCGCGTCGTTCTCGTTCAGGTCGCGCTCGATGGTGCTGGTCAGGCTGGCGCCCTTCCACGGCGCGGCCCGCAGCCCGAGCCGCTCGTGGTTGGTGGTCGCTCCCGCGCCGAAGGTCAGCTCGTCGGCCGCCAGCAGCGAGACGTTCTGGGTGAGCTTGTACTCGGCACGCAAGCCGATGCGGGTGGGGAAGTCCGAGCTGCCGTTGCCCCACACCGACTGGGCGTAGTCGAGCCCCAGCATCAGCCGCTCCTGGAGCATCAGCAGCTTGCCGCCTGCGGTCAGCTGCCCCGAGCGGTGGCGGCTGCCGTCGACCAGCCTGTCGTCGGCGTCCAGCAGTCCGACGTAGGCGCCCGCCTCGCGCGTGGCGTAGTTCAGCCGGCCCTCGCCGAAGAGCCGCTCGGCGCCGGTGGAGAACGTGTCCTGCCGGTAGGCCTGCCCGCTGAGCGCCAGCCGCTCGTCGAAGTGCCAGGTGGCGTCGCCCCCCCACTTGCGCGTGCCGGCCTCGCTGAACGCCTGCTGGCCGAGGCCGAACGCGCCCTGTTCCTCGCGCAGATACAGCTTTGCATCGAGGTTGCGGGTGGTGTGCGCAAGCTCGGCGAGGAAGGCGCTGCCCCAGGACGAAACCCCGAATGCCCGCGAGTCGGTGAGCGCGACCTCGCCGCGGAACCGGGTATCGCGAGCGAGCTGCAACCGGACATCGGCGCCGTAGAGATCGTTCTTCAACCCGCCCTGGCCTTCGTGCACCACGGTGAGGCCGGCGCGCACCCGCTGGTCCAGGAGCTTCACCCCGGCGCGCCCGCCCAGCGTGTAGTCCTCGCGGCCCAGCGCGGCGATCTCGTACTCCGCCACGATGGTCACCGGATTGAGCTGGAAATCGCGGCTGGGCACCGGCTCGCGGAAGAAGATGGTCCCCGCGTCGTAGTCGATCGAGTAGTCGATGAACCGCACCAGCCTCCGCGTCTCGACCATCACCTCGCTGCGGAAGCGATCGCGGGTGAGCAGCGTGATGACCTCGGAGTTGAGGGTCAGGCCCTTGTGCGAGAGGTGATAGAGGCCGGAGGTGCCGTCGCCGGGGATCTCGTCGCGTGCGTAGGTCTGGTCGGTGCGGGCGCCGAAGCCGTTGACCTCGAAGTTGCGCGTTTGCAGCTCGGCCTTGACGCCGTTCATCCGCCGGCTGTAGCGGGAGAGCTCGGTGACCGTCAGGCCGGTGTCGTAGTCGCCGAACAGCGCGTAGAACTGCTCGCGCTCGATCTTGAGATAGATCTTCCTGCTGCTGGCGGCGTCGTAGCCCTGCTGCGAGGCATCGCCGTAGAGGGTGAAGTAGGTCTGCGGATCGATCTGGTTGAAGAGGCTGGTCCCCACCTGCGGGTCGCGCGCGGAGTCGTAGGCCACGGTGGCCAGCCACTTCCCGGCGATCTGCCCCTTGGCGTAGAGGGCGACGCGTCCGTCGGCGTAAAGGTTCTCGTCGACCGAGGCGTCCCGGGCAGTCTCCATGTGGCCCGTGACCACGTTGTATCCGGCGGTGCCCTCGGCGAGGCCGACCAGGATCCAGTCGCGCATCTTCGGCTTGACCCAGGTCTCGATCTCCACCGTGGCTGCGCCGATCCCGAGCACCGCACGGTACGAGCCGCTGGCGGTGACCGGCGCGAACTCGACCAGGCCGTCTCGATCCGCCTGCACCACCCGGCCGACGGATTCGTCGAGGGTGAGGTTCTCTCCCTCCCGCTTCAGCCGCTGCAGATTTCCTTCGCGCAGCTCGAGCCGGATGGCGCCGTGGATGGGATTGGCCTGCTCGTCGAGCAGCTCGATTCGCGCCCGCACCGGCGTCCGGCCGTCGGCGACGTTGTCCTCCGCGGAGAGGAAGCGGATCTGGGCGATCTCGCCGGTGCGCAGCACCTCGGCGGTCTTGCGCAGCCGCTCGTTGCCGAAGGGGTCGACGCCGGTGAGCGTGAGGGTGTGCGGCCCCCGATCCCCGAAGTCCACGCCGACGAACGTGTACGTCGTTCGCTTGGTCACGTGGTCCTCGGCCTTGTAGCCGATCCGCGCGGCGTCGACTTCTTTTCCGTCGATGGCGAGGTGGATTGCCAGATACGAAGTGGCTCGCACCTGGACGGCGCCGATCCGGCTCGCGAGCAGCTCGCCGTCGACCGGCGAGACGAACCCGTCGAGGAGCGGCGCGGGCGCGGGCGGAGCTGCAGCGGGAGCGGCTCCGACGACAGCTGCCGCCGCGCCACTTGAAGGCGACGAGAGACCGGCCTCGTCCTGCCGCGCGGACGAGCCGGCCGCCGCGGGGGCAATGCCGGGGGCCGCTGCGCTGCCGGATGCCAGCGCGGGCGCGGCCACGCCGGTGGTCTGCAGGGTCGCCGTCGCCACGGCGGGCACGGCTCCGCCCACCGCGATTCCATGAGTCGCGGCGCGCCGGGGCCCGGACTTGTCCCTCACCGAGCGGAGCACGGTGACTTCGATCGTGCTGCCGGCGTAGGCGGTGACCTCGACGCGCCTGTTCGTGGCGCGCCCCGCCTTGGTCTTGTTCGTTTCCAGGGGCTCCGTCTCGCCCTTGCCTTGCACCTCCAGCGCTTCCTCGGGCAGGTGCAACGCCTGGATGAGGTACGCGCCGACGCTGCGGGCGCGGGCGAGAGAGAGCGCGGCGTTGTCCTGGAAGATGCCACGCGCCCGGCGGGCGATGGGGATCGAGTCGGTGTGCCCGACGACGACGATGCGCCGGGGCATCGGCAGCTTCTGGACCGACAGCGCGAGCGCCTCGAGCTGCTTCCTGTCGCTCGCGCCGAGCTTCACGCTGAAGCTCGGAAAGTGCGGCCGGAGCACCATCGACACCGGCTTGCTCTTCACCTCGCGCGCGACCTCGAGCGTGTTCTCGGCCGAAAGGCTCGCCATCGACACCGGATCTCCGCCGGCACCGGTGATCACGGCGGTGACCGGTCCCGATCCGGGCTTCGCGCCCTCCGCCGCGCTGGCGCGGAACGTGAGCGTCCGCGTCCAATCGGCGTCGAGCTCCCCGACCGGGAAGACGAGCGCGGTTCCCTCGAGCGCCGGGTCGACGGCGGCTCCGCCGTCGATCGAGCCGCTGCCGCGCTCGTACGAGAGGTTCTCCGGGATGCTGACCACGATCCGGGCGCCCTTGAGCGGCGCGAGCGTCCCGCGCGACTCCACCCGGAACGACGCCACCAGCCCTTCGATGTGGTGGGACAGCTCGAGCGTGGTCTCGCCGGGCGGCGGAGGCGGCGCCACCGGCGCCGGGCGGGCAGGGCCGCGGAGGTGGAAGTCGGCGCGCCACATCGCCTGGCCCTTCACGTCGACGAACTGCGAGAAGGCGCGGCCGGCGAAGCGGTCGTTCCGCGTGCAGGCGACGGGCTCGTACCCTTCGGGCAGGGAATCGAGGTCGAGCTGCACCACGTGCAACCCGGGCCGCAAGCCCTCGAAATGAAACATGCCCTTGCCGTCGGAGATCGCCAGCGTTCCGTCCTCGAGCACGACGCGGATCCCGGGTACCCCCTCGTCCCCGACGCCGTCCTTCGCGTCGCACTTGCCGGTGCTGACGCGGCCGAGGATGAAGCTGCGCGCGCTGAAGAA
>JBGQLA010000163.1:0-10478 GCA_041499865.1 Deltaproteobacteria bacterium
AACGGCGGCCTCACCCGCAGCCTGGGTTTGCCGGCCGACGCCACCGCGTACGACCAGGGGCGGCTCAGCCTCTCGAGCCTCGTCGACGTCACCAACACCACGGCGGACTCCAACGGCGTCATCACCTCCATCGCCACCGCGCCGGCCGCCGCGCGCAGCTCGCCGGGGTGGGTCATCCGGTACGGCACCATCGATGAGAAGACCGTGACCGGCGCCGCGATCGCCGGCGGCTGCGTGCTCTGGAACACGCTGCTGCCGACCGGCGGCGCCACCGGGTGCGCATCGGCAGGCGCGAACGTCGCGGTCCTCTACCAGGGCGATCCGGTGACCGGCGCGCCGACCTGCGCATCGTCATTCATCTCCGGCGCTGCCTATGCGCGCACCATCACGCGGAACGTGCTCGCGCCGCCTCCCGAGCCGGCCGCGGCGATCGCGGTGGGAGCGGGCGGCTCGTCGATGCAGGTCTCCATCCTCGACATCAGTCCCGGGCCGCCGGACCCGACGCTCCCTCTGCCGCCAGGCAGCGTGATGAACAGCCTGGTCCAGAGCAAGGCGGAGCTGCTGCAGATGATCCAGTCGCTTCCCTTGACGGCGGATCAGCACGTCTGCCGGCACGTCGATCCGACGACCTGCAAGTAAGCCGTCCGGAGCGGTCCGGAGGCCGACGGGCCGCGCGTAGGTGGACCCGGGAGCGGGTGCGCCGCCGGGCCCGTTTTGCGCTCACCGAAACTGTAGCGGGCCCGGCAAACAGTAGCCGGCGCGGGAGCCCGCGAGCCGCCTCGATCCGCGCCCTTGGCTGGTGGCGGACCGCTTGCAGCAGCAACGGGCATGCAGCGCTGCACACACCACCGCGGCTTTTCCCTCCTCGAGACCATGATCGCGCTGGTGCTGGTCGCGTTCGCCATGACCGCGCTGGTGCTGGCATTCGGGAGCAGCAGCAAGTTCGGCGTGCTCGGCCGGCGCCAGGCGAACGCCGTCGCGCTGGCGCGATCGATCGCCGGCCAGCTGAGCACGGCGGCGTATGCCGACGCGCGGCTGGTGAACAACAACAACCAGAACGACGCCAACTTCGCCGACCCGAACGGAGTGTTCGCGCAGCGCACGCTCCCCAGCGGAGGAGACCCCGATGCGCCGGACAATACGGTCGGCACGGTCACCGTCGGGGCGGAGACGTACCAGGTCTACGTCAACGTCGCTCCCCTGATGGATCCGGTGAACGTCACCCTCGAGCAGGGCCGGCAGTTCGCGGTGATCGTCCGCTACCAGATGGGCGATCGCGCGGGCAGCAACGAGGGCACCTTCCGCCGCGCCGTCGTCCTCGGTTACCGCTACAACCCCGCAAACATGGGGGTAGGGCAGCTTCCGCTATGACCCGCTCCCGCCACGGCTTCACCCTGATCGAGGTGCTGATCTCGGTCGCGATCCTCGGGTTCGTGATCTCCGGCATCTCGCTGGTGCTGATCAAGCAGAGCCAGGCCTCCGTCGTGCAGATGGGACAGCGCGATCTGGAGGAGAGCGGGCGGCTGGCCCTCCTCGAGCTCGGGCGCGCCGTGCGGCAAGCCGGCTATGGCATCACGCCGCTGGCCGCCTTCGACTTCGATCGCTTTGCCTGCACCACGCCGGGCACCGCCAGCACCTGCCCCAACGGGGGCCGCGACCGCATCGACGGCCCCGACGAGCTGGTGGTGGCGTGGCGCGATCCTTCGTTCACCCGCACGCTGACCGCGAAGTCCGGCGCCGGGCCCTACAGCGTCACCCTCGGCGCCGCGCTCACCCAGGATCTCAAGCAGGGCCGCATCGTGCAGCTGCTCTGCAACGGCGCGGAGCCCTCCGCCTACGTGGCGGTGAACACGGACGCGGCGGCGGGCGCCAGCACCCTCTCGCTGCGGGCGCTGACCGCCGCGGACGGATACTTCCCGACCGCCTCCCCGACCGACGGCTGCTTCGCCAGCGCCTCGATGTTCCTGGTGGAGCGCGTGCGCTACTACGTGGCGAACGACGCCGACGGGGTGCCGGCGCTCTTCCGCGATCGCGGCCGCGGCACCCAGGAGGTGCTCTACCGCGGCGTCGAGGATCTGCAGCTCACCTACGACATCGGTCAGCCGCCGGCCGGATCGAACTTCGCCGCCGGAGGCGCCTCGCCGGCTGCCGCGCCCGGCTGCACTCCTCCTGCCGGCGTCGCCGGCTGGAGCTTCGGATCTTGCGCCGGCGTCGTCGGCGCGCCGCTGGAGGGCGCCACCGCCCCCGACTGGCGCAACGACGGCTACGACAGCGTCAACCGCTACACCGGCCACCCGGCGAACATCCGCAACGTGAACATCTTCATCGTGGCCCGCTCCACCCGCCAGTCGCCCGATCGCACCGGCGATGCCGTGCCGGCGATCGCCAACCGGCCGCTCCGCGCCGTGGACACGTTCCACCGCTACGTCCTCTCCAGCTCGGACCAGCCGCAGAACCTCTTGTCGCGGGCGCACTTCCTGCCGCCCGTCTTCGCGAACGGAAACGTGGGAGGCGGATGATGCCTGCAAACAAAACGCGCGGGAGCGCCATCCTCGCCGCCCTGATCGTCATCGGCGTGCTGGCGGTGGTCACGGCCGTGACGCTCACCCTCGCCAACATCAGCAAGGGCGATTCGGCGCGCGACGCGCGCGTCCTCAGCCAGACCTCCTGCGTGGAAGCGGGCCGGCAGTACATCCTCGGCCGCCTTCGCGTCTTCGGGCTCGACCCGACCTCGATCACGCTCGACCAGGCCGTGCAGGTGGAGACCGGAAGCCGGCGCATGTACACCGGGCACGTCCGCCCCGTGGTGGGCGGGCAGCCCCAGGGCAGCGTCGCGGTGGTCACCTCCGTGCAGGCGGTGCCGTCGCAGCTGCTGGGCAACTCCAGCGCGCGCAACCGCGACATCTCCAACGTGATCGTGCCCGGCTCCACGCTCGGCGGTCGTGCGTACCGGGTGGTGGTGGCCTGCACCGACCCGCTGGCCGGCGACATGGAGCTGGAGTTCACTTTCAAGTACGGATTGTGAGGACCTCTATGCGACTTCGTCACCTGCGCCTCCCGGCGCTCCTGATCGGCCTGCTGACGCTCGACTCGCCGCCGACCCTGGCGGGTTCATCCTGCGCTCCGGGCGACTGCCTCGCCAACAGCGCGGTGGCGCAGCGCGTGCAGCCAACCAGCGTGAACAACGACGACAAGGGCGACGTCACCTTCTTCGCCACCCAGTCGGGGCAGCTCCCCAACGTGGTGTTCATCCTCGACAACTCGACCTCGATGTACGAGCTGCCCTACGACGTCAACCCGTACCCGAACTCCGCCTGGGTGACCAAGGGGAAAACCCCGAGCGCGGCGTCAACCAGCCGATTCGACAGCGCCGCGAACCTCGCGACCTGCCACGCCAACACGTTCTTCGAGAGCGTCAGGGACGCGAACGGAAACGCATACGGCAAGGCCACGGTGTACGCGCCGCCGGACTCCGCGTTCCCGGGCTTCTTCGACAACACCAAGATCTACAAGTGGTTCGAGTGGGCGACGAGCAGCGTCACCGCTCCCACCGGCACCGCCAACGGCGCGGACCCCGTCCCGAAGGCGGGCGGCGGCGCCGCCACCGGAACGCCGACCACCGCCTGCAGCACGATGAGCAGCACGGCTGGCAGCGGCGGCAGCGGCGGCAACGGCGTCAACGCCTGGAGCATCACCCAGCAGCAGCGCTGCCAGCAGTGCCTGACCGAGGCCGGCTACTACGTCGGACCGAGCACGGGCTCGACCGATAGCACCAGCGGCAACAGCGTCTTCAAGGGGAACTGGCTCAACTTCTATCCGCCCAAGTTCATGCTCGCGCGCAAGGTGCTGACGGATTTCATCTCGCGCCAGTCGAGCAGTCCGACCCCCGTGCGCGTGGGCGTGGTTACATACGATCCGAACAACGTCAGCTCCCTGAACGTGCCGGCGGTGACCACCGGGTTCACCGGCCGCAACGACGGCGGAGCGTTCATCTCTGCCGGCATGGTTCCGGACTGCAGCGTCACCAGCTGGACCGGCGCGACGACCGTGACGCAGCAGACCGCCCTGCTCACCGCGGTCCGGGCGATCTCCTGGGGCAGCACCAGCAGCCCGATCGCGACTCCCCTCGCGGAGACGCTGTTCAACGTCGGCCAGTTCTTCAGCGGCAGCGACGCCTACTACACGACCACCTTCGGCAGCCAGTGGACCAAGGCCGCGTTTACCGCCCCGGCCGGAGCGAACAAGCCGCTCTGCGTGTCCTGCCAGGTGAACGCGGTGGTGCTGATCACCGACGGCGAGCCGTACGGTGACAACAACCTTCCCCAGCTCTTCCGCAACAACACCATCAAGTGTCCGGGCGGCCCGCCCGACCCCTGCGGCGTGGACGGAAGCAACGGGACGGCGAACCTGCTCGACGACGTCAGCAACTTCCTCGCCACCACCGACCTGAACTCCACGCTCACCGGCATCCAGGACGTGGTGTCCTTCGTCATCGGCGTCGGCCTCAAGGTGCCGCTGCTCGACAACGCGGCGCAGTACGGCAAGAGCACGGCGGCGATGCGGGCGAACAACGCCCAGGACCTGCAGGACGAGGTGACCAGCGCGGTGGTGAACATCGTGGCGCGCGCCACGGCATTCTCCTCCACCGCCATCCAGACCCTGGAGGTCGGCACCGGTTCCACCGCCTTCGTACCGCGCTTCGTCCCCGGCTCGCCCACCGACGCCATCTGGGACGGACACCTCTTCCGCTTCGACCTGTTCAACGAGTTCGTCGCCGGCGTGGACAAGGACGGCGACGGCACCCTCAACGGCGTATTCCTGGTGGACGGCCAGGGCGACATCATCACCGAGGACGACAAGGGCGCGTTCCACAAGAAGAAGAACAACGCGCCGGCGGTGCCGGTCTGGGACGCGGGCGCGCAGCTCACCGCCACCTCCGCGGGCAGCCGCACCATCTACACCGCCCTCTGGGACACGACGGCCAGTCCGGCTGCGTGGAAGACGATCGCCTTGCCGACCTGGAACGGCTCGGGCACGCCTCCGGCGGACTTTACCAGCGTCGGCAACACCCTCGGAATCGACGGCACCAACGCCTGCGCGCAGATCCAGGCCTCGATGGCCACGCCCATTCCCGCCGCCTACCTGAACGCGAGCAGCGTCTTCGACCGCGACCACTGCATCAAGGCCATCCTCGATTACGTGCGCGGGTACAACATCCTCAACGAGGTGGCGAACAACACCTCGGTGACCATCAACCGCCCGCACATGCTGGGCGACATCTTCCACTCCTCGCCGGTGGTGGTCGATCCGCCGGTCGACCAGTTCATCTGCAGCCTCGGCCTCCATGCGCAGTGCATCTCCACGCTGTACGGCTACCAGAACCCGCCGGCGATGGCGGCTCCCACGCCGACGGACACGTACACCGTCGGCACCTCGCCGAACACCAAGACCGTCGACGCGTACGAGAAGTACTGGGAGGATCACGAGACGCGCCAGCGCATCGTTCTGGTGGGCGCCAACGACGGCATGCTGCACGCCTTCGACGCCGGCAGCCCGACCACCAGCCCGCCCACCCTGAACACCAGCATCGGGTTCCGCCAGGTGATCTACTCCGCAGGCACCGGCAACGAGCTGTGGGCGTTCATTCCGCCGGATCAGCTGCCGCGCCTCTGGCTGATGATGCGCGACGGCCACCAGTTCTACCTCGACGGCGACATCATGGTCCGCGACGTCTGGGTCGACGGCCAGAAGAACGACAAGGGGACGGCGGGCTTCAGCAACGACGCGCTGGTCAAGCAGGACGTGGAGTTCCACACCGTGGCGGTGGTCAGCGAGCGCCAGGGCGGAACGCACTTCGTCAGCCTCGACATCACCGACACCACCACGCCGAAGATGCTCTGGCTGTACCCCGGCCCTTGCAGCCCGGAGGAGCAGCTCTGGGGCCAGACCTTCGGGCAGTTCTCGCCGCGCCCGGCCCCGATCGGGCCGGTGCTGCTGCAGACGTCGAACGCCGCGGGCAAGCCGAACTACGGATACACCCACACCGAGGAACGCTGGTCGGTGTTCCTCAACGGCGGCCACAGCCCCTACCTGAACCGCGGGCGCGCGGCGGCCCTCCTCGACGTCTACACCGGCGTCCCCCTCTTTCTCGCCAAGTACAAGCCGAGCTCCGCGGACTCGAACGATCCGGCCCTGGGGATGCGGTTCGGTTTCCCGGCCACCGCGGCGATGGTGGACTACGGCCGGGCGAACGTCTTCGAGCAGGACGGGTTCTTCGACACCGCGGTCGTGGGTGACGAGGGTGGCCAGCTCTGGACGTTCCGCTTCGGCGAGCCCGGCCATGCCGACGTCACCACCGGGCTGATGGACAACTGGACGTTCGGCCGCGCCTACGAGCCGGACACCTCGAGCGGCGGGACCGTCGATCCCCGCAAGCACCAGGCCATCTACACCGTCGCTTCCACCACGGTGCAGCAGGAGACCGGCTGGCTCCGCGCCTTCGTGGGCAGCGGCGATCGCTCGCACGTGCGCTCGACCGGAGGGGGCGACTGCAGGGCAGATGATCCGATGACCTGCATCTCGGCGGGGTGCACGGTTTCCACCGCGATGACTTATGACAACGCCACGAATCATTTCGTGACCACCTTCGGCAGCGGGGCAGGAACGTCGTCCGCCAACCCGAAGATCGCGTCGCCGACGCAGACCCAGACCACGACCGCCAACGCCTGCAACACAAACTCCATCAGCGAAACGGTCACCGTCGCAGCTTGCCCGGTCGCTTCGATGAATTTTACCGGACCCGCGAACGGCACTGGCTTGACCGAGACTTGCACAGGCTCGCCTCTCGCCTGCGCGGAGTCCGTCACATTCAAGTACCCGATGTCGAACACCAACCGCGGGTACGCGGGGACCACGGGTGTGAACTCGTTCATGTCGGTGGCGGTCCTCGCGGACTCGACGGGTACGCCCACCGCGCGCTCGCGGCGCCTGAACGTGCCCGGGGCGTCGAACGCGAATGCCGACAGCTACGACCAGAACCGCCTCCAGCTCTCGGATCTGATCAACGTGAGCGCGACCACCGCGACCACCAGCGGCGTCACCGGCAATACGCAGTCCCGCAACGACGCGGGGTGGGTGATGAGCTATCCCACGATCGACGAGAAGACCGTCACCAGCTCCACCATCCTCGGCGGCTGCGTGATCTGGAGCAGCCTCATCCCCACGGGCGGCGCGGTTGGTTGCGCATCCTCGGGCTCGACGGTGGCGCCGTTCTACCAGGCCGACGCGCTCACGGGCGCGCCGAACTGCGCGGCGAGCTTCCTCACCGGCACCAACTTCGCGCGCTCCATCCAGCGCAACGTCCTCTCGCCTCCGCCGGAGCCCGCCGCGGCGGTGGCGGTGGGCGCCGGCGGCACGTCCCTGCGCTTCTCCACGCTGGAGATCCAGCCCGGCGCATCCGAAGTGACGCAGATGACGGTGAGCACCTCCACCGAGATGCTGGAGCTGATGTACTCCATGCCCCTCAGCGTCGACCAGCACCTCTGCCGCCACGTCGATCCCGCGAAGTGCAATTGACGAGGGTTCTTCGCGATTCCGCTCCGTCGCTCAGGTGAGGGCGACGGTGTGGGATTGCATCTCATTGCAAGACTGAATCATCGACATTGCAAAAGTGCATTCTGGATTTCTGCACTTCCTAGCGTCGGAGCAAAAAGTAGCGACACGGATCCGGGTGCGCCGGAGTGAGCCCGTCCAGAGTCCGATGGCTTGGAAGAGGCGCTCTTCTTGCTACCCCTCAGCCCATGGACCCGGTGCGCCCAGCGAGAGGCTTCACCCTGATGGAGATGATGACGGTGCTCGCCATCGTCGGTGTCCTGGCGGGCATGTCGGCATCCGCCTTGAGCAAGATGAAGACCCGCGGGAACTTCTCCTCCGCCACCGGCGACTTCCTCGCCACGCTGCGGACCGCACGCGCCGAGGCGTTCGCGCGCGGCAACCCGACCGTGGTGATCGTCGATGCCCAGGCGGGACGCTGGTGGGCGGTGGAGGACGTGGATGGCGCCTTCTCTTTGGCGTCGTTCGATCCAGCAACCCCGGCCCCCACGCCCGACCGGCTGATCTACGCGGGGCAACTTCCCCCGTCGACCAGCTTCGGGCCGCCCCAGGGGTGGGGCTCCGCGCTCCCCCAGCCCTGGTCGGGAATTCCCACCGGCTACGTCAACATCGTCCTCGCCGATGGCGGCTCCGGCGGCACCGCCGACATCAGCGTCGATGGAGGTAGCGCTGCGCCGAACTTCAAGTACTGCAGCTTCTGCGACCTCTCCACCACGCGCGGCGCGATCACCTTCCTGCCTTCCGGCGGGGCCAGCTTCAGCGGGGGGCCGCTGGGAGTCGGGCAGCAGATCAGCTTGCAGGACGTGCAATCGCAGGCCGACGGCGGCGCGGGCGCCACGGGCATCATCGACTTCGCCATCGTGGCGGCGACCGGCTCTGCGGAGGCGGTGAGCATCCGATGACTTCCAGCTTCCGCCCGCCGCGCGCGATCGACCGCGGCTTCTCGCTGATCGAATCCATGGTCGCCTCGGTGGTGATGCTGATCGGCCTGCTCGGTCTCGCCGGGCTTCAAGTAACCGGCATGCGCGCGAACAACCTCGGAAAGCGCATGGCCCAGGCTTCGCTGCTGGCGCAGGACCTGGTGCAGAACATGCAGGTCTGGCAATACACGGACGCACGCCTCAGCCCGCAGGGCGGCGCGGCGCCGGCGCACACCGGCGCCTACGCGGACACCAACCATGCGGACGTGGCGAAGTTCTGGGACCTGCGCAACACCGCCGCGCTGACCAGCAACGTCGACGGCAGCTCGGTGACGTTCGACTACACCGACGGGGCGACCGGCGCGGCCCTGGCCAACCAGCTCGCGGCGAACTACGAAGGCGTCCTCTCTCCCGTCGACACCTCGCTGCCCGCTGGCGAGCAGACCGTCTACCAGCGTTACTGGAACGTCTTCCTCGTCGACCTGACGGGTTCGGGCACGGCGCAGGGAAAGCTGGTGCAGGTGATGGTGCGCTGGAAGGAGCCGAACTTCGGCTACCGGCAGGTGACCACCAGCTTCTACAAGTGCGACCCGTCGGGGTTCAACCTGTGAGCGCCGCGCAGAAGGGCTTCACGCTCATCGAGGTGATGATCGGCGCGGCGGTGGCGCTGCTCGTGATCGGGGTGGTCACCAGCACCTTCCTCTCCCAGCAGCGCGCGATGCAAGCGATGGACCTCTCGCGCGAGGCGAGCAACGCCGGCCGCGACGCGATGCTCTCCATGCAGGAGACCATCGGGAGGGCGGGGTACGGCGTCGACCCGCGCTATGCCTTCGACTTCCGCAACTACAGCTGTCCGGCGTGGAGCGCAGGGTCGCCCTGTCGCGATTCCATCTCCGGCCCGGACGAGCTCGTCTTCATCCTGCGGGACCCCGGCTACTACTGGGCGGGGACGCCGGCAAGCGTCATCCAGGGATGCGATCCCACGGCGCCGTGCTCCGGCCACGCCTGGCAGTTGCTGGGCTTCGACGGCACGCACGTCACGGTCAGCGCCAGGGCAGGGGACACCTTCCTCAAGGGCCAGCTCCTGCAGATGTCCTGTGCGAAGGGAGCGAGCCCGACGATGGGCCGGGTGGGCACGACCACCAAGGCGGTCGCCGCCGGGGCGCTGTCGATCACGCTGGATGCCGCGGTGGCGGGAGATCCGTACCGGGCGAACCTCGGTGCCGGGCACGACGGCTGCTTCGACGGGTCCGGCGCGGCGCCCGGCGCGAATGGGTCGCCTGGCGCGAGCGTGTTCTTCGTCCACCGGTACCGCTACCACGTCGCCGCCGTGAACGGAGAGCCTTGGCTGCTGCTCGATCGCGGGCTCGACTACAACCAGAACGGGACCACGCCGGAGAAGGTGGCAAGTGGTACGCCGGATGTCGCCGACGAGATCCCCATCGCCCGCGGTGTCGAGGATCTCCAGATCGCCTACCTGATGCGGCCCAGCACCACCGGGATCGCCGCGCCGGACAACGGGGGCGACTGGGTGATCGGCGACACCGAGGGCGTGCTCGAGGAGGCCGACCCGACCGCGACGGCGCCGCTCCAGTCCAGCTCGGACGTCGACGCTTCGCGGTACACGCTCCATCCGGCGAACATCCGCGCCGTGCGCATCCGCATCACCCTGCGCTCGATCCGCCAGGACGTCGCGCAGCCCAGCCCGTGGCTGGGAGACCCGGCCGTCGCCGCGGGCAGCACCGGGATCGAGAACCGCAACGACTTCACGGCCGTGGCCCTGGGCCGCTACCGCCGCTCCTTCAGCTCGGTGGTGGTGTCGACTCCGAACCTCGGTTCCAAGGATCCGTTCATCTTCTAGGGGAAAACGCGATGCGCTCCGTCCACAGCAGACACGACCGCGGCTCGGCGCTCATCGTCGCGATGATCCTGATGATCGTGTTCGCC
>JBGQLA010000164.1:0-10440 GCA_041499865.1 Deltaproteobacteria bacterium
CGAATCGGAAGTGGCCCAGATCGTCCGCGAGGTCCGCTCATGAGCGCGATCCAGTTCACCGGCATGAAGATCTTCTCCACCACCCTCGCCCGCGACCGGGAGCAGATGGGCGACAACATCACCCGCTGGGTGAAGGAGAACTCGCAGCTGGAGATCGTGGACAAGATCGTCACCCAGTCTTCCGACAAGGAATTTCACTGCCTGACGATCACGTTGTTCTACCGCGAGCGCGCGCGGCCCTGAGTCCTTAGACTGCTTCGGGATGAGCCCGCGCGGCCAGCCGGCGATGGGATTTGGAATCCCTCCACTCACGCGCGGCGTGAAGTGGTTGGGGGGCGTGACCCTCGCCGTCTCCATCCTGGTCGCCGTGCTCGGCGAGTCGGGCACCGGACTGGCCCGCCTAGTGGTCTTCACCCCTGAGCGGTTCTGGCACGGATGGATCTGGCAGCCCTTCACCTATACGTTCCTCACGCCGGATCCGATCGGGCTGCTCTTTTCCCTGCTCGGTCTCTGGCTGCTCGGCGCATCGCTGGAGATGGCCTGGGGAACGCGGCGGTTCGTCACCTTCTACTTTCTCACCGGTGCCGCGGGCGCAATTGCCGCCTCGGCCATCGGCTTCTTCGTCCAGCGCGTCTGGTTGCACAGCTACTTCGGCAACTGGTCGTCGCTGGAAGGCTTGATCGCGGCGTTCGCGGTGCTGATGCCCAACGCGCAGATCTTCCTTTACTTCGTCCCGGTGCAAGCGCGCTGGATGCTGCCGATCTCCGCCGGCATCACCGTCCTCTTCATGCTGATGACCGGTTGGGTGCCCTACCTGCCACAGCTCTTCGGGCTCGGAGCGGGCGTGGTCTTCGCGCGCGGCATCTCTCCGCGCAACTTCATGCTCCGCATGCGCGTCTGGTGGATCGACCGGCGCCTGCGCCGCAGCAAGCTCCGGGTGGTCCCGGGGAAGGACGACGACTCCGGCCCGTTCAGCAGCACGGGCAGCGGCCGTGGGTCGGACAAGTTTCTCCACTGAGCGCGGAAGAAGGCGGTTTTCCGCGCGCAGCCGATCCGATCGTCGGTCAGATGGTCGTCGTGCGGCCTTTCGTCGTCTGGACGCGGCGCATGCCACCCCGATAAGCGAGTGTCGAGAGCGCCGGCGCGAGGCACGGACTTCGCCAGCTTGCCGACGCCATGGGAGGCTCATGCGCACGAGGCTCGTCTATCCGGCGTTCCTGCTCGCCTGCGGTTTCGCTTCCGGCGCATTCTGCCAGACCGGGCAGCCGGGACCGGCTGCCGCCGATCCGGCGGCAAACCCGACGCCCACGGGTCCGGCCATTTCCTCGGACGTAAAGGCGCCTCCGCCCCCGCACAAGCCCTTCGACTTCACCGTCTACGGACGGGTGAACGTCTCCTTCGACGTCGGCAACCAGGAGCTGACCGGGGCGCCCTGCATCACCGCCGGCGTCAATCCGTGCGCCCCGCCGGTCGGCAACCTGCGCTGGCTTCCCGACATCTCCAGCAACCTGTCCCGATTCGGCGTGCGGGGGTACCACGACCTGGGCGGTCGGGAGTACCAGGCGGTCTTCCAGATCGAAGCGCAGGTCGACGTGACCGCCACTCCCGGCAGCAAACCGAACGGGAGCAACGACACCATCAATCCCGCCAATACCGCCGTCAACGGCGCGCTCGCCTCGCGCAACAGCTTCGTCGGCGTCAGCACGCCCTTCGGTGCGCTGAAGCTCGGGAAGAACGACACGCCCTACAAGTCGATTACGGCCGACTTCGATTTCCTCGGCGAGACGCCGGCGGATTACAACAGCATCATGGGCAACACCGGCGGCGACAATCGCGCCGAGTTCGACCCCCGCCTCCCGCACGCGGTCTGGTACGAATCCCCGGACGTGCTGGGATTGCGCGTGAACGTGATCTGGTCGCCGGGCCAGAACCGGTTCGAGGACAACATCGGCTACGCCCTCGGCGAGAACGTCTGCGCCGGGGGAAACGCGGGCCCCTGCAACGACGGCTCGTTCGGCGACGGCTACGGGTTTTCCGGGGAGTGGCGCGGTTACGGGCTGAAGCTGATCGCGAGCTACGAGATGCACCGGAAGACGAATCGCACCGGCGACGCCGGCCAGGGCACGCCGTCGGGGGTATCCGCCGTCGGCACCGCCGACGAATACGCGTGGAAGTTCGGCGCGAAGTACACCTTCGCGCCGACCGGAACGACGGTCGCCGGCATCTTCGAGGAGATGCGGCGCAACGACGTCTCGGATTTCAACGAGCGGCAGCGCGACGGGTACTATCTGTCCGCGCTGCAGAAGATCGGAGCGAACGACGAGGTGATGGGGTCCTGGGCGCACGCTTCGAACACGCCCGGCGATCCCGGGGCCGGGCCCGTCGACAACAACGCCGACATGATCGGCGTCGGCTACCGCCACTGGTTCAATCCAAAGACCACGATCATCCTGAGCTACGCCCATCTGAGGAACAGCCCGGCGGCGCACTATGCGCTCGGGCCGAGCGGACACGGCGTCACCTGGGACTGCAAGGACGGCGGCGGCCCGTCGACCGCCAGCCCCGGGCCCGGCATCGGACTGATCGGCAACGGAACCGGTTGCTTCACCGGAACCAGCCCCCAGGCCTTCTCGCTGGGCATGACCTACGACTTCTGAGCGCCGGTTCTCTACCGCTTCTCGATCGCCGAGGTGGCCTCGCGGGCCACGTAGATGCGACGCGTGTTCGTGCGCGTGGCGTCCGCCGGCACCAGGAAGAAGCCGTGCTTCGCGTCGGCGCCTTCGCGCGTGCCCTCGATCACGCGTCCGTCGGCGAAGGTGACGCGCACCTTCCCGCCGTCGCCGGCGTGCGGCTTCTCTCCGGGCGCGAGCATGAAGAAGATCGCCTTCACGTCGGAGTGGTAGATGGATTCCGCCTCGCCGCCGCCCTGCGGCAGGAGCGGGAACTGCGACTTGGAGAGATCGACGTCGTGGAGCGTGCCGCGCAGCGTCCGGCCGCCGCGGGTGTGCACGGCGACGCGGTGCTCGCCGCGGACTTCCAGCGCAGTGGAGGCGGCGGGCTTCCAGGCGGCGAGCGGCTGGGCGCGCGGGGCGGATTTCGCAACTGGCGCCGGCAGATCGGGATCGTCGTGATCGATGTCGTCCAAGGGGCGCAGGACCTCCTCCGGCGATGCAAGCTCCACGGGCGGGCCCAGGGCGTCGGACGGGGCCATCTCGTCGTTCGCGCCGAGGGCGGGATCGTCGGCCTCGCCGGACAGCGACCCGCCGGCGGGGACGCTGCCGAACAGTTCCTTCGCGGCGCCGGGCTCCGGCTCCGGAGGTTCGGAATCGAGCTGCTCGAGCGCGCTCGCCCCGACGGCCGGCGCATTCCACGCCGGCGCGGGAGCCGCGGGCTCTTTCGCGGGAGCTTGCGCGAGCGGGGCCGGGGCGGACCTTTGCGGTGCGACAGCGGGTGGCGGTGGAGCGGACCACTCGGCCTCCGCGGGGGGTGGCGCCGCAGGAGCGGTCCACTCGACGGACGGCTCGGTCGAGGGAGGCGGGGCGCCCCAGGCATCGGGCGTCGGTTCCGCGGGTGTGCCGGTGGAGGTCGACCAGTCGGGTCCGCTCCGCAGCGAGCTCCAGTCGGCCGCGGCGGCATCGGGCGCCGGCGCTTCCGGCTTCTTCACTTCCTGAAAGTCCGAGGCGGCGGTCTCCGCTTGCCACTCCGGCGTGGATTCGGCTGGCGGCGGCGCGGCATCCCAGGCCGGATCGGGCGCCGGAGCCGCCTCGACCGGCACCGCGTCCCATGCGCTCTCGGCTGGCGCCGCAGCTTCGACGGGCGGCGCGGGTTGCGCCGCGACCGCGGATTCGTTTGCGGACGCCTCGTCGTGCGCGGGAGCAGAGGGCACGAGCACCGGCGGCGACGGCACGAGGACGGGTGGCGAGGGGACGAGGACCGGCGGGGGCGTTGGCGCAAGGACTGGAGGCGTCGGCGCAAGAACTGGCGGCGCGGTCTTGGCGAGCACTGGCGCTGTCGGCGCAAGCACTGGCGGCGGCGGGGCCGGGGCGACCACGGGCGGGGCCTCGGCGACAACCGGCGGCGTCGCCAAGACCACCGGAACCACGACCGCAGGAGGAACCGGCGGAACCAGGGCCGGCGGCACGTCGGGGAGGGCGTCCCAGGCGGGCGCATCCGGTGCAGCCGAAGGATCGAGTGGAACTTCCCAGGGCGCTGGCGAGACCGGCGCGGCGACGGGCTCGCTCCAGGGCGTCGGCGCGGAGTCGTGATTCGCCTCGGTCGTCTCCGCGGCCCGAAACTCCGCCGGCGCGGGACCGAACAGATCCTCCGGCGCAGCAGCGAACAGATCCTCCGGCGCGGCAGGCGGCCTCAGTCCGGCGGAAGGCGCTGTGGCCTCGGCGGTCGGCGGCACAGGCGCCGCGTGCGCGGGCTCCGTCCACGCCAGAGACTCATCCGAAGGCGGCGCTTCCGACGGCAGGAACGGCGACGGCTCGGCGGCGACGGGGAGCGCAGCCTGCGAGGTTACATCCGGCAAATCGGCCATCGTCTTCGGCGCGGCGATCGCAGGAGCCTCGGACTGAAGCGGCGGCGCTTGGGGTGCGGCGGTATCCGCTCGCCGCGGCGCTTCGAGATCGAGAAGGATCGACTGCGGGAGCGGAACGGCCAGCGCCCGCGGCGGCCCGGGCAGTCCTTCCGACCAGTCGCCGGCGAGCGGATCTCCGTCCGGCGGCGCGGGCCGGGACGCGGCCTCCCTGGTGGAGAAGGACGTGAGAGGCGCGCTGGTGTCGGCCATGATCGCCGCCAGAATACCAGCAGGCAGGCGATCCCGCGCCAAAGCGGCCATGCAGGATTCCCGGCCTGCATGTACTTACATCCGCGCCCGCCGTTATAAAGGGCCGATGCCCCTTGTCCACATCGGCGCTCGCGCGAAGCAGGCGCCGCCGCGTCCCGGACCGGAGGCGTACCTGCCCGTCTCGCTCGAGGACGCGAAGGGGCGGGGGTGGGAGCCACTGGACATCGTCCTGATCAACGGCGATGCGTACGTCGATCATCCTACCTTCGGCGTTCCTTTGATCGCCCGCCTGCTCGTCTCCCGCGGGTACAAGGTCGGGATCGTCAGCCAGCCCCGCTGGGACGAGGCGAGCGGCCTCGCCGACTTCGCCGCCTGCGGGCGCCCGCGCCTCTTCTTCGGCGTCTCCAGCGGCAACATGGACTCGATGGTGAACCACTACACCGCCGGGAAGAAACGGCGCCCCTCGGACGCGTACACGCCGGACGCCGCGCCGGGGCGCCGCCCCGACTACGCCACCGCGGTGTACGCGCGCAAGCTGAAGAAGCTCTTCCCCGACGTGCCGGTGGTGCTCGGCGGGGTCGAGGCCTCGCTCCGGCGCCTCGCGCACTACGACTACTGGAGCGATCGGGTGCGGCGCTCGATCCTCGCCGACTGCCCGGCGGACATCCTCGTCTACGGCATGGGCGAGCAGCCGATCCTTGAGGTCGCGTCGCGCCTCGCTTCCGGCGAGGACATCTGCGGCTTGACCGACATCCGCGGCACCGCGGTGCGCTTCCGCGACGACGCGCAGCAGGGCTGGCGGTACCTGGCCGGGGCGCGCGATCGCGAGGAGCGCTGGCTGCCTTCGTACGAGGAGGTCGTCGCCGACAAGCGCGTGTACGCGGAGTTCTCGCGCCTGTACCACCTGGAGCACAATCCGGACAACGCGCGGATCCTGCTGCAGAGGCACGGCAACGAGATCGTGTACCTGAACCCGCCCGCGCCGCCGCCCTCGACGGCGCTGATCGACGGCGAGTACGAGCTGCCCTTCACGCGGCTGCCGCATCCGATGTACGGCGCGGCGAAGATCCCGGCGTGGGAGCAGATCCGCTTCAGCGTCACCATCATGCGCGGCTGCGCCGCGGGCTGCAGCTTCTGCTGCATCACCGAGCACCAGGGGAGGGACGTGGTCTCGCGCAGCGAGGAATCGGTGCTGCGGGAGATCGAGGGGCTGAAGAACGTGCCGGGCTGGACCGGGGTGGTGAGCGACATCGGCGGCGCCACCGCGAACATGTGGCACATGGCCTGTACCGACGAGGACTGGCACCGCGACTGCCGGCGCGCCTCCTGCGTGTACCCGACCGTCTGCGAGAAGTTCGGCACCGATCACGGGCCGCTCATCCAGTTGATGCGCAAGGCGCGCGAGCTGCCGGGCGTGAAGCGCGCGTTCGTGGCCAGCGGGGTCCGCTATGACGTCGCCTTCGCCGACGAGAAGAACGGCGACGAGTACATCCGCGAGCTGGTGGCGAACCACGTGGGCGGACACCTCAAGATCGCGCCGGAGCACATCTCGCCGGGCGTGGTGAAGGTGATGAAGAAGCCGGGCAAGGAGATGTTCGTCCGCTTCAAGGAGCTGTTCGAGAAGTACTCGGACGAGGCCGGCAAGGAGCAGTACCTCGTGCCCTACTTCATCTCCGGCCATCCCGGCTGCGAGGTGAAGGACATGGTGGAGCTGTCCGACTACCTGGCCGAGAACGGCTGGCGGCCGCAGCAGGTCCAGGACTTCACGCCCACGCCGATGACGCTGGCGACGGACATGTACTACTCGGGATTCCACCCGAACACCGGCAAGCCGGTGCACGTCCCGAAGGACGCCGACGAGAAGGCGATGCAGCGCGCGCTGCTCCAGCCGCACCTGCCGCAACATCGCGATCTCGCGCACGCCGCGCGCACGCTCGCCGGCGCTCCGCCACCGCGCCGCCGCAAAGGACCGCGGCCGGGCCGCGCGCCGGCGCCGAGCGACAGCTTCGAGCCGTAAAGGTCAAAACCGGGGGTTTTCTCTAGCGGCGCTTCTTGCCCTTGCGCCGGGCGGCCTTCGGGCTTCCGCCCTTCTTGCCCCGCTTGGCGGAGGTGCGTGCCTTGCCCTTGGCCTTCTTGCGCCCGGCCGGCTTCCCTTTGCTCGCCTTCTTCGTGCGGCTCTTCGCGGCGATCTTCGCCTTGGCCTTCTTGCGCGGGGCCGGCTTCCGCTGTGGACGCGCGGGTGCCGGCTCCAAAGGTTTGGGCTCGCCGCCCTGTCCTTCCATCGGTCCCGGGATCGGGCCGCCGGGCTCCGCGACCGTCTCGTCGAGCTGCTCGCCCACGCCTGGCGTGGTGAACTGCGGATCGCCGTTGCCGCCGACGTCGCCGTTCCCGTCTCCGCCGTTCTTGCGCTCCTCGTTCATTTCGCGCGCCTCCGTCGCCGTGCACGTTCGCGCGCGCGGCGGTCCAATGCAAACCGGCGCGCAGTATACAGTCCTTCGCAGGACTAGTACGCGCGGTCCGCGCGCTTGCACCGGGACTACTTGCCGCGGGGCGGAAAGCGCTCCTCCAGCTCCTCGATGGTCCGCGGCCAGTCGTCGTGGAGCAGGCGTGCAAGTGACCGATCCGACAGAAGTTTCCCGCCGGTCTGGCACCGGGGGCAGTAGTTGGTCTCGTTGTCCGCGTAGGCGATGCGCTGCACCGCCGTGCCGCAGACCGGGCAGGGCTTGCGGTACTTGCCGTGCACCGCGAAGTCGTCCCGGAACGCCGTCACCTTCTCCGGGAACCGTTCGCGCGCTTCGTCGCGGAGCCGCGCCGTCCAGTCGGAGAGCACTCCGCGCGTCGCATCGAACAGGGCCTGCACGTCGGCCGCGGACATCTTCCGGGTCAAGAGCGCGGGCGAGAGCTTCGCGCGGTGGAGGATCTCGTCGGAGTAGGCGTTCCCGATGCCGGAGAAGAGCCGCGGATCGGTGAGCGCGCGCTTGAGCGTGTGGTTCTCGCGGCGCAGCGCCGCCTCGAACTCCTCGCGCGTGGACTCGAGGGGCTCGATTCCGGGCCGGTTGAACTCGTCAAGCGATCGCGCGAGGTGGATCGAGGCGCGCTTCCTCGTCGCCGCCTCGGTGAGCAGGAGGGTGCCGGAAGGAAAGTCGAGGGCGGCGAGCCCGACCTTGCCCGGGATCTTCGCCCCGGCCTCGAGCCACTTGAGCCGCCCGGCGATCATCAGATGGATGACGAGGAACAGCCCGTCCTCGAGGGTGAAGACGATCCGCTTGCCCAGCCGGCTGATCTGCTTCACGCGCTTGCCCGCGGCAGCGGCGAGCGGCGGATCGAAGGTGCGCACCACGAACGGGCTGGCCACGCGGATGCGCTGCACGGGTTGGCCGACGACCCGCGCCGCGATCGACTCCACGTAGACGGTGACGTCGGGCAGCTCGGGCACGCCGCCGTGTCTATCTCACTGGTGCTCGGAGTGCTCGCGCAGACCGATCAGCATCCGGCGCTCGAAGACGAAGCTTCCCGGATCGACGATCCGCTTCCAGGCGAAACCCTCCGCCGGCAAGCGGCTGCGCACGATCAGCCGGGTTCCTTTGCCTTCGTCGAGCGGCTCGAGCACGAATGCCCAGCTGCTCGCGCCGGTGGTGAGCACCAGGTGCTTCGCGAATTCCGCCTCCACCACATGCCAGGTCCGGGCGGCGCCCTGGATGGTGTCGCCCTCGGCGATGTGCTGCAGCTCGGGGATGACGGCCGGAGCGTCGGGCGTCTCCAGCACGCGATAGCTGTACATCCCGCCGCGCCCGCGGCCCATCTGCGCGATCCAGTGCCAGACCTCGCGCGGCTCGGCGGCGATGGAGATGGAGCGGGTGGACTGCAGCACCGGCTCCGGCAGCAGAGCGTCGCCGGGAAGGGTCCGCTTCGCTTCCTCTTCGGTGGATCCCCAGGTCGAGTACTTCGAGCGCAGCCACGGGGCGAAGAGGATGGTCGCGGCGAAACCCGCGGCGCCGGTCAATTCGTCGAGAAAGCGTCCCATGGCCAGGAATGGTGCATCGGGCGGGCCAACGATCTTCGAGGGAAGGCGGCCGGGAGCTACGCAGGATTTGCGCTGGGCCGGAGCTCGACCAACTCGAACACGTAGCCGTCGGGGTCCTCGAAGTCGCGCGAAACGCCGCCGGGGATCTCCTGTGAGCTTCCGAGCGCCCGCGCGCCGTGCCGGAGCACGAGCGCCGTCATCTCGTCCAGGTTCATCACCTGGATGGCGAGGACCGGGCCGCCGCGGTCGTAGCCGCGCTTGATCATCGCGTTCGGATAGAACACCGGGTGCAGGGCGAGCAGCAGGCCGGGCCGCAGCTCGAGCTCGACCCATGCCGGTGTGTACGACTTCTCGGGAAGCCCGATCACCTCGCGCCAGAAGGCGCGCGACCTCTCCAGATCCGGGACTTGCAAGGTCACCCAGCAGAGCTCGTTCACGGGCGCGGAGAATAGCGCAGAAGCAGCGAAGGCTGGCGAATCGTCCCGCTCTCCCGGCGCATCCATCGTGAATGCGCGTCGTGCTGGCGGGAGCGAGCGGGTTGATCGGGACGCACCTCGTGGCCGCCCTCCGGGCTCGAGGCGACGAGGCCGTGACGCTGCTGCGCTTCGGCACCGCGCCCTGGTCCGTCGACGGAGCGGACGCGGTGGTGAATCTCGCCGGCGCCAGCGTCGGGGGCAAGCGCTGGACCCCGGAGTACAAGAAGGCAATCCTCGACAGCCGCGTGCTCACCACCCGCGCGCTGGTCGAGGCGATCGCGAAGGCGCAGCGCAAGCCTCGCGTGCTGGTGAATGCCAGCGCCGTCGGGTACTACGGCGGCCGGGGCGACGAGCTGCTGGAAGAGAGCGCGACGCCCGGCGCCGATTTTCTCGCCAACGTCGGGCGCCAATGGGAGGCGGAGGCGCGGCGCGCGGCGGTCCGCTCGGTCCAGGTCCGCACCGGGATCGTGCTCAGCGCGAAGGGCGGGGCGCTGGAGAAGATGCTCCCGCCGTTCAAGGCGTTCGTGGGCGGGCCGATCGGGAGCGGCAGGCAATGGTTCCCCTGGATCCACCTCGCCGACGAGGTAGCGGCGATCCTCTGGTGCATCGATCGCAACCTGGCGGGCGGTGTGAACCTGGCCGCGCCTGGCATCGTCAGCATGAAGGAGTTCGCCAAGGCGCTGGGGCGGGCGCTGCACCGGCCTTCCTGGGCGAAGGTCCCGGCGGCGCCGCTGCGGATCCTGCTCGGGGAGTTCGCCTCGGCGCTCCTGGAAGGGCAGCGCGCGGTCCCGCGCAAGCTGCTCGATTCGGGCTTCCGCTTCCGTTTTCCGGACGTCGATTCGGCGCTGCGCGACCTGTTCCCCTCGAGCTAGAAGCGGGCGGGGATTTTCCTCGCCGCGATGTCGGGGGGCCGCGCTATGGTGCCCCGCAATGCCCGCCGACTTCGCTCACCTGCACCTGCACACCCTCTACAGCCTGCTCGACGGCGCCATCCGGCTCCCGGATCTGATGAAATCCTGCGCCGACACGGGCATGAAGGCCGTGGCGGTCACCGACCACGGAAACATGTTCGGGGTGGTGAACTTCTACCAGGAGGCGAAGAAGCACGGCATCAAGCCCATCCTCGGATTCGAGGCGTACGTCGCCGGCGA
>JBGQLA010000165.1:0-10432 GCA_041499865.1 Deltaproteobacteria bacterium
AGGCCACGGCGTCCACCTTGATCCGCGGGGTGGTGACCGGCATCACGATGGTGGCGCGGCATCCCAGGCGCTGGGCGGAGAGGGCCACGCCCTGCGCGTGGTTGCCGGCCGATGCGGCGATCACCCCGTGCTTCAAGGCCGAAGCGGGAAGCCCCGAGATCTTGTTATAGGCGCCGCGCAGCTTGAAGGAGAAGATCGGCTGCATGTCCTCGCGCTTGAGCAGGACGCGATTCCCCAGCCGGGCCGAGAGCCCGGGAGCGGGATCGATGGGCGTCTCCACCGCCACGTCATAGACGCGGGCGCAGAGGATCCGCTCGAGGTAGTCGCGCGCGCCCGCCGCCATGGAAGGTCAGCACCGTAGCAAACTTTGCCCGCGCGCGTGGCCTCGACACGCCGCGCCTTGATCCCGGACATCCTCGGGTGCTCACGCCTTCTTCAGCGCGCGCTCCCGGATCGCCGACAGCGTGGTGTGCGGCGTGATCACTTCCTCGGAGAGCCGCAGCTCGAGGATGGCGGGCAGGCCGCTGGCGACGGCGCGCTCGAACGCCGGCGCAAACTGCTCCGTCTTCTCGACCAGCTCGCCGAGCCCTCCGAACGAGCGCGCATAGGCGGCGAAGTCCGGGTTCCGGAGCGCGGTGCCGTGCACCCGCCCCGGGTACTTGTGCTCCTGGTGCATGCGGATGGTGCCGTAGGAGCCGTTGTTCACGAGAACGACGATCAGCGGCAGCGCGTACTGCACCGCGGTCGCCAACTCCTGGCCGGTCATGAGGAAGTCACCGTCTCCGGAAAACGCGACCACCATGCGCTGCGGATGCACCGACTTCGCCGCGACGGCGGCCGGCAGGGCATACCCCATCGCGCCGCTGGTCGGCCCCAGCTGCGAGCGGAAACGCCGGTAGCGATAGAAGCGATGGACCCAGGATGCGAAATTGCCGGCGCCGTTGGTGACGATCGCGTCCGGCGGCAAGCGGTCGCGCAGAAACCGAACGATCCCGGCCATCTGCAGCGAACCCGGCACCTGAACCGGAGCGTTCCAGGCCTCGTATTCGGCCCGGGCCGCCTTCGTCTCCGCGGTCCAGGAGGGAGCCGCTGCTGGATGGAGCTGTCCGAGAGCCGCGATCAGCTCCGGCATCCCGGCGTTGATGGGCAGCTGCGCGGCGTAGACGCGGCCCAGCTCTCCGGCTCCGGAGTGCACGTGCACCAGCGTCTGCCGCGGCACCGGCACTTCGAACAGCGTGTAACCGCCCGTGGTCGCCTCCCCGAGGCGGGCGCCGAGGACGAGCGCGAGATCGGTCTCCTGGATGCGCCGCGCGAGCTTCGGGTTGATGCCCAGGCCGACGTCGCCCGCGTACTGCGGGTGATCGTTGTCGAAGAGATCCTGGAAGCGGAACGCGCACGTCACCGGCAGCCGCCATTCCTCCGCGAACCGCTGCAGGCCGGCACAGGCCTCTGACGTCCAGCCGCTCCCGCCGGCGATCACCAGCGGCCTCTGTGCGGAGGCGAGAAGCGCGGCGAGGCAGGCGATCTGCTCCGGCGACGGCGACGCCGCGACGCGCTGGTACCGCGGCGCGGCCGGCGCCTCGGCCTCTTCGGTCAGCATGTCCTCCGGAAGGGCCAGCACCACCGGACCTGGCCGGCCCGAGGTCGCGGCATGGAAGGCATGGCTCAGGTACTCCGGGACCCGGCGCGGGTCGTCGATCTGCGCCACCCACTTCGCGATCTGGCCGAACATGATCCGGTAGTCGATCTCCTGGAACGCCTCGCGGTCCGCGAACCCGCGCGGCACCTGTCCGACGAGCAGGATCAGCGGCGTGGAGTCCTGCGCGGCGGTGTGGACGCCGATCGCCGCGTTGCTCGCGCCGGGCCCGCGCGTCACCAGGGCGATCCCCGGCGCTCCGGTGAGCTTGCCGTACGCATCGGCCATGTTGGACGCGCCGCTCTCGTGCCGGCACACGACCAGCCTGATCCGCTCGCGCACGTCGTAGAGCGCGTCGAGCACGGCCAGGTGGCTCTCGCCGGGGACGCAGAAGACGTGGTCGACGCCCTGCTCCAGCAGGCTCTGCACGACGAGCTGCCCGCCGGTCCCGCTCAGTGTCGATCGCATCGTCTCACTTCTTCGCGAGCAGCGACTTCGCCCGATCCCGGAGCACGTACTTCTGCACCTTGCCGGTCGAGGTCTTGGGCAGCTCGCCGAAGACCACGATGCGCGGCGCCTTGAAGTGGGCGAGCTTCTCGCGGGCGTACTCGATCAGCGCCTTCTCCGGCATCTCCCCGCCGGACTTGAGCGAGACGAACGCCACCGGCACCTCTCCCCACTTCTCGTCGGGCCCGGCCACCACCGCGGTCTCCATCACAAGCGGATGCGACGCCAGCGTGCGCTCCACCTCCAGCGAGGAGATGTTCTCGCCCCCGGAGATGATGATGTCCTTGGACCGGTCCTTCAGCTCCACGTACCCGTCCGGGTGCATGACGCCGAGGTCGCCGGTGCGGAACCAGCCGTCCGGCGCCGCCCTGCGCGTCGCCTGCTCGTCGCGGTAGTAGCCGAGCATCACGTCGTTCCCGCGCAGCGCGATCTCGCCCATGGTCTTCGCGTCGGCGGGCACGTCGCTGCCGTCGGGGGCCACCACCCGGACCTGCTCCGCGATCACGTTGCCGACTCCTTGCCGCGCCTTGAGCAGCGCCTGCTCCGCGATCGGCAGCGCGTTCCACTCGCTGCGCCACTCGCAGAGCACCGCCGGCCCGTAGGTCTCCGTCAGTCCGTAAAGGTGCGTCACGTCGATTCCGAGCTCGGCGGCGCGGGCGAGGATCGCCGGAGTGGGCGCGGCGCCGCCGGTGCCGAAGCGCACGGCCCGGCCCTTCGCCGCGTCGGCGTGGAAAAGCATCATCGTGAGCACCGTGGGTGCGCCGCAGAGATGCGTGACGCCCGACTCGCGCAGATGCTTCCAGATGCGCGCCGGCTCGACCGCGGGGAGGCAGAGGTGCGTGCCGCCGGCCGCGGTCACTGCCCAGGTGAAGCACCACCCGCTGCAGTGGAACATCGGCAGCGTCCAGAGATAGCGGGAGTCGGGATCCAGCTTCATCTGCAGCGCCATCGCCAGCGCCTGCAGATATGCGCCGCGGTGGTGGTACATGACGCCCTTCGGGCGCGCGGTGGTGCCGCTGGTGTAGTTCAGCGCCAAGAGGCCGCGCTCGTCCTCGACCCGGGAGTCGAACGGCGAGGCGCGGTCCACCATCGCCTCGTACTCCGCAGGACCGATCCGCTGCACACTGGCCTTGCGCTCCACCTCGCGCGCAACGCCCTCCAGCGGCGCGTCATGGATCAGCAGGCGCGCTCCGGCGTGCTCCACGATGAACGCCAGGTCGTCGGGCGTGAGGCGGACATTGAGCGCCACCAGCACCGCGCCGGCCAGCGGGACGCCGTAATGGGCCTCGAGGAGGATGTGCGAATTGCTGGAAACCACCGCCACTCGATCTCCCGGCGCCACGCCCCGCTCGCGCAGCGCGCCCGCGAGCTTCTGCGACCTCGCCCACAGCTCGGCGTAGGTGTAGCGGCGCTCTCCGTCGATCACCGCGACGCGGTCCGCGTAGACCCGCCCGGAGCGGCGCAGGAACGCGCTCGGCGTCAGGGGCTCGAAGCTCATCTCCATCGGGTCCTCCCTCAGACCGCGAGAAAGCGGTGGAGCGCGGGATCGTTGGCGGCCAGCTCCGCCCGCGACGCTGCGTGCACCAGGCGGCCGCGCTCCATCACCAGCGCCCGGTCGGCCACCGCCCGGGCAAACATGAGGTTCTGGTCCGCCAGCAGCACCGTCACACCGTCGTCCCGGATCTGCGCGAGCGCATCCGCGAGGATGCGGACGATCAGCGGGCTCAGCCCCTCGGAAGGCTCGTCCAGCAGCAAGAGTGAGGGGTCGGTGGCGAGCGCGCGCGCGATGGCCAGCATCTTCTGCTCCCCGCCGGAGAGGTGGCGTCCCTTGCGGTCCCACAGCTTCCCCAGCGGGGGAAAGATCGCCTCGATGCGCTCGCGCGTCCAGCGCGTCTTCTCGCGCCGCAGCGCCAGCTCGGCGACGCGCAGGTTCTCCGCCGCGGTCAGGTCGGCAAAGATGCGGCGGTCGTCCGGGACATAGCTGACGCCGAGGGCGGCGATGCGCTCCGGCGGCTCGCCCGCGATCGACCGCTCTCCGAGGCGAACGCTGCTTCCGCGCCAGGGTGTATTCAGGCCGGCGACGCTGCGGAGCGTGGTGGTCTTTCCCACCCCGTTGCGCCCGAGCAAGGCGACGATCTCTCCGCGCGCGACCGTAAAGCCGACCTCGTGCAGGACGTGGGCGAGCCCGTACCCCGCATCGAGGTGCTCGACCTGAAGGAGCGGAGCGCCCGCCTCCACCGCCGACCGCGCCACCTCGGGCGCCACGCTGGCATCGCCGAGATAGATCTCGCGCACCTTGGCGTCGTCGCGGATCTGCTGCGGCGTTCCGTCGGCGACCACCCTGCCCTGGTGCAGGACCACAATCCGGCTGGCGAACCCGAACACCACCTCCATGTCGTGCTCGACCAGCAGGATCGTCAGCCCGCTGCGCGCGGCGAGCGCCCGCACCTGATCGAGCACGCGCTCGCGCTCGCCCGCCCCCATCCCGGCGGTGGGCTCGTCGAGCAGGAGCATGCGGGGCTCGCAGGCCAGCGCGAGCGCGATCTCCAGCAGGCGCCGGTCGCCGTGCGAGAGCACAGCGGCGGCCTCGAAGGCCCGCCGCGTGAGACCCACCGTCTCCAAGAGCCGCGCGACCTGGGGCCGGATGTCCGCCATCGCATCCAGCCGCCGCCACGGTTGCAGCGCATGGCCGGCGCGGGCGAGCACCGGCACCGAGACGTTTTGCTCCACCGTCAGGCGGGGAAAGACGTTGGTGACCTGGAAGGTACGCGCCATCCCGGCTCGCACGCGTCCGCTCGCCGGGAGCCGCGTCACGTCCTTGCCGGCAAACGTGATCCGCCCCTGGTCCGGGTAGAGCTTGCCGGCGAGCAGGTTGATCAAGGTGGTCTTCCCTGCGCCGTTGGGGCCGATCACCGCGGTGATGCCGCCTTCGGACAGCGCGAGATCCACGCCGGCGACGGCGGTGAAGTCGTCGAACGACTTCGTCACCCCGCGCACCTCGAGCAGCGCCGTCATGCGCGCCGCTTTCGCGCGATCAGATCCGCGGCCGCCCCCACCAGACCTGAGCGGAAGGTGAGGACGGTGGCGAGCAGCACCAGCCCGAACACCAGGAGCCAGTATTCGGTGAAGCGGACGATGATCTCCTTCAGTCCCAGATAGACCACCGCGCCGACGATGGGGCCGAGGAAGGAGAACGGCCCGCCGATCAGCGTCGCCATCACCGGCTCCGCGGACTTGGTCCAGTGCGCGGTGGAAGGCGAGACGGTCTGTTCGAGCGGCGCGAGCAGCGCCCCCGAAAGCCCGGCGAACAGCCCGGCGGTGACGAAGGCGATGTAGATGGTCCGGCGCACCCGGATGCCGCTGAACTCCGCCCGCTCGGCGTTCTCCCGGATCGCCTGGAGCGCCAGCCCGAGCGGCGAGGCGGAGAGGCGGTGCAGGATCGCCATCGAGATCAGCACCAGGATCGCCGCGAACAGGTAGTAGCGCACGGGGGAATCGAGGCTGAAGTCGAGCGGCCCGGGAAGCCCGAGGCGCCCACGCGGAATGCCGATCAAGCCGTCGTCGCCGCCGGTCACGTCGGTCCACTTCCACACCACCGCATAGACCAGCATGCCGAAGGCGAGCGTGAGCATGGAGAAATAGATGCGGGTGTGCCGCACGCAGAACGCGCCCAGGACCGCGGCCAGCGCGGCGGCCGCGAGCGCGCCGAGCAGGATCGACCAGAGCATCGGGACTCCCGCGCGCAGGAGCAGCGCCGCCGCATACGCGCCGCCCGCGTAATACGCGCCCTGCCCGAACGAGAGCAGGCCCGTCATCCCGAACAGCAGGTTGAACGAGAGCGCGAGCAGCGCCAGCAAGAGCATGTTCAGCACGAGGTAGCGGAGGAAGGGACCCGCGACCAGCGGCAAGAGGAGCACGATGGCGGCGATCGCCGCGCCGGCGATGACACGGACGCGCATCAGCCCTCGCGGACCCCGAAGAGGCCCCAGGGACGCACGATCAGCACCAGCGCCATCGCCATGTAGCCGAGCGCCAGCTCGAAGACGGGCATGAAGAGGAGCCCGTACGCGTGGAGCAGCCCGATGAGCACCGAGCCGAGGAACGCGCCGCGGAGCGATCCGAGCCCGCCCAGCACCACCACCACGAAGGCCTCGATGATGATGAACTCGCCCATGCCCGGGGAGATGGCGCGCACGGGCATCGACAGGGCGCCGCCGAGGCCGGCGAGGATGGCGCCGAGCACGAAGACCCAGGTGAAGAGCCGCGAGGAGCGGACGCCGAGGGCGCGCGCCATCTCGCGGTCCGCGGCGGTCGCGCGGATCACCAGCCCGAAGCTGGTCTTCTCCAGGAAGAGCCAGAGGCCGAGCCCGACCAGCGCGCCGACGCCGAGGATGAAGAGATGGTACGTGGGGAGGATTGAGCGCCCAATCAAGACCGCGCCGGAGAGCGCCGCGGGCGTGGGCGGCGACTGGTACACCGGCCCGAAGACGAGCTTCACCGCGTCGTCGAGGATGAGCACGAAGGCGAAGGTGAGCAGCAACTGGAACGCCTCCGGCGCGGAGTAGACGCGCCGGAGGAAGCCGAACTCCATCGCCCATCCTGCCGCCCCGACCAGGAGGGGGCCGGCCAGCAGCGCCACCCAGAAGCTGCCGCTGATCCGGAACGCGACCCAGGCGAAGTACGCGCCCAGCATGTACAGGCTGCCGTGCGCGAAGTTCAGCACCCGCATCACGCCGAAGATCAGCGACAGCCCGGCCGCCACGAGCCACAGGTACATGGCTTCGCTGAGGCCGACGAGACCCTGAAAGAGCACTCAGCCCTCGACCGGCGCGAACGGCGGCTTGCGGTAGTACTCGTCGGTGGAAAAGACCTTGAGGTTCGTCAAGATGGGCATGGGGAACTTCGGGTCGTGCTTGATCTGTCCCCAGGGCACCGCGTAGACGGCCTGGTGGTCCTCCTTGCGGATGACGCACTTGCCGGCGGGACGATCGAGCTCCATTCCTTCCAGCGCCTCGATCACCTTCTCGGTCTCGATCGACTTCGCCTTCTCCACCGCCTTCTTCAGCGCGTAGACGGCGGTGTAGGCGGTCTCGGAGGGATAGCTCGGGTACGTATCGAAGCGCTTGCGGAAGTCCGCGACGAACTTCTTGTTCTCCGGCGTGTCCGGGTAGCCGAAGTAGTAGCGGCCCGAGGCCCAGGTGCCGTCGGGATAATCGGCGCCAAGTCCCTGCAGCACGTCCATCGCGCTGCCCATCCCGATCATGAACGCCTTCGTGTTCTCGAACACCTTGAACAGCTTGGCCTGCTTCACCATGGTGACGGCCTCGCCGCCCCACTCGGTGGAGAAGATGCCCTCCGGGTTGAGGCCCATCACCTTGCTGATGTGGCTGGAGAAGTCGACGGTGCCGAACTTGGCGAAGCTCTCGCCGACGAACTCCACGTCCGGCTTGAACCGCTTCAGGTACGCGCGGAACATCTTCCAGGAAGTGTGCCCGTACTCGTAGTCGGGCGAGATCGTCGCCCAGCGCTTTACAGGAAGATCCTTCGCCACCAGCGCCGAGGCGATGCCGTCCTGGTAGACGGGGACGCAGACGCGGAAGCACTGGCGCACGTGCCGCTTGTAGACCAGGTCCTCGTTGTACTTCTCGGTGGCGCCGTGGGTGACGATCAGCACCTTGTTGAGCGTGGGCATGATCTCGCCCACCGCCAGCGCCACCGCGCTGGAGTCGATGCCGATGAGGAAGTCGGCGCCCCAGTCGTCGACGAAGTAGCGGGCGTTCTTCACCCCCACGTCCACCTTCAGCTCCTCGTCGCGGAAGTTCATCTCCACCGGGCTGCCGCCGATCCCTCCCGCGGCGTTGATCTGCTCCATCGCCAGGGTGGCGCCCTTGCGCATGAACTCGCCGTACCCGCCCAGCGGGCCGGAGAGGATGGTCTGGCAGCCGATCTTGATCGGCTTCTTCAATTTCAGATCGGGCGCCGCGGCGCTGAACGCCTTGGGAGCGGCGAGGCCGGCAGCAGCGAGAGCGGTGGTCTGCAGGAAACGGCGGCGAGTAGTTCCGCGTCGAGGCGCCATTGTTTACCTCCGACAGCGAGTTGGGGCAGGGATGATCAGTCCGGTCCCACCGGATTGTCAAAGCGCGGGAGCGCGACACCACGTCGCGGCGCTCACAAGCAGCCGTCCGGCCGGTGCGCTACTTCGGCTTCGCGGCGGCTCCCGCGCCGCGGGCTTCGGACAGGTATGCGGTGAGGTCCGCCATCTCGGTGCCCTTGAGCGTGGGCCAAGCCACGTTGACCTCCGCCATCAGCTTCTCCATCTGCGCGCCGTGGTTCCACATCGAGGCGACGATCTCCAGGGAGGACTTGAACCGGTCTCCGCCGGTGGTCAGCGAGGGCGCAGCCTGCTTTCCGCCCGCCCCCGGCTCGTGGCACCTGACGCAGCCCGCTTCGCGGTACACCAAGAGGCCGCGCTGCGGGTTGCCGGGCTGGTCGATGAACTGGAGGAAGTAGAGGTAGCTGGTCAGGTCGCCGGCTTCCTCGGGCGTGAGCTTCGGGACGGCGACCCCTCGCTGGCTCATCCGCATCCACATCCCCGGACCGTGGTTCCACATCGCGCCGGCGACCTGCATCAACGTCCCCCTGAGGTGCCGGCCGAGATCCGGGGCGTGCCCGCCGCCCTGGCCGTTGATCGCGTGGCATTCGCTGCATTTCTTCTCGACGAAAAGCTTCTCGCCGCGCCGCGGGTTGCCCGGCTGCGCATAGACCCGATCGAGTCCCCCTCCTTCGCGGCGGATGAACGCGAGCAGATCGACGATGTCCTTGCCCCCGAAGTCCGGCCGCTCGACGTTCATCTCCTTCATCCGCGCCGACATGCGCTTGCCGGAATTCCACAGCGCCGAGGTCAGGTACAAGGGCGATGCGTAGGCCGCGAACCGGTCGAGCGCCGGACCAACGTGGCCGCCGATGCCCCCGACGGAGTGGCAGCGCGAGCACTGCTTGTCGCGGAACACGCGGGCGCCCACCACGGCGTCGCCGGGATCGTCGAACGAGCCCAGGGAATAGAGGAACGCGAGCAGGCCCGCCATCTCCTTCGCATCGAACCTCGGGCGGGCGATGTGGCGCTCGCGGAAGGCGTGCTCCATGCGGGGCGAGTGGTTCCACATCACGCCGGCGATCTCCAGCAGCGGCCGGTTCATCCGCCCCCGTCCGAGGTCCGGTCCGATGCGGCCGCCGGTGGACTGCACCGAGTGGCATTCCAGGCACCCCTTGTCGGCGAAGAGGCGGCTGCCCTGGAGCGGGTTGTCAGGCAAGAGCGAGAACAGGCCGCCGGTAGCCGGCGCGCCGCCCGCCGCTGCCGCGGCGACGAGCAAGGTGAACAGGGAGGCGATCATCGCACCCTCCGGTCGTTGAGGATTCCCCAGAGGACGTAGAGCAGCACGCACATCAGCGTGATGAAGACGGGGATGGACACCAGCGAGATACCGATCGCTCCCGAAGGAACGTCATGCAACCTGAGCGAGGTCCGGATCAGGTGGGTGACCCAGCCGATGATGCCGCCGATGAACACCACCGGCGTGCAGGCGATCGCGTACTGGAAGAATCGCACCAGCCGGTCTTCCCCGGGCGAAGGCTGCGGCGCTTCCTCCGGCGGAGCGTGCGGTGTTCTCATGGCGCCACCTCGGTTCCCCCGGCGTGCGCGGTCGCGGGCTCGGCGGTGTCCGGCAGGTAGCTCTTCACCCGCTCCATCACCTCGCCGATCGCCTGGTGCCGCCCTTCCTTCATCTCCCAGATGGAGATCACCGGGAAGAACTTGGTGAACAGCAGGTAGAACATGGAGAAGAGCCCGAAGCTCCCCGCCAGCTCGCCCCACTCCACCCAGGTCGGCGCGTAGCTGCCTTCCTGGAACGGCAGGCGCGGAGCCGAGAGGCTGGGGACCACGATGATGTAGCGCTCGAGCCACATGCCGATCACGATGGTGATCGAGGCGATCAGCACCCGCGGGATGGTGTTCTTCTTCAGGCGCGTCAGGCAAACGATGGGGACCACGAAGTTGCAGGTGAACATCGCCCAGAACTGAAAGCGGAAGCGCCCGGTGAACTTCGACCAGAAGACCTTCATCTCCTCCGGCTCGCCGCCGTAGTACGCGGTCAGGTACTCGGCGAAGGTGAAGTAGAACCAGAGGAGCGACATCACCAGCAGGAGCTGGCCCAGGTACTGGAAGTGGATCGGCTTCAGGTACGCGTGCAGGCGGTAGGCGCGGCGGAAGATGAGCATGGCGATGATCAGCGC
>JBGQLA010000166.1:0-10406 GCA_041499865.1 Deltaproteobacteria bacterium
AACCGGCCTGCCCGAAGCGCGCGCGCCGTCGACCGCGGTCTTGAGAAGCCGGAGGAAGGCCGGATGCAGCGGGTGGTAGAGGTACTCGACGTCTTCGTTCTCCCGGTCCGCAGCGAAGGTGTACTGCATGAGGTCGTTGGTTCCGATGCTGAAGAAGCTCGCCTTCCCGGCCAGGTGATCGGTGGTGAGGGCGGCGCTGGGCGTCTCGATCATCACCCCGAGCGGGACGTCGGCCGCGAAGGCCACGCCCTCCCGCGCCAGCTCCCCGGCGATCCGGGCGCAGTCCCGTTGCACCTCTTCCAGCTCGGAGATTCCCGATACCAGCGGGAACATGATGCGCAGCGGGCCCCGCGCCGATGCACGGTAGAGTGCACGCATCTGCGTCCGGAAGATGTCCGGGTGGTGCCGGGCGAAGCGGATCGCCCGCACGCCGAGGCTCGGGTGGGCGCCGCCGGCCATGGTGATCGCGAGTGGAAGCTTCTCTCCCCCGATGTCGAGCGTCCGGAAGGTCGCTGGCCGTCCGCCCAGCGCGCCGAGGACCGCCACCGCGTCCTGGAACTGCTCCTCCTCGCCGGGAAGCTCGGCGCGGTCGAGATAGAGGAGCTCGGTCCGGAACAGGCCGACGGACTCGGCCCCATGCTCGAGAGCGCCCGCGACCTCGGAGAGCGACTCGATGTTCGCGGCGAGCTCGATCCGCACCCCATCGAGGGTGGCCGTCGGGCCCGCGGCGCGGGACCTGAGCGTCTGCGCGCGCGACCGCTCCCGGCTCCGCCTCCGCTCGTACATCGCGATCGCGCCCGGGTCGGGGTTCACCACCACCTCGCCCCGCGACCCGTCGACGACCAGCGTGTCGCCCGATTGGACCGCCGCCACCAGGCCCCGCACGCCGACGACGAAGGGGATCTCCAGCGCCCGGAGGATGATGGCGGCATGCGACGTCTTGCCTCCGTGCTCGGCCGCGAAACCGGCGAGGCCGGAGCGGGGCAGATGCAAGGCGTCGATGGGAGAGAGCAGGGAGCCGATGCCGATCGTCACCGGAGCCTGAGCGCCGGACGACAGCTCGGGCAGGCCGAGGAGCGTGCGCAGGAGGCGCTCGCCGATGGCCAGGACGTCCGCCCCGCGCTCCCGCAGGTAGGGTTCCTCGATGCGCTGGAACTTCGCGTAGATCGCGTCGATGACCCGGCGCACCGCGGACTCCGCCGCGATCGCGTCCCCTTCGATCAGGCGCCGGGCTCCCTCCACCACCTCGTCGTCCCGCAACATCATCCGGTGCGCTTCGAGGATCAGATGTCCCTCGTGCAGCTGCCCGGCTTCCAGCCGCGCGGAGAGGGTGGCGAGCTGCGCGTCCGTCGCGGCCACCGCCCGGCGAAGCCGGGCGACCTCGGCGGGCACCAGGTCCCGCGAAACCGGCCGGTCGATGACGATGACCGGCGCGACCAGGACGCGCGCCTGGCCGATGGCGATGCCGTCGGACGCTGCGACCCCGCTGAGCGTTCTGCGCACGATGGGGGTGGGCCGCTCAGTGAGGATCGAGGGCACGCAGGCGCGCCGTCAGGCGCCGCACTTCGAGCTGCAGCTCGGCCGAGAGCGGGCGCACGAGCGCGATGCGGACCTGCAGATCCACGTCGATGAGCTTCTGCCAGGAAGCAAACTGCGTCTCGCGGTGGCGAAAGCGGACGCGCGTGTCGCCGAGCAGCTCGGCGAGCAATGCGACTTCGCTCTTCAGGTCCGCTTCGATGAACGCCAAAGGCATCGGCGTCCCTTCTTCATTGACCACGGCGCCGCCAGATCCGTCCCCAGAGACGCGCCCACCAGGCCAGGTCGGGAGCCTGTTGGGTGTAGGGCCAGCGCGAAAGCGCGATGGAGCGACGCCGGAGGCTGGCGTCGGATTCCCCCCACGCCCGCCGCGCGCCAACCAGCAGCGCCAGCCGCTCGGCGGACTCGTCCTCCGAAGCGGAGGTGCGCTGCAGCAGCAGATAGACGATCAGAGACACGCAGGCGAGCGCGGGGAACCAGATGGCGATGTTCAAGGGGCCTCCCCGGGCATTGTCACCGGCCCGGAGGCGCCGCGCATCGTTTCCTCGCTGTGGATCGAAAGATAGTTGGAAGAAGGGAGAGCGTCGTCGCGCCCGCGCGCCTAGACTCGCCGGACCACCCGCCCCTGACCCTTCGCCTCCGGCGAGCACTGCGCGGTGTCCCAACCAGTCTAAACACCGCGCGAGGGCATGCCTGCTTCGCGCCTCTGATCGGCTCCTTCCAACCGGAGGAGAGCCCGAGGAGAGAACCATGAACAACGACATCATCGAGACGGCAGCCGCCGCGGGTACGTTCAAGACGCTTGCTTCCGCGCTACGCGAGGCCGACCTGGTCAACACGCTCAAGGGCGCAGGCCCGTACACCGTGTTCGCGCCCACCGACGCGGCGTTCGCCAAGCTGCCGAAGGCGGAGATCGACCAACTGCTGAAGGACAAGGAGAAGCTGAAGGGCATCCTCCTCTTCCACGTGCTCCCCGGGAACCTCTCCTCGGCGGCAGTGGGCAAGATGCACGACGGCGACAGGATGAAGACGGTCTCGGGCAAGGAGTTCACCCTGGGCCTGAAGAACAACGTGGTGACCGTGAACGGCGCCGTGGTCAGCAAGACGGACCTGCAGGCGTCGAACGGCGTGATCCACGCCATCGACACGGTGATCAGGCCGAACTGATCCGGTCCAGAACGAAGCGCGGGCGGCGAGGCTCTCCTCGCCGCCCGTCTTTTTTTGCCGCGGGCACCCTCTCTCTACTTCGGGGTGGCCGACGAACTGTCATTGCCGGGGGTTCGCCCGGATCGCCCTGGTCGTTCGACCGGACCGTTTCAGCGCAGCGGGCTGGTGCGCTTCAGGTCGGTGGCCGCCATCCCGCCAGGTGTGAGCGGCCCGTGGTGTACCACGACCACCACCGGGTTCCCGCCGATACCGGCCTCATCGCTCACCGGCTTCGCCACGTCCTTCACCAGCGCCTGGAAATCCTTCCCCTCGATGCCGCTCTGGAAGTGCGAGAACCAACTCGCCGCATCGGCCGGTGAATTCGCCATGCAGTGGTGGTACAGGGTGTCACCGTAACGCCGGACTCCGAATTCGCGCATGCTGCTCTCCTCGGTGGTTCGGCCCAACGATAAGCATTGAGCGGGCTTGCGGCTGCCATGCCCGAAAGGCGAGCGGGGCCACCTTGGACCGCCCCCTCGCTCCATATCCTCTCGAGCTTAATGCTTCTGCGTCCCCTGCCCCTGGAGACCAGACTCGGCCTGCACCTTGATCTGGCGCGGCTTCGTCTCCGCCTTCTTGGGGAGGAAGATGCGGAGCACTCCATCGCGGCTCTGCGCCGTGACGTTCCCGGTCTCCACCGTCAAGGGCAGCGTGAACCGGCGGCTGAAGGCGCCGTAGGACCGCTCCACGCGGTGATAGCCCTCCTGCTGGTCGGCGTACTCGAGCTTGCGCTCGCCGCGCAAGGTGAGGACGTTGCCCTCGAGCTGGATGTCGACGTCGTTGGCATCGACCTCGGGCAACTCGGCCTTCAGCGTGATGCCCTCGCTATTTTCGAAGACGTCGACGAGCGGCGACCAGCCGGCGCCGGTGGCCTGGGTATCCTCGTAGGGCTGCTCGAAGTGCTGGTGGAAGAGCTGGTGCCGCATCTGCTGCATCGCTTCACGAAGCGGATCGTACCGGATGAGGGTCATCTGAAACCTCCCCGCTGAACGGGCGCCGGGATCGGCGCAGGGGAGGCCATCCGATGATCCACGGTCTCCGGCGCAGCGAACGTAACCACCAGGAAGGCCTCGTCAAACGTCGACATGGTACGTTCGGCGACAGTCACGCTCCTTCGCCAGATCTGCGAGCGTCGGCCAGGTGACTCTGTCGGCCCTGAGAGGTTGCTTCGGACCCTGTGGGCGCTGGTGGCGAGCAGCCTTCCAGGCTGCTAGAGTTAGTAGATCGTAAGGGACACCGGCGACCAGTGCATGTCGGGCCGGAACCGTATCGAGACATTGACAAGGGTGGCGTCAGAGCGTGTCCTCCCTGGTGGACGATTCCCTTTCGCCGAAGGATTCACGTTGGAGAAATCGAGCAAATCCCGGCTTTCGCCGTCGAGGTTCCCGATCGTCGGGATCGGCGCGTCCGCCGGCGGGCTTGCGGCCTTCAACGAGCTCCTTGCCGCCATCCCGGCGGACAGCGGCATGGCCTTCGTCATCGTCCAGCACCTGGACCCGACGCACACCAGCATGCTCGCCGAGGCGATCGCCAGGACCACGGCGATGAACGTCGTCACCGCGGCCAGCGGCACCAAGGTCGAGCCCAACCACGTCTACGTCATCCCGCCAAACGCCGACATTGCGCTGGAGGGAAACTCGCTCCAGCTGGTGCCGCGAGAGCAATCGCGCAAGCCTCATCTCGCCATCGACTTCTTCTTCCGGAGCCTGGCTGCCCAGCGCGGGGCGCAGGCGATCGGGGTGGTGCTCTCCGGCAGCGGTTCCGACGGAACCGAGGGTCTGCGCGCGATCAAAGCCGAGGGCGGATTCACGTTCGCGCAGGCTCCGAAAACCGCGAAGTTCGGCGACATGCCGCAGAGCGCGATCAAGGCCGGGGTGGTCGACACCGGCATGCCCATCCCGGCGCTGGCGCGGGAGCTGGTCCGGCTGAGCCGGCATCCGTACGTGCGCCAGAGCCGTCCCCCTCCAGCGCCGTCGGAGAAGGACCAGGGCAGCTTCGAGAAGGTCCTCGCCCTGGTCCGCGGCAAGACCGGGGTGGATTTCTCCGAATACAAACGGGCTACCATCGAGCGGCGCACCGCCCGGCGCATGGCGCTGCGCCAGGAGCAGGATCTCGAGGGCTACCTCCGGCTGCTGCAGACCGACGACGCCGAGGCCAGCGCCTTCTGCGAGGACGTGCTCATCCACGTCACCTCGTTCTTCCGCGACCCCGCCGTTTTCGAGGCCGTGGCGAAGGAGTTCCTGCCCCAGATCCTCGAGAGCAAGCCGAAGGACGCGCCGTTTCGCGCGTGGGTCGCGGGTTGCTCGACCGGCGAGGAGGTCTACTCGCTGGCCATCTCGCTGCTCGAGAGCCCCGCCTACCAGGAGAACCCCCGGCCCATCCAGATCTTCGGCTCGGACGTGAGCGAGAAAGCGGTGGAGCAGGCGCGCAGCAGCCTCTTCTCCGACACCTCGCTCCGGGATCTGAGCGAGGAGACCCGGCGCAAATACTTCGTCAGGCTCGACCACGGGTACCGAATCAACAAGCAGGTGCGGGAACTGTGCGCCTTCGTCCGGCACGATCTCGCCCGCGACCCGCCCTTCGCACGCCTCGATCTGGTGAGCTGCCGCAACGTGCTCATCTACTTCGGGCCCGCGCTGCAGAAGCGCCTGATGGCGACCTTCCACTACTGCCTGAACCAGCCCGGCTTCCTCGTGCTCGGCCGCAGCGAGGGCATCGGCGGCTACGGGCAGTTCTTCACGCTCATCGACCGGGAGAACAAGATCTACTCCCGCACCTCCGCGCGGAGCGTGCTCCAGTTTGCGCCCGGCTCGCAGACCTACGCGTTGCTGCCCAACCTCCAGGCAACGGCGCCAATGGACGCGCCGCGGCCGCCCTTCGACGTGATCAAGCACGTGGACCGGCTGCTGCTCTCCAAGTACGTGCCGGCGGGGGTGGTCCTCAACGAGAAGCTGGAGGTGGTCCAGTTCCGCGGGCGTACCGGGCCCTATCTCGAACCCGCCCCCGGCCAGCCGCAGACCAACGTGCTCAAGATGGCGCGGGAAGGCCTGCTCCTTCCGCTCAAGACCGCGCTGGCGCAGGCGAGGAAGCAGAGAGCGCCGGTCCGCAAGCACGGGATCGAGGTCGGTGAGCGCGGCGCCGTCGTGCGCTGCGACCTCGTGGTGATTCCCCTCACCGGCTGGCCAGGCTCCAAAGAACCGCTCTATGCGGTGGTCTTCGAGCAAGCCGCTCCAGTGCCCCAGCCAGCCGCTTCAAGGCATGGGCGCCGGAAAGGGCGCGCTTCCTCGGAGGAGGCCAGGCTCAAGCGGGAGCTGCAAGCCTCCAAAGAGTATTTGCAGTCGCTGCTCGAGGACCACAGCCGGGTGAACGACGACCTCGGCACCGCCAACGAGGAGCTGACCTCCGGCAACGAGGAGCTGCAGAGCATGAACGAGGAGCTGCAGACGGCCAAGGAGGAGCTGCAGTCCGCCAACGAGGAGCTGACCACCGTCAACGACGAGCTGCAGAGCGGCAACCGCGAGCTGAACCTGGCCAACAGCGACCTCGTCAACCTGCTCAACACGGTGGAAATCCCCATCGTCTTCCTCGATGCACAGCGGCGCATCCGCCGCTTCACCCCGCAGGCGCAGAGCGTCTTCAACGTCCTGGCGACCGACATCGGCCGGCCCATCGACGACATCAAGCCCAAGATCGACGTGCCCGACCTGGACGCGCAGATCGCCTGGTCGATCGCCAACGTCACCGTGCGCGAGTCCCAGATCCAGGATCAGTCGCGCCGCTGGCACCGGATGCAGATCCGCCCGTACCAGACCGTCGAGGGCAAGGTGGACGGCGCCATCCTCTCGCTGGTCGACATCGACGTTCTCAAGCGCCACGTCGACCAGGCGGAGTGGTCGCGCGACTACGCCGTGAGCGTCGTCGACGCCGTTCTGGTGCCGCTGGTGGTCCTCGATGAGCAGCTCCACGTCACCTCCGCCAACGAGGCGTTCTACGAGACCTTCGGCGTGCCGCCCGAGGAGACTGAGAAGCGCAGCTTCTTCGCCGTGGCCGGCGGCAAATGGAACATCCCCGCGCTGCGGACCGGCCTGAAGGACGTATTCGAGAGAGACACGCCGTTCCATGGCCTGGAGACCGAGGGAGTCTTTCCCCGCGTGGGCCAGAGGACCATGTCTTTCTTCGCCAGAGCGGTGCATTTTCGCGATTCCAGGCCGATGATCCTTCTCTCCATCGAGGACGTCAGCACGCGCAAGCAGGTGGAAGTCGAACGCAAGCGGCTGCTCGCCGAGGCGCAGCACGCGCGCGACCAGGCGGAGCAGGCGAACCGGACCAAGGATGCTTTCCTTGCCACCCTCTCGCACGAGCTGCGCACGCCGCTCGCGACGATGCTGATGAACGCCCAGCTCCTGCGCCACGCCGACCTTCCCGCCGCCAAGGTCCAGCGCGCCAGCCAGGCCATCGAGCGCAGCGCCAAGGCGCAGTCGCAGCTGATCGAGGACCTGCTCGACGTCTCGCGCATCGTGACCGGAAGGCTGAGCCTGGATGTCCGCAGGCTGAGCATGTTCGACGTGGTCCAGACGGCGGTCGAGGCGGCGGCCCTGCAGGCTGAGCGCAAGCAGATTTCCATCGAGGCCCAGCTCGACCCCCGGACGGGGCAGGTTTCCGGAGACTCCCTGCGTCTCCAGCAGGTGGTCCAGAATCTGTTGAACAACGCCATCAAGTTCACGCCGGAGCACGGGGAGGTGAAGCTCTTCCTCGGCAACGAGGGCGGCGATGCGCTGCTGCGGGTCAGCGACACCGGCGCCGGGATCGATCCGGCCTTTCTGCCCTTCGTCTTCGATCGCTTCGCGCAGCAGGAAAACACGAGCGTGCGCCGCTTCGGTGGGCTCGGCCTCGGGTTGTCCATCGTGCGGCACATCGTCGAGATGCACGGAGGGAGTGTGCGGGCGGAGAGCCCGGGAAGGGGAGGAGGGGCGACGCTCTCGGTCAGGATTCCCTTGCTGCGCGACTTGCAGGAGCTGACCCCTGACGAGCACGTGGTCTCTCGTGCCGAGGCGAAGCCGGCCATCCCCGAGTTGTCGCGTCTGCGGGGGCTCCGGGTCCTTTTGGTCGACGACGACGCGGAGACGCTCGAAGCGGTGACCGAGATGCTCCGGGTCCACGGAGCGAACGTGATCACGGCGCGTTCCGCCGCGGAAGCGTTGCGCGCGGCGCAGGAGACGCCGCCTCAAGTAATCGTCTCCGACATCGCCATGCCTGGCACCGACGGGTACGGTCTGATCCGCTCCATCCGCGCCCTGCCGGCGCCGGAACAGGCCAACGTTCCCGCCATCGCCCTGACCGCGGCCGCTGGCGCCAACGGGCGCAAGCGTTCGCTCGAGGCCGGGTTCCAGGAGCATCTGGAGAAGCCCGTCGACATCGGTCGACTGGCACACGCCCTCGTGGACCTGTCGCAGACGCGAAACAGCGCCTAGCGCCGCTTCAGCCTGCCGTGGCCTCGGGCACCAGGGACCGGACCGCGTCCAGCAGCCGGCACATCTCGACCGGCTTTTCCAGGACGACGTCTCCTGGCATGCATCTCACCGAGCTCAGCGAGCCGGTGATGAACAACGCGGGCCTCCGTGCACGGGCATTGGCGCGCCGCAGCCGCCGAAGCAGCTCCGATCCGGGCATGTCGGCGAGACCTTCGTCGAGGATGACCAGCGCAGGATCGACGGATTCGTACACGCGCAGGGCCTCGAGTCCGCTCCCGGCCCTGTGCACGGTGATGTTTCCCAAGGTCTGCAATACCTCGGCGACCACCTCGAGCAGATCCGGGTTGTCGTCGACGATCAGGACCGTATCCATCCGCCGACCCCCTCCTCGCCCGATCCCTAGGCTAACCACTTGGCCGGGGGCTTGCCGCCCAAACTCGCAAGACGTGGCGGGATGCCTCAGCTCTGCTGCGCCGCCCAGCGCAGGTTGCCGCGAAGCGTGCGGTGCATCCGGAGTCCCTCCAACAGGGTGCTCACGTCGACAGGCTTGACGAGACGCTGGTCAAGACCGCATGCAGGACGGCTTCCCGGTCCTGAAAGGTGAGGGTCCAAGCGGGTGATGCCTTCGCCAGCGCGCCTTCCGGCTATCCGCCGGGCAGGCGAGTCGCAGCAAACCTGGTTCGCATCTCGCGCTTCAGCGTCTTGCCCGCTGCGTTGCGCGGGAACTCCTGGTAGATCACGATGTCGTGGATGCGCTGGAATTTCGCGTCCACGCGGGCGTTCGTCCACGCGATCAACTCCTCCCGATCGATGCTCGCGCCCTCTTTCGCCACCACCGCCGCGATGGGCACCTCGCCCCACTTCTCGTCGGGCGCACCGAACACCGCCGTCTCGCGCACCGCCGGGTGCCTGCCGACCACCTCCTCGACGTCGTGCGGGTAGACGTTGACGCCGCCGGAGATGATCATGTCCTTGATGCGATCGACGAGGAAGAGATAGCCGTCCTCGTCGAGGTACCCGGCATCACCGGTGTGCAGGAGTCCATCCGCCATGGCCGTCCTGGTCAGCTCCGGCTGCTTGTAGTAGCCGTGCATCAAGATTGGTCCGCGCCCGCAGATCTCTCCCACTTCGCCGGTCCCGCACTCGCTGCCGTCCGGCCGGAGAATGCGGATCTCGAAGAACGGCGAGGGGCATCCGACCGATCCCAGCTTTCGCACCGAGTCGCGCTTGTCGAGGATGGTGACGAAGCCTTCGGTCAGCCCGTACAGCTCGTAGAAGCGGTTGGGGAGCACCTCGTTGAGGATCCTCTTGTGCTCGATGTGCAGGGGCGCCCCGACGTTGTGGATCATCTCCAGGCTCATCAGCTTGCCCGGTTCGAACGCGGGGCTTTGTAGGATGGCGATGATCTGCGCTGGAACCATCACGGCGTGGGTCACCTTCCAGCGTTCGATGTCCTCGATCACCCGCTCGGGCTTGAAGCTCTCGTGCAGGATGTAGGTGCCGCCGATGAACATCCAGGGCATCAAGTCGAGCATGCAGCCGTTGAACACGATGGAACCGGCGTGGAGCACCACGCTCTCCGGCGTCATCCGCCAGGCGTGAGCGAAGAGCGTGCAGTACATCGAGCGCACGAAGTGCGTGTGAACGATGCCCTTGGGCAGACCGGTCGTGCCCGACGAGTACATGATGTTGAAGACGTCGTCGCCGGTCAGGTGGGCGTCGGGAGGCTCTCCGCCGGAGGCTTCCGCGGCGAATCGCTCGAAGGGGATCATTCCCACGCCGGGAGCATCTCCGACCAGCACCGCCGTCTCGATGGCCGGCAGGTCGCCGCGGATGTCCGCCCAGGATTCCGCGAAGGCGGGATCGCCGATGACCAGCCGGGTGTCGGAGTCGCGCAGCAGCGTCTGCAGGCCCGTGGCCAGGAGAAGCGGGCTCACCGGGACGATCACCAGCCCGGTCTTCGCCGCCGCCCAGTAGGAAGCCATCAGCTCGAGGCAATTGGGCAGGATGGTGGCGAACTTGTCGCCCTTCTTCAACCCTGCCGCCAGAAGGGCGTTCGCCAGCCGGTTCACGTAGACGTTGAGCTCCCGGAAGGTGAGGGTCCGCCCGCCGACCACCAGCGCGGGATGGCTGCCGCGATACCGCGCGTGCCGCGGCAAGAGACCGCCGAGATTCAACGTGGACGGTCCCAGC
>JBGQLA010000167.1:0-10400 GCA_041499865.1 Deltaproteobacteria bacterium
ACCGGGACCTGCACGGACCTTCCCCCGCCGCGGCGGCGCTGATAGAAGGCGCGTTCGAGGCCGTCTGGCGGAACTGGCAGACGCAGTGGACTCAAAATCCACCGGGGTAAAACCCGTCCCGGTTCGATTCCGGGGACGGCCACTCTCGCTTTCGTACGTTGGGGGAGCCATCTCAGAGCGCCAGGTCACAGTTGACCTGCTCCGGCTGCGACACGTGGTGACGGCGCTGCCCGCCCAGGTGGCCGTGAGCGGGACAATTCATTTTGCCCTTCGTTCACAGCCGGGGTGCCAACACGCGGGCGCCTATCTGGCCGCCGCCGTCACCTCAAGGCATTCTTGCCGCCAGACGAGGACGTTGACGAACCGCACGTCCGCGCGGACGTCGGAGAGCGTGCTACCGGGTGCCTGTGCCTGCGCTTTGGCGACGGCATCGCGGTAGCCGGCGTCGCCCCAGGCACCCAGGTCCCATCCTCCCCAGAGGAAGAGCGGCAGCCCGATTGCGTTGCGGCAGGACTCGCCGTGGACTTCGCGCGGCGCCGATCCGGTATCGGCGCGCCACTCGAGCGCGGCCGAGCTGTCCTCGAAGACGATCGCTGGCGGGCGCGGACGAATCATGGACCCCGCGCATCCGGAGAAGAGTAGCCCGCAGAGCAGGAGCGCTTTCACCGGACGGCCTTCGCGGTGACGCGGGTGCACGCCTTGTCGTAGAGGAAGAGGATGTTGAAGAACGTGGTGTCGGCGCGGACATCGGCCAGCTCGATCGCGCCGGACCTGGCTTTCGCGTCGGCTACTGCCGCTGCGTAGCCGCCATCGCCCCACGCCACGAGCCCGAGCACCGCCTGGTTGCAGGCCGTGCCCTCCACGTCGGCAGCCCCGCCGGCTTTCGCCTCCACCGCGGTCGGCGCGCGGTAGGCGAGCGGCGTCTTCACGTCGGCGTAAATGCAGCCCGAGACCGCGCAGGCCATCACAGCGAGCATTCTTTTCATGTGCGCCCCTCCGTTTGGGGCGCACTCTAGCCCATTGGCGTCTGACTCCGCCGGCGCACCGGCCTGCTCGAGAGGGACGCGTCCGAGGGTGGACGATTTGCAAAGTGGCGCGGTCTGACCGCTGTACCAGCCGACTTGCCTGAGCCGCGTTGTTCCCTTCGGACGACTCCAGCATCCAGGCGCGTACGGATCTACTCGTCCGTGCGCGCCGCGACGACGCTGAATTCGCCCTCCGCGGTTTCCTCGACCGATAGCTCGATCGGCCGGCAGCACACGCTGCAGTCCTCGACGTAACCCTGCTTCGGCCCGCCGCCCTCGTCGACGGAGACGACGATGGTCTCGCCACAATAGGGGCAGACGATCTCCATGCGCGCAGTTCGTCTCCTGCTCGCCACTTCCCCGCTATTGGATGCCCTGGATGGACAGCGGGAAGTCCGCCATCATCGCCGAGCCGCCGCCGTCGACATGCAGGGTCTGGCCGGTGATGAAGCTCGCCTGCTCGGCGCACATGAGCACGACGGCATTTCCGATGTCGGCGGGCAGACCGAGACGCCGCATCGGCGTCCAGCCGCTCTGGTGCCAGTCCTTGATCAGCTTGAACACCTCCGGCGGAAGGCCGGAGAGCACGCTGTCGTCGCAGGCCCCCGGGCTGATCGAGTTCACGGTGATGCCGCGCTGTCCAAGGGCAACGGCGAAGTAGCGGACCAGCGACTCCTTCGCCGCTTTGGCCGAGCCCATCGCGACCCACGGTTGCCAGCTTCCGGTGACGCTTCCCGGGGCGTAGGTGATCGCCAGGATGCGTCCGTTCCTTCCCATCATCGGGACCGCCTCGCGGCAAGCGACGAGGAACTCCGTCGCCTGCGTGTCCACCGTGGCGCGCCATTGTTCGAGCGTGATCTCCATCGGTCCGGCGTAAAAGCCCGTGGCGAGCGAGGCGCGCGCATTCGACACGTAGATGTCGAGCGAATCCCAGGTCTCCTTGACCTTCGCGAACATCGCCTTGAGCTGTCCGACGTCGCCGACGTTCGCCTTCAGCAGGAGCGGCTCTGCGCCGCGCTCGCTCACGAGACGCGCCGCCTCCTTGGCCGCCGCGTCGTTTTCGAGGTAATTGATGGCAATCCTCTTCACTCCGGCCTCGGCCAGCTTCAACGCGATGCCGCGGCCGATCCCACGCGAGCTGCCCGTGACCAGGGCGCTCCTCTGCGACAACGTAATCGCCATGTCCTGACCCCCTGCTCTGGGGGACGTCCTTCGCTCTCCGTCCCTCGGCGGCACTCATTCGTCCCTCGTCGAACGATGTCAAGCGGACCCTCGTCGGTCCGACCGCACTGCGAGTGGCCGGCGCAGCGCGTCGGCTCTGATCGGATCGTCAGCGGGCGCGGGCGGCGGCAGCCTCATCGATCATCGTGCCCACCCGCGAGAGCAAGAATCGCTTTGCGCGCAGGCCGGCGACGATCTGAACAGGGGACGAAGCGCGGCGCACCATCGCACTGCTGGGTCGCGTCTCCCAGACGGTCTCCTCGAACCTGCTGTTCCTAAAACCCGTTCCCGACCGGCGGCGGCGCCGGTGCCTGTGGAACGTGGCACGAGCTGCACACGAATCGCGCGCCCGCCAGTTCCTTGCGAACCGTGCCCGGAGCGTTGCGCAGATCCACATAGTGGCTCTGCGGGATCGGGGTCGGATCCTCGGGCGTCTTCTTCTGCGCGATCTGGTGGCACTGCAGGCAGCGGTTGCGCGCGAGCGTGATCGGCAGGTAATCGCTCACGTCGTGCGGCACCCGCGGCGGCGCCTGCGGATACCCGCGGGGCAGCACGTCGTTGCCGCCGGGGCCGTCCTTCGTGTACGCCCAGTGCAGCGGCTCCGGCACGTCGGCGACGCTCCCCTTGGTGAGCCCGAGCGCGCTGTCCGGAGTTCCCCTGGGCTGTTGCGGCGCAGGAACCTGCGCGGCGGCGGGCGGCTGCGGCGCGGCGGACTGCGGGCGCGGCGCGCTCGCGCACGAGCAGAGCAGCATGGCGACGAGGATGCGGTTCATGGCTCGCCTCATGCCCGCGTGACCTTCACCGCGCACTTCTTGAAGTCGGTCTGCTTCGAGATCGGGCAGGTGGCGTCCAGCGTGACCTTGTTGATGAAGACGCCCTCGTCGAACCAGGGCACGTAGACCATTCCCGCGGGCATCCGGTAGCGCCCCCGGGTCTCCACCACCGCCTTGATCCTGCCGCGCCGCGATTCGATCCACGCCACGTCATTGCGCTTGAGGCCGCGCTTCTCGGCGTCGCGCGGGTTCATGTACAGGAGCGCCGAGGGCATCGCCTGGTAGAGCTCGGGCACCCTGCGCGTCATCGTGCCCGAGTGCCAGTGCTCGAGCACGCGGCCGGTCGAGAGCCAGAGGTCGTACTCGGCGTCGGGGCTCTCCGGCGGCGCGGCGTAGGGGCGAAAGAAGATCTTCGCCTTGCCGGGAACGGCGGTGAGCTTCGCATCGGTGACGCCGTGCAAGTCGCCCGAGGGCAGCTCCTTCATCGCCGCACCATAGAAATCGAACCTGGCGCCCTTCTTGACGTAGGGATCGTACTCGGCGTTGAAACGCCACGGCGTCTCCTTGCCGTTCACCACCGGCCAGCGCAGGCCGCGAACGCCGTCGTCGAAATAGCGATCGAAGGGCGCAAGGTCGTGCCCACGGCCGCGGCCGAAGCCGGCGTACTCCTCGAACAGCGCCTTCTCCGGGAACCAGTCGGCGCCGAGCGCGGCGACGGTATGGTTCGCGTGCCCGCGCGCGACCGGGTCGGGCCACTTGAAGGCGCGGTTTCCGGGAGTAGCGAACAGGGCCTCATAGAGCGTCTGGTCGGGAGCGTGGCCGAGCTTCCCCGCCTCGCCCAGCACGTCGGGCAGCTTTCCCGGCTCGAATCCGTCGGCGGCAAGCCCCGGCACTTTCTGCTCCCCCCAGCAATCCTTCACCCGGATGCGCTTCGAGAACTCGAGCATCTGCCAGACGTCGGTGCGCGCGTCGCCCGGCGGCGGGACCTGCTGCCTCCAAAGCTGGGTGCGGCGCTCCGAGTTTCCGTACGCGCCCCACTTCTCGAAGATCATCGCCGAGGGAAGGATGAGATCCGCCACCTTGGCGCTGATCCCCGGGTAGACGTCGGAGACGATGAGGAACGCGCCCTTGTCGCGGGCAGCCTTGATCCAGTGGTTGGCGTTGGCGGTGGACTGGAACGGATTGGTGACCTGCACCCAGACCCACTTCAGCTTGCCGTCCTCCAGATCGCGCATCATCTGCGTGATGTGGCTGCCCACCTTGGGATTGATGGTGCGCGGAGGCAGGTTCCAGCGCTGCTCGGCGCGCTCGCGGTGCTTCGGATTCGTCACCACCATGTCCGCGGGCAACCGGTGCGAGAAGGTGCCGACTTCGCGCGCGGTCCCGCACGCAGAAGGCTGGCCGGTGAGCGAGAACCCCCCGTTTCCCGGCGTGGCCTGCTTTCCGGTGAGCAGATGGGCCATGTACGCCTGCTCGTTGATCCAGGTCCCGCGGGTGTGCTGATTGAAGCCCATCGTCCAGTACGACACGACCTTGCGCTTCGGATCGGCGTAGAAATCGGCGAGCTGTTGCAGCTTCTGCCGGTGCTTTTCCGGCGGCTCCTCCGCGTCGCCCTGCGAGAGTCTGGCGACGAAGTCGAGCGTGTACGGCTGCAGCGCCTTGACGAATTCGTCCCAGGAGATCAGCCAGTGCTTGTCCGCGTCGGCGGCGCTCTTCTGCTCCACGACCTCGCCGGGCTGTGCGCCCTGCGCGACCGCTTCCTCCGGCGTGAGCTTCACCTTTCGTTCCCGCGCGCGCGTGTCCAACTCGGCGGGGAACGCGTGGGAATCGTCGCGGCGCATCCCGAAGCCGATGTCCATCGGCCCGGTGGCAAACACGCAGTGCTTTGCGACGAAGTCCCGGTCCACCTTCTTCCGGGCCACGATTTCGCGCGCGATGTAGTTCCAGATCGCCAGATCGGTGTTCGGCTTGAAGACGATCTCGGTATCGGCGATCCCCGACGTGGGCGTCCCGAAGGTGGTCAGGTGCACGATGCGCACGCCGGGGTTTCGCTGCCGCCGGTCCGCGATGCGCGCCCAGAGCATGGGGTGCATCTCCGCCATGTTCGCGCCCCAGGCGACGACCGTGTCGGTGGCCTCGATGTCGTCGTAGCAGCCCGAGGGCTCGTCGATGCCGAAGGTCTGCATCATCCCGGCGACCGCCGAGGCCATGCAGTGCCGCGCGTTGGGATCGATGTTGTTGCTGCGGAAGCCGGCCTTCACCAGCTTGGCCGCCACGTAACCCTCGACCACCGTGTACTGGCCCGAGCCCATGATGCCGACGCCGGTGGGACCCAGTTCGCCGTACGCGCGGCGGAATTGCGCCTCCATCGCGTCGAAGGCCTGCTGCCAGCTCACGGGGACGAAGTCGCCGTCCTTGTCGTACTGGCCGCCCTTCATCCGCAGGAGCGGGCGCGTGAGCCGGTCCTCGCCGTAGAGGATCTTCGCGTTGGCGTAGCCCTTCACGCAGAGCAGGCCGCGGTTGACCGGCGCGTCGGGGTCGCCCTTGATGGCGACCACGCGGTCGCCGCGCGTGCCGACCAGGATGCCGCAGCCCACCCCGCAAAAGCGGCAGGGCGTAGGGTCCCAGCTCACGCCGGCGTCCGCTTCCGCCGCCTCGGCGGTCCTGATGCCCACCGCCGCGGCGGTGGCGGCGGCGATGCTGCGCTTGATGAATTCGCGGCGGCTGGTCACTCGATGTCCTCTCCGAACCAGTGGTAGACGAGCTCGGCGTGCGCGACGCCCGGCAGCGCCTGGATGCGGCGCAGGCCTTCCTCCTGCTCCGCGGTGGAGCCGGCTTCCTGCGTGACGACGGCGCGGTCGCCCTCGACGAAATGCACGTCCACGCCTGGCAGGGCGGCGACGGCGTCGAGGCAGGTATCGCGTTGGTCGGGAACGATCCCGATCACGATGCCGGAGATGTTCATCGCGTCCATCATACCAACCGCGCTTGCCGGGGCCAGCCGTGATTCCTGGATCGGAAGCCCGGGCTCGCCGGCGAGATGCAGAGGGTCCTTACAGGCGCATTGCCCGCGCCTCTTCGAGCCGCTGGAGCGTCAACTTCAGCGTCCCGATCTCGGACCGGAGCCGTGCGCGCTCCTCGCTGCTGATTCCCCAGCGTTCGACCTTGCGCTCCGCGGCGGCGAGCTCCTTCGTCACGAGTTCGAGGCCGCGCTCGATGTCGACGAGTTCCTCGATCTTGCGCTCGGCTGGTGGCAGCGATTGCTCGTACTCGTACCGCCGGGCCGCGCGCCACAAGGCAAACCAGACGACGCCGACGACGGTCAACGGAATCGCGAACAGGAGGAAGACCTGGTTTCCGATGCCGGACGATGGCCGCTTCCCGAACGCCAGCCAGAGACAACTGACCGTCGCCACGCCATAGCCGAGCCAGGCCACGAGCAGGACGAACCGTGCGATCGTGCGAACCACCGGCGGGCCTTTGAAGGCCAGGACCGCGGCCAGGATTGGCGCGATGCAGAAGAGGTAGAAGGCAATCTTGATGAGATCGCTCGGTAGCATCGCGGACGATCATCTCCCCGGTGACTTCGTCCGCAAGTTTCCAGAGTAGTCGCGCGACGCGGCTCAGTCGTCGTAGGAGCCGAACGTGTTGATCAGGAAGCCCCCGACCGCGCTGGCGAGCCGGCCCACGGGCAAAAGGACGAGATAAGCCAGCCCCCGGATGACGCTGCCCGCGCTGTAGTGGGTCGACAGGCCGTCCACCCGCTGCGCGAACAGGTACTCGATGTGAGTCAACGGACGGCCAATCCGCCTCCGCTCCGCGTCCCGCTGATTACGAAGGCGCTGATAGGGAAGGCTGAGCACGACGGACAGAAGCAGCAGCGGCAGCACCAGCAGAAGGACCGGCAGGTAGATCAGAAGGAGGGCGATCCGCACGTCCGCCAGATTAACGGCCGCCCCGGGCCGAGTCACACCGACAGCAGCTACACCTGCGGCGCCGCAACCGGCGGACCGTAGATTTTTCCGGGACGGCGGCGTGCCGGAGTGTCGGGATGCACGCCCGGGTTCGGCGCCGCGGCGCGCTGACGAAGACTTCGTACTGCGCGGCCAGGGCCTTCGCTGAGTCAACAACCCAGGGTCTCAGATGCCGCGCGCGCGTTCGATGCGCCGGCTGGCGAGGTCAGGCGCCCCGAGCCCCGCCACGTTCGACGGCAGCGAGGATGACGTCGAGGTCGACGGGCTTGACGAGGTGGGCATCGAACCCCGCCTCCGACGAGCGCCGGCGGTCCGACGACTGGCCGTACCCCGTCAGCGCGATGAGCCGCAGCCCGCCGCTCCAGGGCGCCTCGCGGATGCGGCGCGCCAGCTCATAGCCGTCCATCTCCGGCAGGCCGAGGTCGAGCAGCGCGACGTCGGGCGCGAACTCGGGCGCCAGCGTCAAGGCCGTGGACGCGTCGTAGGCGACCCGCGTCGCATGGCCCTGGCTCTGCAGCACCTCGGCGAGCAGCTCGGCGGCATCGGCGTTGTCGTCGACGATCAGCACCCTCTTCTTGCCCGCGTGCGCCAGGTGGCAGGGCGTCGACGCCGTCGGGCGAGCGGCGGCCGCTTGAGGGCTCTCGGCGAGCTCGATCGGCGCAGCCCGCGAGGCGGGCAGCGAGATGACGAACTCGCTGCCGCGGCCCGGGCCATCGCTGTGCGCGGTCACCTTGCCACCGTGCAGTTCGGTGAGGCTGCGCACCAGGCTGAGCCCGAGTCCCAGCCCGCCCTCGGCGCGGTCCAGCGACCTATCTCCCTGAACGAACACGTCGAACATGCGCGGGAACAGCCGGGCAGAGATGCCCATGCCCTCGTCGCGTACGCTGAGCGAGATGATGTCGCCGTCGCGCCAGGCGCGAGCGAAGATCCGGCGTCCCGGAGCGCTGTACTTGGCAGCGTTGGTCAGGAGGTTCGCGATCACCTGCGTCAGCCGCAGCTCGTCGGCGTCGACGACGAGGCCCAGCGGGACGTCGGTCACCATTGTGTGCGCCCGCTGCTCGATCAGCGGGCTGGCTTGCTCGATGGCCTGCAGCGACACTTCGGCCATCTCAATGGGCCGGCGGTTCAGCTCGATGGTGCCCCGCATGATGCGCGAGACGTCGAGCAGGTCGTCGACCAGCTGCACCACCTTGCGCACGTGCCGTTCGATGACGCTCCGCTGGCGGCCGTCCGCGTCGCCATGCAGCCGCATGAGCTCGAGCGCCGTGACGATGGGCGCGAGCGGGTTGCGCAACTCATGGCCGAGCAGCGCCAGGAACTCGTCCTTGCGCCGATCGGCCTCGCGGGTCGCCTCGACCGCGCGCTGCGCCTGCTGCTCGCTCGCCTTGAGCTGCTCGTAGAGCCGCGCGTTCTCCAGCGCGACCGTGGCGTGGGCCGCCAGTCCGACCACGGTCCGCTCGTGACGGCTGGTGAAGCGGCCCGGCTCGGCGTGACCGAGAAACATGGCGCCCACCACGGCGCCTTTGCGATCGACGACCGGCACGGCGAGGTAGCTGCGCACCGGCAGGTGCCCCGGCGGCAGTCCGTGGTGGGGCGCATTCCGGCCGTAGCGGGGGTCCGCAATCACGTCGTCCACGCGGAGTGGTCCCTCGCCTCGAAGGGTGGGGCCGAACAGCGCAGTGGGGCGCGGCATGGGCAGCCCCGCGAACGACTCCCGGGTCGCGCCCGACAGCGTATAGAGCTGGCACTTGCAGCCTTCATGGTCAGCGCAGTCGGCCATGAGGAAGAACGCCCCGAACTGCGCCCCGGTGGCCGCCGTGGCCTCGTCGGTGATCTTCTGCAGGAGGCGCTGGTGGTCCAGCTCCTGCGTGAACGAGCGTCCCAGGCGGGAGAGCATCTCGTTGATGGCGCTCTCCTCCTCGGCCTTGGCGTGGGCGGCGCGCTCCTTTTCGAGCAGCTCGAGGTGTTCCTGCTCGACGTGCTTCCAGTCGGTGACGTCGCGCGCGATGGCGAACAGCGTCTCGCCCTCGGGCACGGCCGTCCAGGAGAGCCAGCGGAACGAGCCGTCCTTGCACAGGTAGCGGTTTTCGAAGTGCGCAACCGGCTCGCCCTTCGCGAGCCATCGCATGGCGGCGAGAGTCGCGGCGCGGTCGTCCTCGTGGACGAACTCGATGAACGGCCTTGCCAGCAGCTCCGCTTCGGTATGGCCGAGCTTCACGAAGGCCGGGTTGACGTGCTTGAAGTACCCGTCGAGCCCGGCGATGCAGAGCCCGTCGAGCGAGAGCGCGAAGAAGCGATCGTGCTCGCGCCCCAGTCGGATGCGCTCATCGATGTCGCCGGCGAAGCTGAACGACGCGCCCTCCTCCGCTTGCACGCGCTTGAGGAACTCGCAGTCCAGACAGCAGGCGCGCCCCTTCGCGAAGGTCCCCTCCGCGTGAGTCCCGCAGATGGCTCCGGCGACGGCCCAGCAGACCCTCCCGCCGTTCTGTCCCCCATTGGTTCCGTGGAACGAGACGGCCGTGGCCGCCGGACAGACCCCGCGCTCGTGGGCCCTCGTGCCTCCGATCTCCCGGCCGCAGTGCTTGACCTCCCAGCAGTTGAGGCCGGTCATGCGCTCCTCCGCCAGATGCGCGGCTGGATCGAGCCGTCCTCGCCGAACTCGATGCCGAAGTGGGCGAGCATGCGAGTCTGATGCTGGCGCAGGCCGCGAAGCACCACCGCCTTGCCCCGCCGGCGGACGATGGCGACCAGGTTCACCATCAGCAACGCCAGGGTTGCATCGTCGAGGCGGTCGACGTGGGAGACGTCCAGGACCACGCTGGCCGCCGCATCTCCCGCCAGCCAGCGCCGCAACTTCGAAACGGCGGGGCGGCTGAACCTGCCCTCGAGGCGATAGTAGAGCGACTCTTCGGCGGGGATCTCGTCGATCAGCTGCTCCACGGGTCGCTCCTTCCGCGCAAAAAAACTCGTCGCCGAACTTCTTCAACCATCGGGTTCGAGGGGCACTGGGCAGCGACCCTCAATAAGCAAGAGTCGCGCCTCGTCCGATCGGAGTCCCGCGCCCGAGCGCCAAGTGCCGATGAAGGCGGTGGATCTTGTGATCGCAATCGTGCCAGCGAGACCACGCTGTCGAGCACAGAACACGTCGCCGGGAACTCCGGGAGAGCGCGGCGGCACACTTTGCGCCCACCGAGCGCGGCGCGCAAAACGCGCCATCCCCTTCGGTACCAAACTCAGAGGGGTTCAGCGGATCTGGCGTCTCACGCGTTCGTCAGGGGGCGCTGGCTGCGGTGGGCACGGCCTTCCGCAGCTCGATCCCGATGGCGCCGCTGTATTTCCCGTGCGAGGCTACGCGGCTCCGGTCGTCGATGGTGAAGAGCGCGTTCGCGTAGTCGGGACGGCCAAGA
>JBGQLA010000168.1:0-10395 GCA_041499865.1 Deltaproteobacteria bacterium
GATGAAGAAGATCTCGTCGAACCGCCCCTTGCGCAGCAGCTCCGGCGGCAGCGCGTCGATGCGGTTGGCCGTCGCCACCACGAACACCGGCGCGGTCTTCTCCTGCAGCCAGGTGAGCATCGCTCCGAACACGCGCGCCGAGACGCCCGAGTCGGTGATGGCCGACCCGGCGTTTCCCGCCAGCCCCTTCTCGATCTCGTCGATCCACAGCACGGTGGGCGAAACGCTCTCCGCCACCTTGATCGCCCGGCGCAGGTTCTCCTCCGAAGAGCCGATCAGCGAGGAGAAGATCCGCCCCAGGTCCAGCCGCAAGAGCGGCAGCGCCCACACGGACGCGATCGCCTTCGCGGTCAGCGTCTTGCCGCAGCCCTGGACCCCGAGCAGCAAGAGGCCCTTCGGCGCCGGCAGCCCGAACTTGCGCGCCGGCTCGCTGAACGCCCCGGTGCGGCCGTTGAGCCAGCCCTTGAGCTCGTCCAGCCCGCCGACGTGCGCGAGGTCCTGCTCGACGCCGACGAACTCCAGAAGCCCGCTCTTGCGGATCACCTGCCGCTTCTCGTCGAGCACCAGGCGGATGTCGTCCTTGTCCAGCACCCCGTCGTTGGCGATGGCCTTGGCGAAGGCGTTCTCCGCCTCGCTCAGCGTCAGCCCCTGCGCCGCCTTGATGATCTGCTCGGCCTGGTCCTTGGTCAGCTCGACGCGCGCCTTGTTCCCCTTGCGCACGACGGCGACGATCTCCTTGAGCAGCTGGTACAGGTCGCGGAAGGAGGGGAGGGGGACGTCGAGGACCGAGATCTCCTTCTCCAGCTCCACCGGAATGGTGAGCGTGGGCGAGAGCAGGATCACGGTCGTGTAGGTGGACTTCAGATCCTGCGCCAGCTCGCGCATCGCCCGGACCACCGGCGCGCTGTCGAGGAAGGGATGGAAGTCCTTGAGCACCACCAGCGACGGCTCGGTGAGCTTGGCGACCGCGGCCAGCGCCTCGACCGGATCGCGCGACTGCTCGCTGATGCTCATCGAGCGCGCGCCGGAGACGCGGCGCAGCCCGCGGGTCACCGACCACTGCAACAGCGCCTTGCCGTGGTTCTGCGCCACGTCCTGGAGGATGGCGTCGAGGCGCTGCTCCTCCCAGCTCACCAGATAGATGAGCGGGTAGCGGGCGCGGATCAGCGTATCCAGGTCGGAGACGAACTTCGGCGTCCCGGCGGGCGCAGCGCTCTCGAGCATCTCCACAGAGGCGATTCTAGCAGAAGACTACAAGCGGGCCGCCGCCCTTCGCAGCCGCGCCGCCGCTTCCTCGACCTGCGCCAGCGGGAAGTCGAGGTGCGTCACGGCGCGGATGCGGATGGCGCTCACCGCGCTGAGCAGGACGCCCTCCGTCTTCGCCGCCGCAACCAGCGCGGGCGCGTCCGGCACGTCGGCGAGGAGGATGTTGGTCTCCGGCGTGTGCCAGGCGAGCGGCACGGTGGCGGCGAGCCGCTTTGCGCTCTGGTGGTCCTCGGCGAGCTTCTCCAGGTGGTGGTCGAGGGCGTACATCCCCGCCGCGGCGAGCACTCCCGCCTGCCTGAGCCCACCTCCCACGCGCTTGCGGAGCCGGCGGACGATCTTCATCCGCTCGCGGGTGGTGGCGACCACCGAGCCCGCGGGCGCGCCCAGGCCTTTGCTCAGGCACACCGAGACCGTGTCCGCCTTCGCGCACCATTTCGCAAGCGCGATGCCCGTCGCCACGTGCGCGTTCCAGATCCGCGCTCCATCGAGGTGCACCGCCAGCCCCGCGGCGTGCGCCACGTCCGCGACCGCCTCGAGCTGCGCGAGCGGCCAGATGCTGCCGCCTCCGCGGTTGTGGGTGTTCTCCAGCGCGACCACCTTCTGCCGCGGATCGTGATCGCCCTGGCTGCCCCGCAGGACCGCCTTCACCGCTTCCGGGGTGAAGATGCCGCGGACGCCGTCGACCACCAGGCTCTGTGCGCCCCAGAGCGCGGAGATGGCGCCGCCCTCGTAATTGACCACGTGGCAGTGGCGGTCGCAGATGATCTCGTCGCCCATGCCCGCGAGCGACCCCAGCGCGATCTGGTTCGCCATGGTCCCGGTGGGAACCCAGACAGCCGCTTCCTTGCCCAGCAGGGCGGCGATGCGCTCCTGGAGCGCATTGACGGTGGGGTCCTCGCCGTAGACGTCGTCGCCCACTTCGGCGCCGGCCATCGCCTTGCGCATGCCGGGGGTGGGGCGGGTGACGGTGTCGCTTCGCAGGTCGATGAGGTCCATTGGCTGCTCCGGGGTGCGGCGCATGATAAACGCGCGGAGGGTGCCCCGCGAATCGAAAGCAGACCGCTCCCGCCGCTTCGCGGAGATCGTCCGCCGCCTGGAGAAGGCGATGCCGGAGGCGAAGATCGCCCTCGAGTACCAGGACGAGCTGCAGCTCTTGGTCTCGGTGATGCTCTCCGCCCAGTGCACCGACGCGGTGGTGAACCAGGTCACGCCCGCCTTGTTCGCCCGCTACCCGACGGCGGCGCACTACGCGCGGAGCACCCCGGAGATCATCGGCGAGCAGATCAAGCGCGTGGGGCTCTGGCGGGGGAAGGCGAAGAACCTGCACCAGACCATGACCCGCATCGCCCGCGACCACAAAGGACACATCCCCCGCCTGCGCGAGGAGCTCTGCGAGCTGCCCGGCGTGGGCTGGAAGACCGCGGGCGTGGTGGCGAACCACGCCTTCGGGACGCCGGCCCTGCCCGTCGACACGCACGTGGGCCGCGTCTCGCGCCGTCTCGGCCTCACCCGGCAGGAGGATCCGCGCAAGGTCGAGGCGGAGCTGTCGGCGCTCCTGCCGGAGCGCCTCTGGGGCCGGGCGCACCAGCTCCTCATCTGGCACGGGCGCCGCACCTGCGAGGCGCGCCGGCCGCACTGCTCGCGCTGCGTGGTGCTGGATCTCTGCCCGCGGCGCGGGGTCAAGGGGAGCGACTGAAGAGCCGCACGTCGTTGCCGTCCTGGATCAAGGCGTCGAAGCGCGCCCAGCCCTTGGGCGCGCGGGCCACGTAGCGCGCCCAGGTGAGCACGGCGAGCGCCGACCGGGAGTCGGCGAAATGGTGGATGAAGCCCTCCACCGTCTGCCGCGTGGGACAGCTCATCTTGCTCCCCTCGGCGATCACCGAAGCCGCCTCCAGCCAGCCGCAGATGAGCTTCGGATCCGGGCTGTGCGCCGCCGCGATCACGTAGAGGAGATCGGCGGGCAGGTGCCGGAGGATCCCGGCGGCGAGCCCGAGCACGTGGTGCGCCGGCGCTCCCGCGATCCGCGGCTCCGGCCCGCACGAGCCGTTGCTGCGCCAGGGCAACGTCGCCGCTTTCAGCGAATCGTGCCAGAGCACGGCGGCCGGGAGCTGATCGGGGTGAAGGTCGACGTCGTAGACCTCCCGGTAGTCGTCCGCCATGCCGTGCGCCGCCTTCAGATCCGCCAGCGTGTGGACGGCGAGCCCGCCGGGATAGCCGTGGTGCCCGTCCTCGCAGTTGCCGCCCGGCGCGGCGAGGAAGTCTCCCGTCTTGGCAGGCGGAAGCTCGAGCCGGGGCTCCCCGAGCAGCTTGCGCGCCTCGGCGAGATGGCCGTACGCCCACGCCTCCGCCGGAAGCCAGGGGGCGAGGATCTGCGCCTCGACGGCCGCGCGCAGCGCGGGGTCGCCGATCGCGCCCGCCTCCCGGCGCAATTCCAGGTACGCGCGGTAGGCGAAAGGAAGCCTCGTTGCCACCTCCCGGGCCCGGTTGGAGGGGGTCTGCACGACGGCGAGCAGCATCAGGAGAGGAAAAGTTGCCATGTCGGACCAGCGGTCTACCGTATTTCTCATGCCGCCGACCGACCTCCGCGACCTGATCGAAACCGAGCTGTCCGATGCGCTCGTGTACGGGATCGCGACCGAGGAGGCCCTGGCCGAGGCAGCGGGGCTGCTCTCGGACGCCGAGGAGCGGATGTCGCGCCTGTCCATTCCGGAGCGTCCGACGCGCCGCGCCTCACGGAAGCGCCGCAAGCGGTGCTAAAAGCCGCTGCATGGCCCTCTATGCCTTCGTCGCCCTGAAGTACCTCGCTCCCCTGGAGCGGATGCAGAAGACGGTCGACCGCCACCGCGCCTACCTGCGCGAGTTGCACGCGCAGGGAAAGATGGTGTGCTCGGGGCCCTTCGTTCCCCGCGAAGGCGGCGCGCTGCTCCTGCGGATCGACGACCCCTCCGAGATCGCGCCGCTGCTGGCGAAGGACCCCTACCACGTGGAGAACCTGGTCTCCGACACGATCTACGTCTGGGACCCGAACATCGGCCGCGAGGGGCTGGACTCGCTCGCCCCGCGGAGCGTCAGCGGAAGAGCAGTATGAACTGCTCCGCGACCGAGGCTCGGAAGTCGGCGAAGCGCGGCGTCCGGAAGACGGCGTATTCGGCAGCGCCGACGGTGCCGTAGGCAACCAGCGCGGCCGTCAGGATCGCGCCGCCGGCAGGAAGCTGCGCGACCGCCGCGCCGGCGAGCAACGCCAGCGCCGGGTACGCAGGCGCGATGTACCGCGTCTGGTAACCCCCGTGCATCAGGCCGAAGAGGGTGAGGTCCGCGAAAAATGCCCCCGCGCAGAGCGCCGGTCCCACGTCGCGGCGGTCGCGCGTCCGCACGCGCAGGAGCGCCAGCGCGAAGGCCGGAGCGAAGAGGACCAGGTTCGAGGCGTAGTAGTGCCCGGGCCGCGCGACGCTTGAGGCCACGAACGGGTAGCGCTGCATCATCCCGGCGGTGGGAAAGGCGCTGGGGAGCCATTGGCCGTTCGCGATTCGCAGCAGCGCGATCCAGCCGAGGCACGGCAGCGCGGCCGCGGCGGCCGCCGCCAGCTTGCGCGGAGCAAACGCCGCCGGATCGCGCCGCAGCGCGAGCGCGATCATCGCGGGGAGCACCAGCGCTCCGGTGGTCTTGCTCAAGAACGCAAGCGCGAACGCCGCTCCGGCCAGTGCATACGCTCTGGGCGTGGCCCGCTGCCCTGCCCGGTCGGCGGCGAGCAGCGCCGGGAGACCGAGAACACGAGCATGGCGTCGATAAAGACATGCTGCGAGACGAACCAGGTCGCCGGGCAGGTCGCGAGGAGGAAAGCCGCCCAGAGCGCCTCACGCTGGATCCGCTGCGCAGGGTGGCGAGCCGCGGCACCAGGGCGCAGGCAAGCAGGAGGGCGAGGGCGGCGTGCCTCCTCACGCGTGCGCGGGACGGCGGCGCGCTCGAGGGATCTTCGCGTCCGACATCGATGGCCAGACCTCCTCCGCCCAGTATGCTTGCAGGATCCCGCCGTGTCGCCATTCCGGCCTGCCGGCGCCGCCGTCGCTTGCGCTGCGCCGGCGGGTTCCAGGTCGCCTACCTGAATACGAGGTGGGCGATGACGGATTCGAGGTCCCAGTAGATGATCGCGACCGCGGTGACGTCGAAGGCCGCGTGGGCGAACATCAGCGTCCAGATGCGGCCCGTGCGCGCGAAGATCGTCCCGAACGCCAGCCCGGTGATGGTGGCCTGCTCGGCTCCGGCGAACCCCTGCTCGGGGTAATGCGCCAGCGCGAACCACGCCGAAGTGAGCAGGACGATCGCCGTCTTTGCCGACGCGCTGGATCCGAAGAGCTTCCCGAGCCGCTCGAACATGTACCCCCGGAACACCGTCTCCTCCCCGAAGCCCGCGCCGACGATCATGAGGTACAAGGCTGCCGGGAGCGCGGCCGTGTTTCCCGCCAGGTAGTGATAAGCGTGATTGACCGGGTCGGCGCCGAGCAGCGGCATCACGATCGCCTTCATCACCAGCTTGAATACGACCCCGAAGACAATCCCGACCGCGACGCTGCCGATCCAGCTGCGGGGCGGCACGTACCCGATCTCGCGCCATGGCGTGCGCGACCGGAAGGCCCAGAGCAGCACCAGGACCGCGCTGAGGGGCACCACGAGCAGATTCCCGGCAAAGATGATGAGAAAGGCGAGGATCCCGACCGGGCCGAATCCGCGCAGTCTCGCCGCAAAGCGATCGTCGGACGGTTGGGTCACGGCCGGGCGGCGCGCGGCGATCCGGTGAGCACCGGACGCCCTGCCCAACCGGGCGGCACCACCAGCTCGACCGACGGCGCCGGAACCCAGCCGGTGAGGCCGTTCGCCAGCTTGACGCGGCGGAAGCCGGAATCCTCGTCGTCGACGTGCACGGTGGTGCCCTCGTGGATCTCGAACCGGCTGGCGCTCTTCTCCGCCGGACCCTCGCGGGCGGGAACCGAATGCGCGACCACCACGCCCCGCCGCAGCGCCATCCGCCGCCCGGCCGCCGCCCCCCAGGAGATGAGCGCCGCCAGCGCGGCGCCGGCAAGGCATCCCGCCGTCACCAGCGAGAGCCACCTCGACCCGCCGCGCAGCGCGCGCACTCCGAGCAGCACCCACGCCGCGCCCCAGAGGATGACCAAAGCGATCCCCGAGGTGAAGGCGGGAAGGGGCGCGAGCAGCCGCGCCAGCGTCTCCGCTCCGCCATCCTCCGGTTCGCCCTCCAGGCGGTCCACGTTTCCCCGCCGCACCTCCAGGAGATTGGCGCGCGCGTCCTCGTCCCCCGGATCGAGGAACAGGGCCCGCTCGAAGTGCAGCGCCGCCAGCCCGCGCTTGCCCTGCCGCAGCCAGGCGGCGCCGAGGTTCGTCTCCAGCGCCGGCGAAGTCACTCCTTCGGAGACCAGCGCCTCGTACGCGGCGATCGCCCGGGACAGGTCGCCGGAGAGGAAGGCCGCGTTCGCGTCGGCGAAGAGCTGCGCGCCCGGCGGCTCGGCGCTGGCGAGGAGGAGGGCGAGGAGCAGGGTCACGCGCCCCCCCGATCCAGCTCGTTGAGCACCTGGTCCGCGCGGCCCAGCATCGCCTCGCGCGCCGGCGCGTCGCCGCTGCCCGGAGCGAAGCGCGCGCGGTCGCAGTCGTCGAGGACCCGCAGGAGCCTGCGCACGGTCTCCTCGGCGTGCCCGCGGGCGCGAAGCGCGGCCCCCAGCTCGTCGCGGGTGAGCCCCGCGGCCGCGATCCCCTGCTTGTCGAGCAGGTATCCGGTCACGGCCCGCACCACCTCGGCGTAGAACGCCACCGACTCCCCGCGCTGCAAGAGTGCCCGCGCGCCCTTCAGCCGCTTCGCCGCCGCGCCCCGCGCCAGCTTGACGCGCTTCTCGCCGGGATCGATCTGGAGGACCCGCCGCAGCCCCGCGAGCCCGAGCGCGACGGCGACTCCGAACGGCGCCGCGCCCAGGAGCGGCCAGAACCACGGCCGCGTCCAGGGCGGCGCTGCCCGCTCCACCGTGGCGAGGCGCAGCCGGATCGGCCGGACGCCGCCCGCGGGGAGGAGGTTCTGGGACACGGACTGCGCCGCGGCCTGCCCGCCCTCCGCCGGAGCGACGCGCAGCGGGATCCGCTCGGTCTTCAGGGTCCGGTACTGCTTCTGCACCGGATCGAAGACGTCCATCGAGAGCGCGGGGATCTCCAGCGCACCGGTGCGCTCGGGCACGAGAAGCTGCTCCAGAGTCCGCGTCCCGTTCACCCGGCCGCGCTCGATGGTCTCCTTGTCCGAGGCGGTCGCGTCGTACGCGCGCACGCCGGGGATCTCCGGGAGCCTGGGCAGGCGCAGGTCGCGCACGTTGCCGCGGCCGCTGGCCACCACCCGGAAGGTGACCGGCTGCCCCACCGCGACCGTCGCCGGCTCGGCGGTGGCGGTGAGCGTCCATTGCCCCACGTTCCCGGCGTCGAAGCCCGGCGGCTTGCCCGGCGGCAAGGGCTGGACGTCGAGCTGGAGAGGCTGCGAGGAGCGGCGCGAGCTGCCGCGGGAGAAGAGCATCCCGAACCCGGTGAGCACCTGCACCTCGGCGGGATCGATCGTCGCCTTCCCCGGCCGCAACGGAAACAGGGCGCGCCGCCGGAGCAGGTACGAGGTGTACGGAACGCCGTCCAGGATCCGCTGCTCGGGCACCAGCTGCTGCGGGGCCTCGATGTCGACGCTCCAGAACCCGTCGAGCCGCGGGCTGGAGAGCTTCTCGATGCTGCTCACGTTGGTCCGCGCGAGCAGGAACAGGGAATAGGTGACTTGCTGGCCGACGAAAGGACGGTCGCTGTCCACCGCCGCCCGGAGGAGCAGGTCCCGCTGCCCGGGATGCACGTCGGCGAAGGGATCGGCGGCGTCTGCGCGCGGGTCCGCGCCGCGCCCGCCCCGCGCCGCCTGTCCGGCGGGGACGACGTGGATGGCGATCGGCTCCGTCTGGACCTTCTTCCCCCGGTACTCGAGCTTCACCGGCTCGATGGTCAGGTCGCCCACGCGCTTCGGGGTGAGCGTGAGGGCCGTGATCACCGTCCGCTCCACCGAGGCCGTCCCGCCGCCGAAGGAGAAGCTCATCTGCTCCGATCGCGAGCGGTTCACCACGTCGAAACCGGTGAAGGCCGGGACCTCCAGATCTCCGCTCTCGTCCCTCGACGAGTACCTGGCGGTGATCCGGAGCACCAGCGTGTCGTCCAGGGCGACCTCGCGCACGTCCGTCGAGGCGGACAGCTCCACCTCCGCCGCGCCGAGCGCGGGCAGGGCAACGAGCAGCAGGGCGCAGAGCGCGTTACCAGTCCTTCTCAGGATCACTTCGCTTCCTCACGTCGGTCTTCTTCTTCGCGAACCGCCAGGTCTGGAGCTGCTTTTCGCTCGCCCGCAGCGCATCGAGCAAGCGCTGCGCCTCGCTGCGGTCCACCGGCTTGTCCGGGTGGGCGCTGTCGGGGCGCGGCTGCTGCTGCTCCTGCGACTGCTGTTGTGGGTCGGGGTTCTGCTGCTGCCCCGCGTTCGGGTCCCTGGGCGGCTGGTCCTGCTTCTTCGAGGCATCGCCTTGCTGCGGCTGTGGCTTCTGCTGCCCGCCCTGTTGCGCCGGCTTCTCCTCCTTCGGCTGCCCGGCCGGGCTCTGCCGGCGCTGCTCCTGCGAGCGAAGGAGCAGCTCCAGGTTCACCTTGGAATCGACGTCAAAGGGATCGAGCGCGAGGGCGGCGCCGTACTCGCGGATCGCGTCGTCCGCGTGGCCCATGGCCTCGGTGGCGAGGGCGAGGTCGTACGCCGCCTTGGGCTTCAGCTCGGCGTCGCCGTTCTGCAGCGCCTGCGACGCCTCGGCCGCAGCGACCGGCGCGGCCTTCGGATCCATCTTCAGCAAGACCGTCGCACGGTCGTACGCGATCCGCGGATCGCCGGGGCGTTGCGCGCGCGCCTTGTCGTACTCGCGCAGGGCGCCGTCGGGATCGTCCTGGGCCGCGAGGGCGTTGCCGCGCGCCACGTCCTCGTCCTCGCGCTGGTAGAGCCTGCGCAAAGCGCGTTCCACAGGCTTGCGGATCCGCTGGAACACGCCGGGCGGCTCGACCTTCTTCGCCACCACCACCACGCGCTCCGGCGCGGCGAGGAGCATCGCCAAAAGCAGCGCGCTCACCCGGGCCTCCGTCGCAGCAGCCGCCCTTCGCCCAGCGCCAGGGCCACGCAGAGCAGCGCGAACGCCGGCCAGGCGAACCACGGGTACTTGTCGTCGTACTGCACGGAGAGGCGCGACTCGAACTCGCCCTTCTGGATCTTCTCCAGCTCGGGCAGGAACTTCAGCACGCCGAGATCCGCGCCGGAGCCCTGCAGGAGGAGCCCGGCTCCCCGCGACGTCAACTCCCGCAGCCCGGCCACGTCGGTCCGGGTGAGCACCGTGTGGCCTTGCTTGTCCTTCTTGTACCCCTCGAGGTTGCCGTTCCGGTCGAGGAGCGGAATCGGCTCGCCTTCGGTCCCCCCGACGGGCACCGCGAAGACGCGAATCCCGGCTTCCCCCAGCGCCGAGGCGGCGTCCAGGGCATCGCCGCGCTGGTCCTCGCCGTCGGTGATCAGCAGCACCGCCTTGCCGGCGTCGCCGCGGCCGCCGCCTTCGAGCACTTCCTTCGACTGGTAGAGCGCGTCGGCGATGGCGGTGCCCTGCGTGGCCATGCTCACCGGCTCGACCGCCCGCAGGAACATGCGTGCCGCCGCGTAATCGGTGGTGAGCGGGCACTGGATGAAGGCGTCGCCCGCGAACACCACCAGCCCGACCCGGTCTCCGTTCAGCCGCTCGAGCAGCGCGGTCACCTCCAGCTTCGCCCGCTCCAGGCGCGAGGGCTTCACGTCGCGCGCCAGCATGCTGTTGGAAGCGTCGAGCGCGATCACCAGGTCGATGCCGGTGCGCTTGACCAGCTCCGTCCGTTCCCCGCACTGCGGTCCCGCGGCGGCGAGGAAGAGGAAGAAGAGGCCGAGGCCGAGCAGCGATCCCTTGGCCACGCCCTGCGCAGAGCCCGCGCCCTCCAGCACCTGGTTGAAGCGGGCCGCCGGCACCAGGGCGGCAAGCCGCCGCTGCCGCTGCCAGGACCGCACCGCCGCCA
>JBGQLA010000169.1:0-10217 GCA_041499865.1 Deltaproteobacteria bacterium
CCGTGTCCGGAACGCTGGCGGAGGGGCTGCACGGGCCGCGGCTGTTCATCACCCGCCCGTCCGGCGAGGTGGAGGAGATGAAGATCGCCAGCGCCGGACCCGGCTTCTCGGCGACGGTGGCGCTGAAGGCGCGCGGCGAGCACTCCATCGAAGTGCTGGCGGAAGGCCCCGGAGGCCCGCAGGTCGCGGCAATCCGCCGTGTGTTCGCCGGAGTTCAGCCTCCGAGCCGGCCGCCCCCCGAAGGACCGCCGCGAACGGGCCTGGCGGGCGTCGAGGAGTCCATCCGGCGCCTGCGCGCCTCGCACGGGCTTCCCGCGCTGGAGCGCGATCGAGAGCTGGATGCCGCGGCGGAAGGGCACAGCCGGGAGATGGCGCGGCTGCGGACGTTCGCGCACGTGCTCCCCTCGGACGGAACCCCCGGCGACCGGCTGCGGGCGCGGGGCTATCCCTACCGGAGCGTGGGCGAAAACATCGGTCTTTCCAACGATGTCGGCAGCGCGCACGAAGCCATCGTCAGCTCGCCCGCACACCTCGCGAACCTGCTCGATCCGCATCACCGCCGCCTCGGCCTGGGCGCTGCCACAGGGCTCACCGCCGACGGCGGCGAAGGGGTGTACCTCACCGAAGTGCTCGCGGTCCCGGTCGTGGGAAGCTCGGACCCCGCCGGCGACGTCGCCCGATTCCTCGCCGGCGAGCGCCAGAAGCACGGCCTTCCCCCGCTCAAGCGCGATTCGGCGCTGGACGGCGTCGCGGCCCGCGAAGTGCGCAGCGTGGCGGAGGCGGATCAGATGAAGCTGGACCGCGCGCTGCCGGAGAGAGCGCTAGAGCAGGTGCCCGAGCTGTCCAGCGCGGTCGCCGAGCTGTACGTGGGAAGCGGTCCCGACGACGTCGGCACGTCCAAGAACATCGCCGAGGCAAGATGGACCCGGCTCGGCGTAGGCGCGTTGTACGCAACGTCCAGGCAGTACGGCCCGGGGCGCCTCTGGGTCCTGCTCCTGTACGGGCGCTAAGCCGACTTGCGCTGCGTGGCGAAGGCCTCGATCGAATTCTCCGGCGCAACGTGCGTCATGCTGTAGTTCGGGCAGCGCACGCAGGTGAAGCTGTTCCAGCCGCGCTTGACCGCCTCGTTGAGGCACTCGTCATAGGCGGTGCAAAAGAGGTTGCGATGGGCCTCCACCGACATCTTCTTGTTGCCCTCGAGATTGATGGGCGTGGTCATCTCGGTTGGAAACGGCTTCGCCAAGAGCGACATTCGATCGAACCTCCTTACGAGGCGCGGGCATATAACAGAACGCGTCAAGCTCCGCCACCTCGGGGCGGAGCGCGGCGCGGGAATGTGTGCAGGACCGGCTTTTCCGGCAAGGGAATGGGATAAGACCACGTGACTTCAACTCTTTCTGTGCTCGCTACCGCCCTGCTCGCCCTCGAAGGCACTCGCGTTTCGCCTGCTCCAGATCCAGCCGGGCAAGCGGGCGCCCTCCTGGCCGGAGGCAAGGTGGCCGAGGCCGAAGCGGCCGCGAAAGCGTGCCCGGAACCGCGGTGCCGACTCGTCCTCGCGCGCGCGTTCGTTGCGCAGGGCAAGCACAAGGAAGCGGCGTCGGCGCTCCGCGACGCGGGGAACCTCGGGCCCCTCGAACCCTACGCCCGGGTGCTCGAAGGCGAGTCGCTCTTGAACGCCGGAACGCCGGCGGAAGCGATCCGGCCGCTGCGCATGGCGGCGACCGCGGAGGGACCAGCCTCGCTTCGCGCTTCCGCGCTGCTCGCCGATGCCTTGCTCGCTGCCGGCGAGTTCCCCGCGGCCTGGCAGGCCGCGATCCGGGCGGCTGCTTTGCCCGGCCAGCCGCCCGACGTCGAGGCCGGGCTCGCCTGGGACGCGGCGCAGGCCCTCCGCGCCCAGCCGGACCGGGCCCGCGAGGCGGCGGAGGCGCTGCGGACCTTCTGGCTGCGTCATCCCGAGCACCCTTCGGCGGAGACCGCCCGGGCGACGCAACGCGACCTGGGCATCGCCTTGCCGGAGCCGACCGGGCACGAGCTCTTGCTCCGGGCGTCGCGGCTGCTTACGGGCGGCCAGCCGGCTGCGGCCGTGGCGCAAGCGGAGGTCGCCGCCGGAATGCTCGCCGGAGAGGATCGCGCGGAAGCGCTCCTGCTCCACGCGCGGGCGCTGGCGGCCGATGGGCGACGCACCGATGCCGGCGCGTCGCTCGAGGAGGCCTGGAAGCACGGGAGCGCGCGCGTGTCGGCGCCGGCCGGGATGCTGCTCGCCCGCGATCGGGCGCGGCGGGGGCTGGAGGTCGAGGCCCTGCGGATCGCCGCCGCGGTCGCGAAGAAGTTCCCCAACGCGCTGGAAGCGGAAGAGAGCACGCTGTTCAGCGCGCGGCTGCTCACCGACGCCGGAAAGCGCAAGGAGGCGCGGAAGAAGCTCGTCCCGCTCGCCGCGAAGCGCGCCGGCCCCAACTCTTCGCTCGCGCGCTGGACGCTGGCCTGGTTCTCCTGGCAGGACCAGGCGGGCGACGCGTCGGAGCGCTTCGCGGAGTTCGCCGCGAGCGCGGCTTCCGACGAGGAGCGCGCCCAAGGCCTCTACTGGCAGGCCCGCGCCGGAAAGCCGGAAGCCGCCGTGGGGCTCTACCGCCGGGTCACCGAGCTCGACTCGATCGGCTGGTACGGCCTGCTCGCGCGCGAGCGGCTGGGCGAGGCCAGCGCGCAGCCGGCGCCCTTCCCCGGCACGAGGACCGCGCCGGACGCTCCGCCGCCGGAGCTGGCCGTCGCGGCCGAGCTCGCCTCGCTCGGGTTCCTCGCCGAGGCGTCCGCCGAAGCGGACTGGTTCGTCCAGCGGCACCCCGGAGATGCCGGGGCCCTCGCCCTTCCCATCTACCAGCGCGCCGGCCGTCCGGATCGCTCGGTGCTGCTGGCGATCGCGCTGGTGGGAGATCGCGGACCGCGGGCGCCGCGCTCCCTGCTCGAGGCCGCGTATCCGGAAGCGTTTCCGGCGCAGATCGCCCGCGCCTCGGAGCGCACGCGCCTCGATCCCTATCTGCTGCTGGCGGTGATGCGGCGGGAGAGCCTGTTCAGGCCCGACGTGCGCAGCGCGGCCGGCGCCGTCGGGCTGCTGCAGCTCCTGCCCGCCACCGCGAGGCGGGCCGCGGTGGTCCTCGGGCGCCCGGCGCTGCGCGACGAGCAGCTGGCGGATCCCGCGACCGCCATCGATCTCGGCGGCTGGTACTTCTCGGAGCTGGTCGGTCGCTTCGGCGATCCCGCGGTCGCGCTCGCGGCCTACAACGCGGGGCCGCGGGCGGCGACGCCGTGGGCGGTGCGCGGCGCCGGCCGGGAGCTCGACGAGTGGGTGGAGGACGTGCCGTACAAGGAGACGCGCCGGTACATCAAGGTGGTGGTCGGGGCCTGGAGCGCGTACCGCATCCTCGCCGGCGGCTCCGCGCCGCGGCTCTCCGCGACGGTGCCCGAGCCCAAGGCTGGAGCGAACTTCTAGGAGCCTCCGGCTTGAAAAGGCGGACATCTCCCGGGGGTCGGCCTGCTACAGCAACTCCTGCTGGGCAGGGTCCTTGCGCAGCGTCTCGAGGATCTCCGGGCCGTACTGCTCGAGCCGGAAGGCGTCCATCCCTTCGACGCCGGCGAGGGCGTCGAGGTCGGCCGGATTCGAGCGGGCGATCGACCAGAGCACTGCGTTGGGCGCGATCACCTGCACCTCCACCTTGCGCGCCTCGGCGCGTCGCTTGCGCCAGCGGCGGAGGCGCTCGTACCGCTCCTCGATCTCCGGAGAGGGCGCGCCGGGTGCGCCGCGGCGCCAGCGCTGCCCGTCGCTGCCCCCTGGCCGTGGACGCGGCAGAGGCTCCGACCCGGCGCCCGCCTGGACCGCCGCGAGAAGCTCTCCGCCGATCTTCTTCAGCGCGCTCGCCGACGTGCCCGGAACGCGGAGCAGCTCCTCCTGGTTCTTCGGGACCCGCCGCGCCGCTTCGGAGAGGAAGAGATCGGAGAGCACCTTGAACGCCGGCCGGTTCAGCTCGCGGGCTCGCCGATCCCGGAGCAGGTACAGCTCGCGCAGCACGGCGCGGCCGCGTCCGTCCAGGGTGCGGGCGGCCTTCATCTTCTGCCACCCTTCCGGGTCGAACTCGCGCGGGCGCGGCTGCTTCGCGATCAGCCGCCCGAACTCCGCCTCCGCTTCCGCCAGAAACCCGCGGGCGGCGAGCTGATCCGCAAGCTTCTGCCGCAGCGGCAGCAGGTAGCGCACGTCCGCGATCGCGTACTCCAGCTGCTGCGGCGAGAGCGGGCGCTTGCCCCAGTCGCTGCGCTGCTCGTCGACCGCGATCTCCACCCCGAGCTGGTCGGCGAGCAGGTTGTGCAACCCGACCTTGTCGATCCCCAGCGTCTTGGCGGCGGCGTGGGTGTCGAAGATGCGCCCGAACGACAGCCCGTAATCGCGCTTCATGCACAGCACGTCGTACTCGGCCGCGTGCAGGATGCACTCGCGCGCCGGGTCGGCGAAGAGCGGCAGGAGCGGCGAGAGCGGGAGCGCCAGCGGGTCGACGGCCCAGTCCGAGGCCGGAGTGGCGATCTGCAGCAGGCACACCCTCTCGAAGTAGGCGTGGAACCCGTTGCTCTCCGTGTCCAGTCCGACCTGCGCGCTGCGCGTCACGTCGTCCACGCAGGCGGCGAGTTGCTCCTCGGTATCGACGAAGCGCTGGGGGCGGTCCACTGCGGCTGCCTTTACCACGCGCTTCCGCGCTCCTGAATCTCCTTGAGGACGGAACGCACCGGACCGCGCGCCTTGAGCAGGCGCAGGTCCTGGGCAAGCCCCGCCGCGGAGCGATAGAAGAGCAGCGCCTCGGCGGGCGGCTTGATGCTCAGCCCGAGCCGCGGATCGCTGCGGAACGCCCGCTTCACCTCCCAGGTGAGCGCCTCGGAGCCGAAGTCGTACGTCTCGCTCTGGATCGGCCGCTGGACGATGTCTCCCAGCCGCTGGCAGAACTCGAACGCGTCCTCCTCGTCGTCGCCGAGGAACCTGAATCCGGCCTGCTTCAGCATCGGCCCGACGTCGGGATGCATCCGGCCGGCGGCGTTCTCGTCGAGCAGCGTGCGGTAGACGGTGGCGAAGCGCAGCGAGAGCTCCTTGGTGGCGCCGAAGTCGAGGACGCCGAGGCGCCCGTCGGGCAGGACGAAGAAGTTGCCCGGGTGCGGGTCCGCGTGCACCAGGCGAGCGGCGTAGAACGGCCCCCAGATGGCGAACATCAACAGGCGCGCCACCCGGAACCGCTCCTCGTCGGAAGCCTTCGACTCGATGAAGTCGAGCAGCGGCTGGCCGTGCAGGTGCGTGAGGCAGAGCACCCGCATCGCGCTGCGCTCCTTCACCACCTCCGGAACCACCAGCTCCGGATAGCGGGAAGCCGCCGCCCGGTACGCGTCCGCCTGCGCCGCCTCCTGCACGTAGTCCAGCTCCCGCAAGAGCGACGCGCGCAGCTCGTCGTAGTACACGCGCCCGTCGAGGGCCCGGCCGGTGAGCGCGAACCCGCGCACCAGCACCGCGGCGTTCGAGAGGTCGTTCTCCAGCGCCTTCTCGATGCCGGGGTACTGCACCTTCACCACCACCTCGCGGCCGTCGTGGAGGCGCGCGGCGTGCACCTGCCCGAGCGACGCCGCCGCCAGCGGCTCCCGCTCGAACTCCGCGAACAGCTCGTCGGGAGGCTTGCCCAGCTCGGAGCGGATCACCTCCGCCACCTGGGAGAACTCCATCCGCTGCGGCGCCTGCGAGAGCAGCTTCGCCACCACGCTGCGGGTCTCCTCCGGCAGCGCGTCGGGATCCATCGCCAGGGCCTGCCCGAGCTTGAGCGCGGCACCCTTCAGCTCTCCCAGCGTGGCGAGGATACGCTCGCCCGCCTTGCGCAGGTCCTCGTGCGGAACGTCGTCGCCGGTCAGCTTGCGGCGCGCCTGCGCCGCGAGCAGGTCGCCGGTGGTCCTGGCGGTGAGATAGGCCAGGCGGCTCAGCCTGCGCAGCCGCCCGGCGGGAACGTGTTCGTCGTCAGCCATCTTTCGCTGGAGCGTAATCGCCGGACGGCCTCGACGCACCCGGCGTTCCGGGTGAATTGGGCCATCCGACGTGGTATGGGGCGCGGCTCATGCCTCCGTCAGGCAAGCTGGGAGCGGGGTCGGCTTTCGCCGCATACGTCGCGCTCCTCTGCGGGATGCTGGCCATCGGCGGGCCCGCCCAGCAGCACGGCATCGTCAGCGGCCTGTGGATCACGGAGGCGCTGGCCATCGCCCTTCCCGCCGGGTTCGTCCTCGGATTCGCCGGCTTGCGCTTCGCCCCGTATCTCGGGTTCCGGCGCGTCTCCTGGAAGCACGTCCTGGTCGCGATCGCCGCGGCCGCCGCGAACCAGCCCGTGGTCTCGTTCGTCACCTGGGCCGCGCGCGACGTGCTGCCCCAGGGGTGGGTGCAGGACTTCGACGCCAAGCAGCGGATGCTGGACGCCATCTTTCGCATGCACGCGATCCCGATGGCGATCACCGTGACCCTCGCGGCGCCGATCGGCGAGGAGATCTTCTTCCGCGGCTTCGCCCTCCCGGCGCTGCGGCGCACGCTCGGCCTGCTCGCCGCGCTTCTGGTCAGCGGCGCCCTGTTCTCGTTCCTGCACATGGATCCGGTGGGATTCGTCGGGCTGATGGAGATCGGCGTCCTGCTCGCGGCGCTGCGGGTGTGGAGCGGGTCGCTCTGGCCCGCGATGATCGCGCACGCGGTGAACAACGGCATCGCCGGCGGCGCCTTCCTCCTCGGCCTGGAGGATCCGGACCTGTCGCCCTCGCCCTGGATGCTGGTGCTCGGCGCCGTGATCTTGATCGGCGGCCTCTGGCGGCTGTCGCGCCTGGTGCGCGCGGACCCCCCTTCCGATGCGGAAGAGGTCCCCGGCGGCCCGGGTTTGGGCGCCGCCGTGATCCTCGGTCTGATCTGGATGCTGGCGATGATCTGGGGAGTGCGGGCCTGGATGACGCTGCGCTACGGCGCGTAGCAAGACCCCTCAGAGCTTGCGGATTCTCGCCACGCGAAGCTGCGGCCCGGACATCCCGACGCCGAATCCCTCGTCGAGCGATCCTTCCACTTCCACGCGGGCGCCCTTCGCCGCTTTCAATTCGCCCCGCGCGCCGATCAGCGTGTACCGCTTCCCGTCCTCGGCGCTCAGGCGGTAGAGGCCGCCTTCCAGATCGACGAACTCCACCGTCCCGCTCACCTTCATCGCAGCGGCTCCCGCGCCAGCAGGCCGCGGCCCGCCGCCCAGACGAAGATCGCGCTGGCCAGCAGCCAGAACGGCACCAGCAGCGCAGGCATCCACGGCAGCGCCACGGTCCGCCAGATCGCGGCGTGCAGGAGCGTGCCCGCCCACCCGAACGCGAGCCCCGCGACCAGCCCGCCGAAGGCGTTCTGCAGCGGCCGCGCCGCGAGCCGCGCCGGCAGCGCGAGCGCGAACGGCACCAGCCCGCTCCAGCCGAGGTAGCCGGCGAACGGGGTGAGGAAGCGCTGCGGCCAGGCCGCCGGCGGCAGGGCGAGGAACGAGAGCAGGGAGATGCGCTCGCCGCCCATCGGCGCGAGGATGGCCAGCGCGCCGGCGCCCGCGGCGAGGCCGGCCCAGAACGATGCGCCGGGCTTCTCGCCGGGCCTGAGCTGTCCGACGGCGCGCGCGTGGCGGATCGCGAACCAGGCCCCGAGGACCGCGAACCCGAGACGCCACAAGCCCCACCAGAACGTCGCCTTGCGCACCGCCGCCGCCGCGTCGAGCAGGCCCGCTCCGTACCATTCGCTGCTGCTCTCCGGCGCATGGCGCGCGGTGCTCTTCAGCACTTCCTCCACCGCGGCCGGCGAGGAGACGCCGAGCGACATCACCAGCGCCGCCGCTCCCGCGACGTGCGGGGTGGCCATGCTGGTGCCCTGGAACCAGCGATAGCCGGCTTCGGTGGTGCTGCCTTCGGCGAGCGTCTGCTGCAGGACCCCGCTCTCCTCGCCCAGCGACTTGTCGCCTCCCGGAGCGGCGATGGCCACCTCGGGCCCGAACGAGCTGTAGGGCGCGAGCCGCCCCTTGGGGCCCACCGCGCTGACCGCGAAAGCGCCGCGGTACGCCGCGGGATACGAGACGCCTCGCGAGCCGCTGTTTCCCGCCGCGCACACCACCACCGCGCCGCGCCTGCGCGCGTACTCGACCGCGGACTCCATCGCCAGCGAGCGGCCTCCGCCGCCCAGCGACAGGTTGAGCACGCGTGCCCCGTGGTCGACGGCCCAGCGAATCCCTTCCGCGATGTCGTGCGAGTTCCCGCTTCCCGACGCGGAGAGCACCTTGATCGGCATCAGCCGCGCCAGCGGCGCCATCCCGGCGACTCCCTTTCCGTTGCCGGTGCTCTGCGCGATGGTCCCGGCGACGTGCGTGCCGTGCGCGTGGTCGTCGCGCGCGTCCTCGTTGTTGGCGACGAAGTTCCAGCCCTTCACGATGCGCGCGGGATCGAGATCGTCGACCGGGTAGATGCCGGTGTCGATCACGGCGACGGTGACGCCTTCGCCGCGCGTGGCGTCCCACGCCCGCTCGGCGCCGGCGGCCTTCAGGTGCCACTGCTTCGAGAAGTCGGGGTCGTCGGGAACCCAGAGCCCGTGGTAGCGGACGACCGGCTCCGCCCAGATCACGTCCTTGCGCTGGCGAAGCTCCGCCAGCACCTGCGCCTCGGTGCCCGGCTCGACCTCGATCTCCAGGTCGTACTCGGGCGAGAAGGCATCGCCGTAGAGGTCGTCTTCCTGCTCTTGTTGATCGATCACCTTGCCGGGCACGGTCGCGGGCGCCCGCAGCTCCACCTCGATCCGGCCGGGGATCGCGTCAGCCGTCATCTCCAGCACGGGCGCGGGATTTCGCGAGCAGCCCGCGAGCCCGAACAGCAGCAGCGCAGCCGCGGCGATCGCCGCGACGATCAAGCGCTCGCGCAAGCCCAGACGCGCACCGAGGGTTCCCGCAGTCATGGTTCGCAGCATACCTCCACCCCTGGGAAACGCGGCGAAAGCCGCCTTATTTCGGGGAAACGCGCGGGGGCTATTCCGGATCTACGTCCAGCTCCAGCGGCTCGCCGTCCCCGGGATCCAGCTCGACGATCTTCGTCCCCGTCGAGGCGGCGTCTTCAGGGGCGACGAGCTCCGGCCGCTCGCCTCGCAGCCAGGACGCCACCGTCTTGCCCAGCTCCGTGAGACCGCGGGCGAAGAAGTGATCGGCGTGCGCGATCACCTCCAGCGTCGCACCTTCCGGCAGCTTCAGCGCGCCGCGAGCGGAGTACCGGTCATGCTGGGCGCACACCACGAGCAGCGGCTTGCGCACCGCCGCCAGCGCGGCGAAGTCGTAGATGGCCGTGGGCGGCGCGATCAGGACCAGCCGCGCGATGCGGGGATCCTCTGCGGCCTCCAGCGCGACCGCCGCGCCGAAGCTGTACCCCACGGCGCAAGCGGCGGACATGCGGGTGGTCGCGAGCAGGTGCTCGCAGATCCGGTGCAGGTCCGCGACCTCCTCGCGCAGGTCCTCGATCCGCTCGCTCCCGGCGCGCTGGCCGGAGACGCCGCGCGACGCGCCCACCCCGCGATAGTCGAAGCGCAAGGTGGGGTGCCCGGCGCGCGTCAGCGCCCAGGCCAGCTCCGCGACGACCGGCGAGAGCATGCTGCCGCCCAGCGCAGGGTGGGGAGCGGCGATCGCGCAGGGCGGCTCGCGGGTGCCGCGGTGGAAGAGCGCGTCCAGTTCGCCCACCACCACGCTGCGCTCGAGGTATTGCCCGGCGAGGACCATCTCAGCCCGTCTTCCGGAGGACGAAGAACTTGAGGTACTTCCCTTCCGGGAACGCCAGCAGCGCGGGATGGTCGGGAGGCTGCCGCTTCTCCTCGAGGAGCTGGAGATCGGTGTGCGTCTTTCCCGCTGCCTCCCGGATCGCGCCGAGGAACTCCTCCGCCGAGACGCGCGCCGAGCAGGACGCGGTCGCGAGGATGCCGCCGGGCGCCAGCGCCGTCAACGCCGCCCGATGCAGCGAGGCATACCCGTCGAGCGCCGCCGGCACCGCCTTCTGCGTCTTGGCGAATGCCGGAGGATCGAGCACGATCAGGTCGAACGGCTTCTGCTCCGCGCGCAGGAACTCCAGCACGTCGCCTACGACGAAAGCGTGCTTGTCGGGAACGAGCCCATTGAGCTCGAAGTTGCGCCGCG
>JBGQLA010000170.1:0-10199 GCA_041499865.1 Deltaproteobacteria bacterium
AGGAGGCCCGAGTACATGAACACGTACCCGACCTCCTTGGGCCCGAACGCCGCGCCGTGCCAGGTGAAGCGCCGCTCCGCGAAGAGCGCGAAGCCCGAGGTGAACGTCGCGAACGCGAAGGTGAAGAGGAAGAACTCCGCGAGGAGGCCGCCGAGCAGCGGCCGGCGGAAGTACTGCAGGTACGCGCCCCAGTCCAGGAGCTTCAGCCGCTTCCCGCCGGGCCCGACGGGCGCCTCCGCGTCCTCCGCGGGCTGCTCCCCGCCGGGGTGCGGGGGCACTGCCGGGAGCAGGAACGTGGTCCCGAGGATGCTGAGCAGGGACAGCCCCGCCGCGCAGAGGATCGGAACACGGAACCCGTAGTGCTTCGTCAGATACCCCGAAGCGCCAGGTCCGATGAGAAAGCCGATCCCGAAGGCGATCCCGATCACCGCGAACGCGCGCGCCCGCTCTTTCGGAGCGGTGACGTCCGCGATGTACGCCTGCGCGATGGAGAGGTTTCCGGCGGTGAGGCCGTCGATGATCCGGGCGAGGAAGACGATGAAGAGGTTTGGCGCGTACGCCAGCACCAAAAAGCCGGCGAAGGTGCCGATCTGGCTGACGGTGAGGACGGGCTTGCGGCCGACGCGGTCCGAGATCTGCCCGAGCACCGGCCCCGCGACCAGCTGGCAGAGGGCGTACGTGCTCACCAGCAGGCCGACCACGGCCGGGCTGGCGCCGAAGTGCTCCGCGTAGAATGGCAGCAGCGGAAACATCACCGTGAGGCCGAGCACGTCGACCACCACGATGAGGAAGATGGGGAGGAGCGGAGATCTCATCGCAGGCTGGCGAGCCTTCCGCACGCCTGATCCAGCACGGCGTCGTCCTTCGCGAAGCAGAAGCGCAGCAGCTTCTCTCCTTCGGGCCCGCGGTAGAAGGCGCTCCCCGGGACGGAAGCAACCCGCGTGGTGGTGAGCAGGTGCATCGCCGCTTCGCGCGAGGTGGCGAACCCGAGCCGGCTGCAGTCCGCCAGCACGTAGTAGGCGCCTTGGGGAACGATCGGCTCGAGGCGCGCCTCGTGCAGCGCGGCGCAGATCCGCTCCCGCTTCTGCTGGTAGCCCGACTGCAGCTCGTCGAAGTAGCTGCGGGGCGCGTCGAATCCCTTCGCCGCCCCCAGCTGCAGCGGGGTGGGCGCGCAGACGTAGTAGAGGTCGTTCACCAGCGTGATCGCCCGGGTCATCTCCGCCGGAGCGAAGGTGTAGCCGAGCCGCCAGCCGGTGATGCTGAAGGTCTTCGACAAGCCCATGATGGTGACGGTGCGCTCGCCCAGGCCGTCGATCGCCGCGGGCGAGAGGTGCGGGCGCCCGTCGTAGCGGATGTACTCGTAGATCTCGTCGGTGATCACCAGGAGATCGCGCCGGCGCGCGACGCGGGAGACGATCGCCAGCTCTTCGCGGGAGAACATCTTCCCGCTCGGGTTCCCGGGCGTGCACACCACCATCGCCCGGGTCCGCGGGGTGATCGCCGCCTCCAGCGCCTCCTCGCGCAGGGTGAAGTCCGGCGGCGCGAGGGTGACGAACCCGGGCACCAGCCCGGCAACCAGCGCGGCGTTCAGGTGATAGCCGTAATACGGCTCGAAGAGCAGGATGCCGTCGCCGGGATCGAGCAGCGCGTGGATGGCCGCGGTGTACGCGCCGCTCGCGCCGACGGTGACGCAGATCTCGCCGACCGGATCCGCGCGCAGGCCGTTGTCCTGGTCGAGCTTGCGGGCGATGGCGTCCCGCAACTCCCGGGCGCCTTCCGCGAACGAGTAGGTGCTGCGGTTCTCGCGGATGGCCGCGATGGCCCCGTCGCGCACCGGCGCGGGCGTCGGCAGGTCGCAGATGCCCTGGCCGAGGTTGATCCCGTCCAGCCGCTCGCACTCCCGCGTCATGCGGCGGATGTCCGATTGCGCCAGCTCCTGAACGCGTCTCGCGATGCGCATGAGGGGGCGCACAGTACTACGGGCGGAGGGGATCCTGCAGCGGCGGGCCGCCCGCAAGGTCGCGCAGCGTCTCCACCAGCACGTCCAGCCCGCGCTCCAGGTCCGCCACGGAGATCTTCTCGTCGACGTCGTGTCCCGGGTAGGGCTTTCCCGGGAACCACATCCCGTAGGCGATGGCGTTGGGGATCCGCTTTGCGTACGTGCCCCCTCCGGAGATCGCCGGGGGAGGGCGCTCGCCGGTTGCCCGCGCATAGGCATCCATCAGCCTGCGCACCAGCTTCGCCTGCGGATCGAACGCCAGCGGCTTGTCCTCGAAGTAGTACTCGCGCGGCTCGAGGCGGGCAGAGAACCTCCGCACTTCCTCGAAGAGCCGCTCGCGCGACTGCGTTCCCGTCAGCGGCGGAGGGCGGCGCAAGTTGATCACCAGCGCGAGCTTGCCGCCGAACTTCGGATCCTTGCGCAAGGTGGCCACGTTCACCGTCCACCCGCCCCACCCCGGCGCGGCCAGGCGGTCCAGTCCGAGGGCGATGCCTTTCGTGTCCTCGCCGGCGTGTGCCGCGAAGGCGAGGAGGTCCGCGATCGCGCAGTCGGGCAGATCCACCGTCACCAGCCGGGCGAGCGAGACCAGCGCGTTGCGCCCGCCGTCGATGTTGACGCCGGCGTGCGCCGACCGTCCGTGCACGATCACGTCCAGCAGCTCCCCGCGCCGCGCCAGCTCGAGGCGCGTGCCGTCCAGCAAGGTTCCCGACCGGAGCCGCGACTCCAGCGCCTCCCACGCCGGCGGACCTTCGCGCCAGCGCAGGGTGAGGCGCGCGCGATCGGGGACGATGCTCGCCGCCAGCCCGGCGTCGATCTCCTCGATCGCCCAGGGCTTGCCCGTGCCGCCGTCCAGGTCCCTGGGGAGAACGCCCAGGCCGTCCCAGGCCTTCTCGCCGACCACCACGGGAAATTCGGAATCGAGGACCAGGCTGTACGCCGGCGGCGCGTGTGCGGCGAGATAGCTCGCCATGTCGGTGTTGGCGCTCTCCTCGTCGCTGCCGACCAGCAGGCGCACGGTGTGCGTGCGAGGCAGATCGCGGATGGCCTGCATCGCCAGGAGGGCCTGCACCATCGGCCCCTTGTCGTCCGCGGCGCCGCGGCCGTAGACGAACCCGCCGCGCGAGACGCCGGCGAAGGGCGGCGCCGTCCACTGCCCCGCGTCGACCGGCTGGACGTCGCCGTGGACCACGAGGCCCAGCACGGGCGCGCCGGCTGGACCCGGAAGCTCGATCTCCGTCACCAGCCCCGCGTCGCGCGCAGTCAGGCCCAGCGAGGCGGCGGTTTTTAGGAGAAAGCGCTGCTGATCGGCCCGCGCGTTCGCATTCCCGGCCACGGTGGGGAAGCGGATCGCTTCGAGCAGCAGCGGCTCCAGCCGCGAGCGGTCGGCGCGCGGCCGCGGCGCGCTGGCGCAAGCGGCGGCGGCGAGCAGCAAGGCGGTGCGCATGGGGCAAACAGTATCAGGTGAGACGCGCGAGCGCGGCGTGGACGACGCGCAGCTGTCGCCCCAGCCGCTGCGCGGGCTCCGGCGCCGTCGGCTCGTCGAGCGGCGGCAGCGGCGGCGGCGGCTCTCCGGCCAGGGCCGCGTCCGCGAGCGTGCGCAGCGCCTGTTCCAGCGGCGCCGCATGCGCCGGATCCGGCAGCGCGGATCCGAGCGCGGTGATCGAAGCGCTCAGGCGGCGTGCATAGGCGACCAGGGTCATCAGCGGCTGCACGCGGCCGGCGGGCGGCGCCTCGCCGATCAGCCGTTGCAGCGCCGCCTCGGCATTCGCGGTGGCAAGGCCGATCCGGCGGCGCGCCGCGACCACCGCGGCAGGCTCCTGGCGGCGCAGGATCGCTTCCAGGTAGGCCTGGTTCGCGCGCAGCACGGCGGCGATCAGCGCGGGCATGCGCTCGAGATCGCGCGTGGGCCAGAGCGTCATCGCGCCGAAGAGGGCCAGCGCGCCTCCCAGCAGCGTATCGAGGATGCGCACCCGGGTGAGATGCGCGCTGCCGGCATTGACCTCGGCGAGCAGCACGAACACCGGAGTGACCAGCGCCGCGAAGACGGCATAGTTGATGCGCCGGAGGGCGACGCCGACGGAGGCCATGACGAACAGCAGCGGCACCAGCACCGGCCCCCGGTGGACGAAACGCGCGATCAGCGCTGCCGCGATGCCGCCGATCACCGTTCCCCCCACCCGCTGAACGGCGCGGCGCACGGTCGCCACCGCGTGCGGCTGCAGGACGATGATGGCGGTCACCGTCACCCAGTAGCTGCGCTCCAGGTGGATCGCGGTGGCGAGCAGCTGGGCCGCGGTGGCGACGATCGCCACGCGCAGCGCGTGGCGCAGCTCCGCGGAGGCCGGGCTGAGCACGTCGCGCAGGGAAGGCAAGGGATCCGGCGGCGCAATCGCGCCGAAGGCCTGCGGACCAACTCCGCCCCGGTCGAGCGCCAATGTCGATTCCAGCCCCAGCCGGACCTCCGCCTCGACGCGCGCGAAGAGCGGCGCCAGATCGCCGTCCACCGCCGGTTCGGGCAGCCCGAGCGGCGGCGTCTTGCGCTCCTGCGACACCGCCTCGGCGAGCGCGTGCTGGGCGCGGCCGATTCCCGCCAGCGCCTCGACAGCGGCCGCCGGGATCGGCTGGTTGCGCTCGGCGCGCGCGCGCAGCGCCTCGATCAACGCCGCCAGGTCGCCGAGCAGGAGCTCGGCGATCTCGTAGAGCACGAGCAGCTGCAGGCCACGTCCCGTCTCTCCTTGCTGTCCGGCGCGGGCCACGCCCAGCGCGCCGCGGGCGCGCTCGAGGGCCTCGCGGGCGCTGCGCCGCACCGCCACCAGCGCGTCCCAGTCCGCGGACTCCGCCTTCGAGGCGGACAAGCGCGCGGCGGCGTCCGCCAGGTCGCCCAGCACCGTCCAGGCCGAAGCGAGGGCCGCGCGCACCGGGTAGTACGGCCGGAACGGCCACACCGCGATCGCGAGGAGGATGGCGAACACCGCGCCCGCCGCGAACATCTCCGCGCGAAACGAGCCCTGGGCGAAGCCCGCCGGGCTGCCCTGGGTGATGCAGAACTCGATCAGCGAGAGCACGCCGATGCTCGCCGCGGTGTCGCCGCGCACGCGCACCAGGCTGCAGAGCAGCGCGAAGACGAACAGCGCCGGAGCGCCGATCCACACCGACTGTCCCGCCAGGCCGCCGAGCAGCGTCGCCAGGGAGCCCGCCACGGCGAACGTGGCCAGCGCGCCCGCGCGCGCGCGGTACGGCCCGCCGGGATCGGCGATCATGGTCAGCCAGCCGCCGAGGCCGGACCAGAGCAGCTCCGGGCGGTGGAGGAGCCATCCCAGCAGCAGCGGGACCGCCATCGCCGTGGCGGCGCGCAGGCCCGCGGCCCACTGCGGGCGCGCCGCGTCCAGCGCCACCGATCCGCGCAGGTGTCCGGCGATCTGGTCGCCGAGTCGGGTCAGCCTTTCCGCAGCACCATCTCCCACACGCCGGGGCCGGTCTCGCGCGAGGAGAGCACCTCGTTCCCGGTCTCCTCCGCGTTGCGCTTGATGTCCGGCACGGCCGGCCGGTGATCGACGAGGAGCTGGAGCTCCGACCCGGACCGCAGGCGCGAGAGCGCGTACTTCGTCCGGGCCCAGGTGAGGGGGCAGAGCAGGCCGCGCAGGTCCAGCGTCTCCATCAATGCTCGTTGGCGAGGATCTCTTCGTACTGCCTGGCGGAGAGCAGGCCTTTGGCCTCCTCCGGCACGGTCATCTCGATCTCGATCATCCAGCCCTTCTCGTGCGGGTCGTCGTTGATCCCTTCCGGGGCGTCGACCAGCGCCTTGTTCACCTTGGTGACCTTGCCGGTCACCGGCGCGAACAGCTCGCTCACCGCCTTGGTGCTCTCCACCACCCCGAACGGCTGGCCCTTGGTGACCGTCGCCCCCACCTCGGGGAGCTCGAGGTACACCACGTCGCCGAGCTGGTCCTTGGCGAAGACGGTGATGCCCACGGTGGCGAGGTTGCCCGCGAGGCGCGCCCACTCGTGCTCCTTGGTGTAGCGCAGGGAATCAGGATAGCTGGCCATGAGAGCCTCTCTCGAACCGCCAGACGGCGCTCTTGCCGTCCAGCGACAGGGTGGTGCTGCCGATCTGCTCGACGGACTTGCCGGCGTCGCGCCGCAAGCGCAGGCGCGCCGCGAGGATCCCGACCGGCGCGCCATCCGCGGCAGGCATGACGCGCAGCTCCACGTCCTGCACGCGCAGGCTCCTCGCCTTCCAGCGCGCGGCGTCGTTCGGGGCCAGCGCGATCTCCAGCGCGACCACGTCCTCGAAGAGCCCTTCGGCGCGGGCGCGCAGCTTCCCGCACGCCGCGACGTTTCGGGTGAGGGCGTCCGCGCGCAGGATCCCCGGCCGCTCCGGCGGCAGCTCGGGGTGAAATCCGCTGAAGAACGCCGGGACGTACTCCATCGTCCACTCGGCGAGGCCTTCCAGCGGCTGCTGCCAGCGGCAGCGGCGGAACCAGGGGACCTCGCCGCGCGTGACCTGATCGACGGCCGGCGCGGGGATCTGCCGGGCGATCTCGTCCAGCGCACCGGACTCCTCCACTCCGTAGGCGATCCCGGAAGGCGCGCCGAACGAGGCCGAGTCGGGGTGCAAAAGCTCGAGGTACGTGCGCTCGCCGTAGAGGTACAGCCCGGTGTACGTCGCGTCCTTGCGCACCGTGGTCCGCTTCTCCAGGGCGCCGAAGCGGGAGAGAAAGGGTCCGCGCTCCGCCGCCTCGAACGTCGTCCGATCCGGCGTGACGTAGAAGTGATTGAGCAACAGGGCCACTTTCACGACTTGATCTTCTCCACGAACGGCGTCTTCACCACCCGCGCGGCCACGGGTCTGCCGCGGATCTCGACGTCGAAGGCCGTGCCTTCCTTCGCCGCGGCGGCCGGGAGGTAGGCGAGGCCGATCGCCTCCTTGAGCACCGGGCTCATCGTTCCGCTGGTGACCTCGCCGGCGTGGTGGCCGTCCTTGAGCACCGGGTATCCGTGGCGCGCGATGCCCTTGCCCGTGAGCTTGAATCCGGCCAGCTTCCGGCGCAGCCCTTCCTGCTTCTGGCGGATGAGCGCATCGGAGCCGATGAAGCCGCCCGGCTTGTCCAGCTTGACGATCCAGCCGAGCCCCGCTTCCAGCGGCGTGTGCTCTTCGTCCATGTCGTTGCCGTAGAGACGGTAGGCCACCTCCAGGCGGAGCGAGTCGCGGGCGCCGAGGCCGCAGGGGACGACGCCCTTCTCGAGCAGCGCATCCCAGAGCCTGGCCGCGCCGGAGGGCGGAGTGAAGACCTCGAATCCGTCCTCGCCGGTGTAGCCGGTCCGCGCGACGATGCACCCGCGCACCCCCGCCACGGTCGCTTCGCGGAAGTGGTAGTAGCCGAGGTCCAGGACCCGCGGCTCGCAGAGGGAGTCGACGAGCTTCGGCGCGTTCGGTCCCTGGATCGCGATCTGCGCCCAGTCGTCGGACCGCTGCGCCACCGCCACGCCTTCGCCGGCGTGCGCGCGCATCCAGTCGAAGTCCCTGGCGCGGCCGCTGGCGTTCACGCAGATGAACAGCCGGTCGGGCGCGAAGCGGTAGACGATGATGTCGTCGATCACCCCGCCTTTCTCGTTGCAGAGGGCGCTGTACTGCGCCTGGCCGTCCTTGCACTTCGTCAGGTCGTTCGTGACCAGCCGCTGCGCGGTCTCCAGCGCGCGCGGACCCTCGATGGTGATCTCGCCCATGTGCGAGACGTCGAACATCCCGACGTTCTCCCGCACGGCCGCATGCTCCTCCAGCACGCCCTCGTACTGCACGGGCATGTCGAATCCGGCGAACTCCACCATCCGGGCCGAGGCTTCGAGGTGTTTGTCGTAGAGGGGAGTGCGCAGCGCCACGGGGTGCCTCCGGCGAGGGCCGCGAACCTAGCTTCCGCTGAGTGCGCGCGCAAGCGCGCCGGAGCGCGGCGCGACCACCCGGGAGCACAAGCGCGCCTTGGTGCGACCGGCGCGTCGGGCGAGACTGCAAAGCTGCATGGAACGCACTCCTCTCGTCTTTCCCATCCGGTTCGCCGCCGGCAACATCGCGGTGCAGACCACCACGCGCGAGCTGAGCGACCGCGGCGTGATGGTGCGCTGCATCGAGCCGCCGGCGGAGGGCACCGCTTTGGAGATCCGGCTCTACCTGCCGGGCGCAAGGCAGGCGGTCCAGCTGGCGGGCGTGGTGCGGGAGCACTCGACGGGCGCCGAGCCCGGGTTCTGGGCGGACTTCGTCGACCTGGGAGAGGCGCAGCGCATCCAGATCCGCGAGGTGATCGCGCGTCGCGAGCGCGCCTCCGCCGCCGTCCCCATCGGGGTGATCGCCCTGCACCCCCACGCGGACCCCCGTCGCTCCTTTCCCCGCTTCAACGCCAGATTCGCCGTCCGCTTCGCCACCGTGCAGGACTTCGTGCTCGAGTACGCGGCCAACATCAGCGCCGGCGGCGTCTTCGTGGAGACCGAAAACCCTCCGCCGCTCAACTCCATCGTGCAGGTGGAGATGGAGCTTCCCGGCGCGAACCGCGGCGTGCCCGCCCGCGCAATGGTGGTGCACCGGGTGACGAAGGAAGAAGCGGAGCAGCGGGGAACGCCGCCCGGCATGGGCGTGCAGTTCATGGACGCCGACGACGAGTTCCGCAACCGCATCGACGCCGCCATCGCGCACATCCTGGAAGCCGGCCAGCGCTCCGCCTGAACGGCGTCTCAGACGACGCGCGCCCCGGGCACGGCCACGTCGACGACCTCCGACCTTCCCGCCACTCCCAGCGACGTCGCCGCGTCGCTCATCGCCCGCGCCACCTCGCGCGCGGAATCCGCCGGGCAGAGCGCGCAGATGGTGGTGCCGGCGCCCGACAGCGCAGCCCCGAACGCGCCGCCCCAGCGCGCCGCCGCGAGCAGCGACGGAAGCCAGGGGAGCAGGCCGGCCCGCGCGGGCTGGTGCAGCCGATCGTCCATCGCCTCCGCCAGCAGCTCCAGCCTGCCCTCGCCCAGCGCCGCGACCAGCAGCGCGGCGCGGCCCAGGTTGTGGACTGCGTCGGCGAGCGAAACCTGCGTGTGAAGCACCGCCCGCGCCGCGGACGTCGCCAGCTCCTGGTCGGGGATGTAGAGCGCGGCGCGCAGCGGCGCGCGGATGGGGATCGGGCAGGAGAGGATGGTGCCCTTCGCGTCGCGCACCGAGACCTGGGCGCCGCCCCGCAGGGCCGGGACCACGTTGTCGGGATGCCCCTCCATCGCGACGGCGGTGGCCAGCACGCGATCGGGGCCGATCCCGCCCTCGAGCAACGCATCGGCGAGGAGCGCCCCCGCCACCGCTGCCGCGGCGCTGGACCCCAGCCCGCGCTTGAGCGGGATCGAGCTGTGGATGGACAGCTCGGCGGCGAGCGAGCGCGGATCCTTTCCGGCGGAAGCGGCGGCGCGGAAGGCGGCATCGATCACCCGGTTGGTGGAATCGGGCGGGAGCCGGTCCGCGCCCTCCCCGGAGAGCTTGACGATGCGCAGGCCCTCTCCGCCCGGAGTGGCCCGCACCATCAGATCGGGGCCGGAGAGCGCGATGCCGATGGCATCGAATCCGGCCCCGAGGTTCGAGGTGGAGCAGGGAACGAGGACGGTGAACGGCTTCATCGCGGCGCCGCCTCCACGGCCGCTGCGCCGTTCCCGAAGCGCTGCGGGACGCCGGCGCTCATTGCGGCGCCTCCACCCGGATGCGGGCCTGGACGGCGCGGGTGGAAGAGAGTTTCGCCAGCTCCTCCTCGGCCGCGGCCAGCGCCGCCTCGGGCGCCTCGTAGGTGAGCAGCACCACCTCGGCGTTCCCGTCGCGCCCCGGCTCGCGCTGGATCACGCTGGCGAGCCCGATCCGGTGCGCGGCGAGGACGCGGGTGATCTGGGCGAACACCCCCGGCTCGTCGTCGACCGAGAGCCGGAAGTAGCAGCGCGTCCGCACCTCGGCCATGGGCAGGAGCCTCGCCAGCGGGCCGTTCTCGCGCGGCGGCGGCACCGGGTCGCCCAGCGCCATGCGCCGCGCGACATGGACCACGTCGGCGAGCACGGCGCTGGCGGTGGCGTCGCCGCCTGCGCCGAGGCCGCTGAACATCACCGGGCCGCAGAGATCGCCGATCACGTGGACCGCGTTGTAGGCGCCGTCGACGCGCGCCAGCGGGTGCCCGGCGGGCACGAAGGCGGG
>JBGQLA010000171.1:0-10187 GCA_041499865.1 Deltaproteobacteria bacterium
CTCCCCATGGCGCAGGCGCGACGAACCCAGGGGGTCGAAATGGCGAAGCGCATCGCGGTGATCGGCCACGGCGCGGTGGGACGCGAGACGGCAAGGCTCCTCGCCGCGCGCGGCGACCAGGTGCGCATCGTACAGCGGCGAAAGCCGCAGGCGCTCCCGCAAGGCGCGACCTTCCAGGCCGCAGACATCGAGGACCCCGCCTCGACACGCGCCGCCTGCGCCGGCGTCGAGGCCGTGATCAACTGCCTTGGCTTCCCCTACGACTCGGCGCTCTGGGCGCGTGTCTGGCCCATGGCCATGCGCCACCTCCTCGACGGCTGCGCGGCCTCGGGCGCGCGCTACGTCTTCGCCGACAACCTCTATCTCTATGGACCCCAGGCTGGGCCTCTCCGGGAGGATCTGCCGCTCACGACCTACGGTCGGAAGCCGCGCCTGCGCGCCGAGATCACGCGCATATGGATGCAGGACCACGAGTCCAGAAAGGTGCGCGCCGTCGCCGTCCGGGCCGCGGACTTCTACGGCCCCGACGTTCCCAACTCCGTGCTCGCCGCGTTCGGCGTCGCGCGGATGCTGGCGGGAAAGGCGGCGCTCGTTCCCTATCCACCGGATCAGCCGCACGACTTCACCTATGTGCCCGACTACGCGCGCGCCGTGGTCACGCTCGTCGACGCGCCCGACGACGCGTATGGGCAAGCCTGGCACGTCCCCAACGCGCCGACCCGGACGCTGCGCGAGCTCCTGAAGCTCGCCGCCGCTCGCGCCGGCGTGCCGCCGAAAATGAGCGTGATGCCGCGCGCGCTCGCGGCCGTCGTGGGACTGTTCAACAAGGAGATCGCCGAGATCGGCGAGATGCGCTTCCAGTGGGAGAGCCCGTATCTCGTAGACACCTCGAAGTTCGCCCGGCGCTTCTGGAGCGACGCTACCCCGTTCGAGCAGGGGCTCGACGCGACCATCGCCTTCTACCGCGCCGCTTCGGCGAATCCGCCGCGCGCGCTCGACCGGAAGGCGACGTAGCGCACCTGTCGTTGGCCAAAAGTCGATCCAATGAGTTGGTCCATAGAGTTACGAGTTCCGCCCATTCTTGGTGCGCCAGGAGCGCGCGAAGGCAGCGACGGCGCCCGGCGTGAGCCAGAGCGAGTTGACGACACGCAGGTGCTCAAGACGGCCCTCGGCGCAAGCCTTCCGGAGAAGGTACTCCGGCACTTGGAAGAGAGCTGCTGCCTGCGCCGGCGTGACGGGGCGATCCTCACTCGTCGAAATCGCACTGACCACGGGCTGACCAAAATTCTTGTGCGGGCTTGATTCAGTTTGCATCTGCGGCGCGGACACGTCCGTCTGTGAGTCGAAGGATTCTGATGGGTTGGTACGCTCTGATGCTGCCTGCAAACCTTCCGCGGTTGCCTCATAACCCGAAGGTCGCAGGTTCAAATCCTGCCCCCGCAACCAAGAAAGACCTGGGCACCGTCGGTGTTTAGCCGATGGGGCCTTCGCTTTCCCTCATCACACCAAGTCCGACAGTTACCGCCGGCGCTTGCGATCGAGCGCCGCTTTCTTCAGGTTGATGAAGCCTGCGTGTCGATCCCGCCCGGGCTCGTTCGTCGCCTGATCGGAACCCAAGGAGGAGCCATGAAATACCTGACGTTCATCCGCCACTCCGAGTCGTATCGCGCGTCCCCGCCCCCGCCCGCGTTGATGGAGGCGATGGGCAAGTTCGTGGAGAAGTCGCTCAAGGAGGGGACCCTCGTCGACACGGGTGGCCTCCTGCCGAGCAAGGAAGGCGTTCGCGTGCGGCTCGCGAACGGCAAGATCACCGTGACCGACGGCCCATTCGCCGAGAGCAAGGAGGTCATCGGCGGCTGGGCAATCCTGAAAGCCGATTCGAAGGCCGAAGCGATCCGGATCGCGACCGAGTTCATGGAGTTGCACCGGAAGTACTGGCCCGGATTCGAGGGCGAGTCCGAGGTGAGGCCGATGTTCGACCCGGGCATGGGTCCGTAGCGAGTCGGGACTGAAAGGAGCACTGCGATGCGAGTGATGGTGATGGTCAAGGCGACGAAGAACTCCGAGGCGGGCATCCTGCCCGGCGACCCGAGGGCGCCGGCCGGGTACGAGAAGTTGTTCGAGCAGATGGGCAAGTTCAACGAGGAGCTGGTCAAGGCCGGCATCATGCTGGCTGGTGACGGCCTCCACCCCAGCAGCAAGGGAAAGCGCGTGCGCTTCGCCGGTGGCAAGAGGACCGTCATCGACGGTCCCTTCGCCGAGACGAAGGAACTCGTCGCCGGGTACTGGATCTGGCAGGTGAAATCGCTGGAGGAGGCGGTCGAGTGGGTCCGCCGCTGCCCCGATCCGATGCCGGGGGAGGAGTCGGAGATCGAGATCCGCCCCGTGCTCGAGGCCGAAGACTTCGGCGAGGAGTTCACGCCAGAGCTGCGCGCGCAGGAGGAGCGCCTGCGGGCCCGGATGGACCGGCAGAGGAAGTCGTAAGCGCGAGAGCTGGTCCGGAACCCTCTGGTTGGGTCACATTGGAGGCGGACGGGGCGGCTCGGGTCGCATCGCCCTGTGCTCCTTCAGCAGTGGTTCGTCAGCGCGTATCGAGAAGGCGTGCACGCTAGCGAGGCCTGAGCTCCGCAGAGGAGGCGACTTCATGGAGGAACCCGCGCGCAGACTTCATCTTCGGTCCGGCCGCCTTCATCCATGCCGCCATGTGCGGCGTCGTGAGGTGGCGATCGAGGGCCGCCCGGTCGCGCCAACGCTCGACGAACACATAGCGCCCGCGCTGCTGGGTATCCTCGTAGCAGCCGTAGTCCTCGCAACCGTCCTCGGAGCGTGTGGAAGCGATGACGTCGGGGAGGGCGGCGTGGATCGCGTCGCGATCGCCTGGAGCGACTTGGATGAACGCAGTCAGGAGCAGCATGGGAGTCCCCTCTGCGCGAGCGATTCAGTCTATACTCCAAGAGGACGCGCCGGAGCGCTCTTCGTCTGCGCCATTCGCGGAATATTGGCGACGCGTGAGTCGCGCGGCCCCTGGGGTATCGTATGCCTCGTGGGAGCCAAGCCACGGAAGCAACGCGCTCCGTCCGACGCCCTGGGTCGCGGTAGCGGCGCGAAAGATCGCATCGTCGGGCGATTGCGGCAGATCTGCATGGCCCTTCCCGAGGCAAACGAGAAGCTCTCGCACGGCGAGCCGACCTGGTTCGCAGGCAAGGGCAAGGTCTTCGCGATGCTCGACGATCATCATCACGGGGCCGCTCACCTTTCGGTCTGGCTTCCGCAGCCTTTCGGTGCACAGGAAGCGCTGATCGCCTCCGACCCAGAGCGCTTCTTCCGGCCTCCTTACGTCGGCGTGAGCGGCTGGGTGGGCGTGGTGCTCGATACGCGTCCCGACTGGGGGGCGGTCGCGGCCCTGGTGCGCGACGCCTATCTGACCGTCGCTACGTCGAAGCTGAGGAAGCTCGCGTTGCCAGCGGCGGGATCGGTGACGGCGGCGTCACGATCGCGCTCACCGCGGCGTGCATGAGCGCTTTCGTCTGAATGCGGTTCGCGACCGTTGCACCTCTTGGTGGCGGAAGCGGCTCCTGATCATCGTTCACTGCGCTCCGCATCTTCTGCAAGAGGTCATGGGCCGCGGACAGAGTCATCGGTCCCCACGGGTTTGCGTTGATTGGCACCTTTCCTCCGTGCGTGGCGTTGCGGGCTGCACTGTCCAGGCCACTACCGTCGGCGTGTTCTTCCTTCTGATACGCGAAGTCGCTCACGTGTGCGGCGACAGATCGTCAACTTGCAGGTGACAATCCGGCGTCACAGTCCGTAACGAACGCGCGCGCGCCACGCGCGGACTTGTCCGCGCCGCAGATCCCACGGGGGCGCGCTTCGTGCCGGCGATTTGAGCGCATCCTGTGCGGGATCCTCCCGAGCCGCCCGGCATCAGAAGCAGTTCCTGGAGGAGCTCGACCGTGTCCGAGACTTCTGCTTTGCCTTCCGCCCGGCCCGCCCGCACCGAAGCGATCTTCGCCTTCCTGGCCATCTACGTGATCTGGGGCTCGACTTTCCTCGCCATCCGCTTCGCCGTCGAATCGATCCCGCCCCTGTTCACCGCCGCGACCCGGCACCTGGTCGCGGGATCCATCCTGCTGGGATGGGCGTTGTGGAAGGGAGAGCGGCCGACGCGACAGGGATGGCGCGCCGGAATCGTTCTCGGCTTCTTCTTTTTCTTCGTCAGCCATGGGCTCTTGCACTGGGCGGAGCTGAAGGTGCCTTCCGGAATGGCCGCCCTGGTGATCGCCGTCGAGCCGGCGATCGTGGCGCTCCTGTTGCCGTTGCTGAAGCTGGGGCCTGGACCGCGAGGCGCGACCTGGGCCGGCCTGGCGTTGGGCGCGGTGAGCGTCGCGCTGCTCTTCAGGCCGGACGTGTCCGCCGGGGAAGGCGTATCCGTGGGGCTGGTCGCGGTGCTGGTCAGCGCGATTGCGTGGTCGTTGGGGATCGTGTACGCGCGCAAGCTGCAGCCCGCGAATGGCTCCACGCTCAACGCCGCCCTGCCGCTGCTGTGCGGCTCGCTGATGTTGCTGGCCGGCGGCCTTCTGCGGGGCGAGCATCACGCGTTCCAGCTCAGCCAGGTATCGACTCCTTCGCTCCTCGGGCTGCTGTTCCTGATCTTCTTCGGGTCGCTGACGGCGTTCAGCGCGTACGCATGGCTGCTCAAGCACTATGAGCCGACGCTGGTTGCGACGCATACGTACGTGAATCCCATCGTGGCGGTGCTGCTCGGATGGGCGTTCGCCGGAGAGAAGCTGAGCGGTTCGATCCTCCTCTCGATGGCTCTGGCGATCCTGGCGATCTGGTTGGTGAACCGCGGCAGTCAGCGCGCTTCGGTCCGCGCGCCGGGCACCGGCGCCATCGTCGAGGGCAGCCAGTCAGGGTGACGTCCGAGGTGCCGGGCAGACGTGGTTTCCAGCCCCGGGCCCGCAGGCAAGTAAGTTGGAGCGCGGATACGCTCTGCTAGGCTCGCCGGATGAAGCGCGTTCCAGCGATCCTCGTCATCTCGCTCGCCGCGTGTGGGTCGGGCAATTCCGAGCCGCTGTTCGGCGGCTTTACACCGGCGAACGGGGCGGCAGTGATCCTCGCGCCCGCGACCTGCAGCAACATCCCGTTCGTCGGTCCCACCGCGATCTCCGGCGTTCTCGTCGAGCTCGCGAGCGGCGCCGACGCCTGCAACGTCCTGACCCAGGCCAGGCAGTGCGGCACCGGCGCAGGATCGACGACGCTTCTGGCAGGCGCCCTCTCCGGCGTCGTCGGAGGGAGCACCGTCGGCTCCGCTGGGCCGGGCACCTATCCCTGGCTCGCGAACCCGCCCACCGGCACGTTCAAGGCGTCGACCACCTCGGCGGCGAAGGTCGACGCGACGTGCACGTCCGGGCCTGGCTCCCCGGCACGGATGTCGGCGGGAAGCATCGCGATCTCGAGCGTGGGCGCATCCACGGTCAGCGGATCGATGGATGTGCAGTTCGACAACGGGCAGGTCTACAAGGGCACGTTCGACGTTCCCGTCTGCCCGGTGTCGATCGACATCTGCTCGCTGTTCGATTTCTGCGGCTCGCACGCGTGCGTACAGCCGTAACGGTTGCTCGAGTGAGGTGGTACCGCTCGGATTACGGCGGGCCCATTCGACGGCTTCCGCACGTGCTGGTGTTCGACTGCAGCCCGGGTTGGGATCTCTACGGCGTGGCGTGATCGCGAGTCAATCGGAAGGACGTCAGGCTTCCGCCTGCGGTCCACAGCAGCGCGGATCCGGGCAGACGCCGATTGCCGAGACGCGGAAACAGGCGTCGGCGCGAAAGACACCGAGGGCCGCGATGAAATGATTGTCGGGATGGAAGTGGTGGTGCTTGCGCGCGAGCAGTCTTCGGATCGCGCCCAAGTGTCTCGACGGCCGTACTCGCAGCCGCGGGGGCATGTTCGTGGCGAGATGCGCACGCGCGCCACGGATGTCCCGGAGGACGACGGCGTTCCACACGGCCGCCGCGAATTGCAGCGTCGCTGTCAGCTCCTCGGGGGTGTAGTCGGGATCCGAGCTCATCTTCGCTTCATGATGGTCTGCGCCCACGCAGTATAGACGCCCAGGTCCTTGCCGGATTGCGGCATGCAGGTGATCGGGCGCCAAGCGTCAGCTGAGCGCGGCGTGGCAACGACTTTCAAGGGAATCCCTCTGCGGGTTCCACCGTGGAACATGAACCTCCGTTCTGACCCTGGCTCCGTCAACTGCGCGAACGTCCGGGTGGGGTAGTACCGCGAGCGCAGCAGCGCCCTCGACATCCTGTTCGGAACACCGCTTGTGCTCGCGAAAGTGAGCACGATCGTGCTCGTCCCACTCGATGGCCGAGACCCGCACTCCCCATTTTCCTCCAAGGCGACGGTAGCAGGCAGGTCCGACACGCCTGGTCGGAAAGGCGCCAGACATTGCGCGCGCAGGGACCGTGTACCGGGATGAGCCGAAAGTCGAACGAGGCGGCAAGAAGTCGAGCTCAGCGCCCGCGCACATCTGCTCCTTCCGGGCCTTCTTGTCTCGGTCCCGCTCGGATCGCTTCGGCTTTGGCCGCTGACGGCTTTGTTCGGAGGATGTAGCCTCCATGCCGTCGCGTCAACGCTATGGCCCTGGAGATTCATGGCGGGCCGAGGTGCTCGCGCAGAAAGTCTATCTGCACCTGCTCGCGCGCCAGGTTGAGCTTCGGATCCGGCACCATGTGCGTCGCCGAGAGCGTGATCACCTCGGCCTCGCGGTTGATCACGAGCGCGGTGATCCCAGGCGCGGCCGCGATTGGGCGTGCCGCGGCCGCCGGCGGAACAGGACTGCGCCATCGCGGGTGATCGCGAGCGGGGTGGGGAGGCCGAGGCGGAAGTTGTAGGTCGCGCCGGCGTCGGCGAGGAAGTCTCGATTGAGCGGGGGCCAGGACATGGGTTGGGCCGTTCGGCAGGCGGAGAGCACGACCGCAAGCGTGAGGAGGCAGCGGGTCGGCATCGGGGCGGGTGAGTATCATGTCATGCTGCCGCCTGCGGTCCGCAGTAGCAGGACCGCCTTGACGAGCTTGAACACGCCGATGGCCAGGATGAGGCCGGACCGCTCTCGCGCCCGCGAAGAAGCGTCCGGCGATTCGTACCGTCGCAGGACACAGCTTCAAGGCCTCTGTGCCGGCGCTGGTCTGCGTGCGTAGGGTACCCAATAGAGCGAGTACGACGGACATTGCTATCCAGACTCGCTTCCGTGCCGACCCCCGTCCAGTGGTCGCTGCGAGAAGTGGTTGATGTGGTCGAGCTCACCGCCTATCGTGCGCCATGCTCAACCGCTTGCCGAGGGGCCGCGCCGAGCGCCGGGAGTGGGTCGGAGGACGGTTCTCCGCGCCCATGCACGTGATGGAGGGAGAACCTTACCGGCCGCAGATCACGTTGTGGATCGAGTTGCCGGAACCACTCGTCGTCAGCTGCCAGGTCGAGGACCCGCAGGCGGCGAAGCGCTTTGCGGAGACGCTGCGCGAGGCGATGCAGCGGCCGATGGTTGGGCCGCCGCGGCGGCCGGGCCGGGTGCGCGTGGCCGATGCGCTGCAGGCCGCCGAGTTGCGCGCGGCCATCCCCGACCTCGACGTGGCAGTCGCGCCGACGCCGGAGTTGGCGTTGGTTGGCCAGGACCTGGTCGAACACCTGCTCGAGTCGGCGCCCGAAGACGACGACGCAGGGAGCTACCTGGAAGGCGGGCGTGTTCCCGCGGTCGCGGTGGCCAAGCTCTTCGAAGCTGCCAAGTTGCTCTACGGCGTCGCGCCATGGAAGGCCGCCAGCGACGACCAGGTGCTTCGCGTCGATGTTCCGGAGCTCGGCGTCGAGGGCGCGTGCCTCTCCATCATCGGCGCGCTCGGGCAGAGCCTCGGCTTCATCCTCTTTCCGTCGCTCGAAGGGTTCGAGGCGTTCCAGGAGCGGGCGGGGGCGGAGCTGCCGGGGCCCAGGCTCGACCTCGGCACGAACCTCCTCTCGCTCAACTTCGAGCGCGGCGCGGATCTGCCGCCTTCGATGCGGCGCGATATCGCCGAGCAGGGCTGGCCAGTGGCCGGCCCGCACGCCTACCCGCGCATCGACCACTGCGAGCGGGACGGGCTCCGGCGGCCGCTCACCGAGCGCGACGTGCGCGTCGTCTCGGCGGTGGCGACCTCGCTGGCGGCATTCTTCATCAAGCATGGAAACGCGCTGGACCGCGCGGAGAGCGACCCCATCTGCGAGTCATGGACAGGCAACGACGGGCTCACGGTCCGCTTCACCGTACCGTACGAAGCCGGGCCTCTGTTCGCGGAGAACGAGCGACGCCCGTCGGCCGCGTCGAAAGTGGGGCGCAACGCGGCCTGCCCCTGCGGCTCCGGCAAGAAGTACAAGAAGTGCTGCCTGCAGGCTGGGGACTCGGACGCAGCGAAGGTCTCGCCGGCGCCGGTGCACGCGCAGGACGAGCGCCTCGTCGCGCAGATGAGGCGATACGCGAAGCGGCGTTTCGGCGAAGCGTGGGCGGGCGCGGCCGACGACTTCGCCGACGCGGCGGAGGCAGTGCAGCTCTTCGGTCCGTGGTCCGTCTACTGCTTCGAGGTCCAGGGCCGCCCGATCGTGGCCTGGTTCCTCGAGGAGTGTCGCGCCCGCCTCGGCGCCGGCGAGCGCGAGTGGCTTCTCGCGCAGCAGCGCGCCTGGATGAGCATCTGGGAGGTTCTCGCGGTCGAGCCCGGAAAGTCCGTGACCGTCCGGGACCTGCTCTCGGGCGAAGAGCGCCGCGTCCACGAGGCCCGTGGCTCTGCGGTGCTCGCTCCGCGCGATTCGATCCTGGGCCGGGTCGTAGACCACGAAGGTGTCTCCGTGTTCTGCGGCATCCACCCGCGCCCGCTCGCACCCTTCGAGGCAGCCGAGGTGGTGCGCAAGGCCCGATCGAAGCTGCGCCGGCAGAGCGCGGTGCCACTGGAGAGGCTCCGCGGGGAGCCGTTCGGGCGCTTCCTCATCGCTCGCTGGGAAGAAGCGGTCGAGGAAATGGACTCGAGAAGTCTGGTCCCGCCGCTGCTGAACAACACCGATGGAGAGGAGCTGCTCTTCACGACGGACCACTTTGCCCTCGAGCCCGGTGTGCGCGCCGAGGTAGAAGCACGTCTGCGCGCACTCGATGGAGCGCAGCCTCCGGCGGAGGGCGGCGAGGCCTGCTTCACGTTCCTGCGATCGGGAAACGCGATGCACGAGGACTGGGAGACCACGGTGGTGGGCAGGGCCTGGGTCTCCGAGGGAGCATTGAAGCTCGAGGCGAATTCGATTGCGCGTGCCGACGAACTCCGGCGCCGCATCGAGGAGGCGTGCACGGGCCTGCTCCGCCACTGCGCCCGCGAGCACTCGGACCCTCTGGCACTGGCAGAACGTTCCACGCCGAGAGAGCCGGAAGACGAGCTGCCGCAGGAGGAGCGACAGCAGTTGGTACGACAGCTCAAGGAGCGTCATTACGCCGATTGGCTGGACCAGCCGGTGCCGGCGCTCGACGGAAAGACGCCGCGCGCTGCTGCGCGCACCAAGCGCGGGAGCGCGCAGGTCGATCTACTGCTCCGCCAGATCGAGCACCTCGAGGGCCGCTTGCCGGCCGCAGAGCGCTTCGACGTCTCCGGCCTCCGGATCCAGCTCGGCTGGCAGGACTGAGCAGAGCTCCCACCCCGCGGCCCAGCCGACTGAATCCTCACACGCGTGCCCTGGGATATCGTGCGCCGCTGGGCGCCGGAGAAGGTCTGCGCACCCTGGCCGGTTCCGTCGGGATCGCGAGCTCGCGCTCGACGGCGTTCACGAGGTCGAAGAGCTCGCGCGCGTCCCAGGCCCGGTTCCTGCGAGCAAGAGTGGTTGGGTGGAGCACGCCTCTCTTCGCCAGCAGAGCGATGGCTTCGTTCGTGGCCTGCTTTGAGCGGCCAAGGATCCTCGTTGCGGTTGCCAGCGTGACGATGGGATGGGCGGGGAGAAGCTTGATCAGAGCCTCGGCGCTGGAGTGGCGCCGTGGCCGGCCGGCGGACCCGGTTGGCAACGGCGGCGTGATCCCGGGCTTTGGCGATCAGCGCGAGATCGAGTTGCTGGTGGAGGCCGGGTTCGCACCGGTCCAGGCGATTCGGATCGCGACCCTGAACGGCGCCATCTTCCTCGGCCGCCAG
>JBGQLA010000172.1:0-10185 GCA_041499865.1 Deltaproteobacteria bacterium
AGCGGCGACGGCGATGGCGCGTGACGCGGGGTTCGCGGGCGGGTTCCACGCCGTCCTCCGCTCCGACATTCCGCTGGGGAGCGGCCTGGGAAGCTCCGCTGCGCTGGGCGTCGCGCTGGCCCGGGCGCTGAAAGCTGGATGCGCGCCCGCCGAGGCGGCGTCGCTCGCCATGCGGATCGAGCAGGTGCTGCACGGCGCCCCTTCCGGGGTCGATCCCGCCGCTTGCGCGCACGAAGGCGTCATCTTCTACACGCGGGGAGAGCCGCCCGCGGTCGAGCGCGTGCGCGGCAGCGCCTGGATCGCCGTGGCGCTGAGCGGGATCGCGCGCGGCACGCACAGCACGGTCCTGCCGCTGGCGGAGCGGCGCAAGGACGATCTGCGGGTCGATCCGCTGCTCGCGCGCCTCGGGGAGCTGGCGCGCGAGGGGCGGGCTCTGTTCGAGCGCGGCGATCTCGTCCGGCTGGGTGCGAGCTTTGACTCTGCGCACGCGGCCTTGCGCGAGCTTGGGGTCTCGTGCGCCGAGCTGGAGGAGACGGTCTCCGCGCTGCGGCGGGCAGGGGCGCTCGGGGCGAAGCTCACCGGCGCGGGCGGAGGAGGGGCGGCCATCGGGCTGGCCCGCGGCGAGCAGCAGGCGCGCGAGCTGGCAGCGCAAACCGGAGGTTTCGCGGTAAAGGTCGGCGCGTGAAGGCGACCGCGGCGGCGCACGCGAACATCGCGCTGGTGAAGTACTGGGGCAAGCGGGACGACGCCTTGCTGCTGCCGGAAGCGGGATCGCTCTCCGTCGCGCTCGACAAGCTGCTCACCACCACGACGGTGGAGCTGGGCGATTTCGCCTCGGACGCGTTCACCCTCGACGGGCGCGCCGCCGATCCCAAGGCTGCGCGAAGGCTGCTCGATGCGGCGGGGATCCGGCAGCGGGCGCACATCGCCTCGCGCAACCAGTTCCCCACCGCCGCCGGGCTGGCTTCCAGCGCCAGCGGATTCGCGGCCCTCGCGGTGGCCGCGTGCGCCGCCGCCGGGTTGCGCAAGTCCGCCGCGGAGCTGTCCGCGCTCGCGCGCCTCGGCAGCGGCTCCGCCGCGCGCAGCGTCCCGGGCGGCTGGGCGGTGTGGGAGGGGGAGTCCGCGCGCCAGGTCTTCGCGCCCTCGCACTGGGATCTGCGCTTCTGCATCGCGGTCTGCTCCTCGGGCGCGAAGAAGGTCGGCTCGCGCGACGGGATGCGGGCGACGCGCGAGACCTCGCCGTTCCACGCCGCCTTCATCGAACAGTGCCGCCGCGACCTGCCGGAGGCGCTGCGGCTTCTCGGCGCCCGCGATCTGCGCGGCCTGGGCGCGCTGGCGGAGCGCAACGCGCTGCGGATGCACGCGGACGCGCTCGCCGCCGATCCTCCCCTGCTGTACTGGCAGCCCGCCACCGTCGCCTGCCTGCAGGCGCTGGAGGAGCTGCGCGGCTCGGGAGTCGAAGCCTGGCCCACCATCGATGCGGGACCGCACGTGGTGGCGATCTGCGCGGCGGATCGCGCGGCCGTCGTCGAAGCGCGGCTGCGCCAGGTGCCCGGCATCGTCGAGGTGCTGGTCTGCGCGCCTGCCGGCGGCGCGCACGTCGTGTCATGAGCGAGCGGCTGGAAGCCTGCGGGAAGGTCTTCCTCGCCGGCGAGTACGCCGTGCTCGAGGCGGGCAGACCGGCGCTGGTCGCCGGGATCGACCGCAAGCTGCATGCGACGGTCGAGGGCGGAGGTCGCGGGCTGCGGCTGGTTCACGCTCCGTCCGGCCTGCTCTGGGATGGCGGCCCGCCGCCCCCGGAGCTGCGCTTCGCCGCCCGCGCGGCGGAGCTCGCGCACAAGCTCTGCGGCGGCGACTCCGGCGCTCGCATCGTCTTCGAGGACGAGTTCTCGCTCAGCGGCCACAAGCTCGGCCTTGGCGGGAGCGCCGCGGCCTGCGTTCTCGCCGTGCGTGCCGTGTGCGCCGCGGCGGGGCGCACTCTCGACGCCGACGCCGTCGTTTCCCTCGCGCTCGCCGCGCACTGGGCGGAGCAGGGCGGCGAAGGAAGCGGCGCCGACGTGGCCGCCGCCGCCCTGGGAGGAGTCCTGGAGGTGCGGTCGCGCATCCCGTGGCGGTCGCCGCAAGAGGTGATGGGGATGAGCGCGCAAGCGATCGCTGCCTCGCGCCCACTGGAGATCCGCCGCGTGCCGGCGCCGCCGCAGCTCCGCTTCTTGCTCTCGTACGCGGGAGCGCCCGCCGACACGCGCGCGCTGGTGCGCTTGGTGCGTGCGTTCGCGTCCGGCGACCCAGCCGGTTGGGCCCGCCGCGCCGGTGAGATCACCGCCGCGGAGGAGAAGCTGCGGGACGCGCTCGCCTCCAACGATCCGGAGGCGGCCCTGGACGCGGTCCGCCAAGGCGCCGCCGCGATGGCGGGGCTCGGCGAAGCGGCGAAGGCAGCGATCGTGACCGCGGATCTCGCGCGGGCCTGCGCGATCGCCTCCGCCGCGGGCGCTGCGGGGAAGCCCAGCGGCGCAGGCGGCGGCGACTGCGCGGTGATCCTTGCCTTCGGAGACGAGGCTCGCGACCGCGCGGAAGCAGCGCTGCGGCCGCACTTTCCGGTGTTTCGCATCGCGCCGGCATGATCCTCGCGCTGCTGCTCGCGATCCAGCTGACGAAGCTCCCGCAGCTCCTCGACGCTCCGCCCGCGGTCTATCCGCCCGACCGGCTGGCGCGCGGCGAGACTGCGGACGTGGCCTGCACCATCGACATCGACGAGCACGGCGCGGTGACGCAGGTGGTGGTGGAGACGCCGGTCGCGCCCGACTTCGACGCGGCGGCGGTGGACGCGATCCGGCGCTTCCGCTTCTCGCCCGCGGAGATCGACGGCCAGCCCGCGGCGGTGCGGATCCGCTACGTCTACCATTTCGTCATCCAGCAGCAGCGGGTGGAGCCGCCGCCTTCCGCCACCGGCACCGTGAAGGGATCGGTGGTGGAGGCGGGGAATCGGCGTCCGGTCGCCGGCGCGGAGGTCGTCGACGACACGGGAGCGCAGGCGGCGGCGGACGCGCAGGGCCGGTACGCGCTGAAGACCGCGCCGGGGACGCGCAGCCTGACGCTCAGCGCTCCGGGATTCGAGAGCCGGCGGATCGAGGTCACGGTGCCGGAGGAAGGCGTGGTCGAGGCGCCCCGGGCTACCCTGCACCGGACCGCCGTCGGCGACCTGCAGGCGACCATCCCGGGAGAGAAGCCCCACGATGCGCCCACGCGGCGGACGCTGACGCACGACGAGCTGGTCAACGTTCCGGGCAGCCTGAACGACCCGATCCGGGCGGTGCAGAACCTTCCGGGTCTGGCGCGGGCGCCGTTCCTCGGCGGCGCGCTGCTGGTGCGGGGCAGCCCGCCGCAGGATACCGGCACCTATCTCGACGGGCACCGCATTCCGCAGCTCTACCATTTCCTCGGCGGGCCCTCGGTGATCAACGAGCAGCTCCTCGGCCGGATCGATTTCTACCCGGGCGGCTACGGCGCCCTGTACGGGCGCAACCTCACCGGCGCCATCGACGTGGGGACGCGCAAGGGCGACGCCAGCGGATTGCACGGCCAGGGCTCGCTCGACCTGATCGAGGCGGTCGGATTCGTCGAAGGACCGTTGGGAGCGAGGACGGAGGGAGCGATCGCGGCGCGGCGCAGCCACATCGACGTGTTCCTGCCCCTCTTCATTCCCAACGATCCGAATCGTGGGGTCACCAGCATCGTGCCCATCTACTGGGACTACCAGGCCCGTCTCGACCACCGGCTGGAGAACGGCGACGACCTCGGGCTCCTCTTCTTCGGGAGCGACGACAAGCTGACGATCGTGCAGAAGGGCGGGCGGCGTGCGCTCCCGCTCTCGGTGGATTCGCACCTCGGCTTCCACCGCATCGTCGGCGCGTGGAAGAGGACCGTCTCCGACGCGCTCTCGTTCAGCATCTCGCCCGCCCTCGGATGGACGCGGCAGTCGGTGGACTCGGAAGGGGTGGGATCCGGTGGTTTCGCCAATCCGCAGAGCGTCGATCTGACGATCCTCACCGGCGAGCTGCGCTCGGAAGCCCGCTGGCGGGCGAACGCGTCGCTGGAGCTGCGCCTCGGCTCGGACATCGAGCTCGATCGCGCTTCCTACACCGCGGACATCCAGTCCTCGCTGCAGTTGCGAAATCTCGGTATTCCCATCACCCAGCGGACGCAGTTCTCGCGGGTGCAGCCGGTGCAGCTCTGGGGCGAGTACGTGGAGGCGCAGATCTCGGTTGGCCCTCTCTCGCTCACGCCCGGACTGCGGTTCGATCAGTTCCACTGGAGAGAGCACGCGCGCTGGTCGATCGATCCCCGCCTCTGGGCGCGCTACGCGCTCGGCGAGCGGACGGCGCTCAAGGCCTACGTGGGTCTCTACCACCAGCCGCCCAGCGGCCAGCAGATCGACGAGGACATCGGCAATCCCGACCTCGGGCTCTCCTGGGCGGCCCAGTTCGGCGCCGGCGTGGAGCACCGCTTCAGCGACGCCTGGAGCGTCAGCGCGGAGCTGTTCTACAACCGGCGCGGATCGCTGGTGGTGATCGTCGATCCCGTGCTCAACCAGGACGGCACCGTCTACAACCCCCGCTTCGCCAACAACGGCATCGGGCGGGCATACGGGCTCGAGTTGCTGATCCGGCGCGAGATCACCGCGAAGCTGTACGGCTGGCTCGCGTACACGCTCTCGCGCTCGCAGGTCCTGCCGAATTCCGGCGACCGGTGGCGCTCGTTCCAGTTCGATCAGCCGCACATCCTCACGCTGGTGGCGGGATACCGGCCGAAGCCACAGTGGGATCTCTCGACGCGCTTCCGCCTGGTCTCCGGCAATCCCTTCGCCCCGGTCGAGTTCGCTACCTTCGACGCCGACTCCGGCAACTTCGCGCCGACCCGCGGCGAGGTCGGCGACGCGCGCCAGCCGCTGTTCCTCCAGCTCGACGTCCGCGCCCAGTACACCTGGACCTGGGACGTCTGGCAGCTCTCGCTCTACCTCGACGTGCAGAACGTGACCAACCACACCAATGAGGAGTTCCACGTCTACGACTACCGCTACGCCGACCAAGGCAGCGTCTCCGGGCTTCCCATCCTCCCGACGCTCGGCGTGAAAGGCAGGTTCTGATGCGCGTGCTCGCCATTCTCGCGCTGCTCGCCGCCGCGTCCTGCACGCCGGACTTCGCCGCGCCCAGCGACGTCACCGACCTGCGCGTCCTCGCCATCCAGGCGGAGCCGCCACTGGCGCTGTTCGACCTCGATGCCGGCACGGTGGACCCCGTCTCGGTGCGGGTGCTGGCGATCGATCCGACGCGCGATGCGGGCCCCCAGTCGGCGCTGCTGCAGATCTGTGGACCCACCGACTCGCGCCGCTGCGACCAGGGGCCGAGCTTCGACGTGGGCACGGTCCCGCTCGCGTTCACGCTGCCGGCGTTCGACCCGCGCCTGCTGCTGGGGAACGACAAGCTGGGCGACTACGGCGGGATCCGCGTGCAGCTTTCGCTGACCGTCGGCGACGGCTCGCCCGATGCGCTGGTGCATGCCAGCAAGACCGTGATCTACAGTCCGGCCGGCGCGCCCTGCGCGGCGAACAGCAACCCGCAGCTGACGGTCGTGCGGGTCACCAGACTGGGGGTGGATGCGGGGGTGCTGGCGCCCGACGCGCCGCTGCAGATCGGGTCGGAGTACGGCCTCCGGCCGGAGCTGGCGGACGGCGGCGGCGGCCAGGAATCCTACTGCACGTTCGACCTGCGCGGGCAGCGGGTGGATCTCACCGAGCAGGCGCACTACGCATTCTTCACCGGGCCCGGCGGGGAGTTCGACGTCGACACCGCCGACGAGCCGCTCGACGGGGGCGCTCCGCCCGACGGGCTCGCGCGCTTCACTCCTCACGCGGATGCGGGGACGATCTGGATCGTGGTCCGGGACGGCCGCGGCGGGGAGTCGTGGCTCGAGTCCTCGTGGACCGGGGTCGCCGGGACGCCTTCGACTAACCGGTAGCGGCCTTCTTCCCGTGGGGATCGGGGCCGCCGGTGAGCTGGGAGACCTTGCCCAGCAACTCCTCGAGATCAAAGGGCTTCGCGAGGAAGGCGTCGGCGCGCAGCCGGTTGGCATGTCCCTGCACGGCGCGATCGGCGCTGAGGATGAGGATCGGCGCCTTGCGCCAGCCGCGCTGGTCGATCTCGTTGATGAACTGCCAGCCGTCCATGATCGGCATCATCAGGTCCAGCAGGATCACGGCCGGCTTTTCGCGGCGGAGCACGTCGAGCGCTTCCTGGCCGTTCGCGGCCATCAGCACTCCGTACCCCTCGGTGGAAAGGCAGAGGGCGAGCGTCTGCAGGATGTCTGGGTCGTCGTCGACGACGAGCACGAGGCCCTCGCGGGCGCGATCCGTTCGCATTAAGCCCCCTCATAGAATGATACAGGTACGCCGTCAATCTTCCATCCTCCTGGGCTGTCCGGAAACGCGCTTGTTGAAGCGCACACCGGCACACCTTAATAGACAAGGGATGCACCGCTGCCCCAGTTGCCGCGGCCCGGTGAAGCCGCGCGAGGAGAACGAGGCGTTCCCCTTCTGCTCGAACCGCTGCCGGGCAGTCGACCTGGCGAAGTGGTTCACTGGCTCGTACCGCGCGCCCGGTCCGCCGGCGGAAACGCCGCCTGCGAAGCCGGACGACGCGGACAAAGAGTAGACCGCGCCCGCTTCGCCGTGCTACGCGGGGGCGCCTCGATGCGCCATCTGAAGCTCCTCCTGCGCACCGTGCTCTCGCTGGCGATGAGCGCGCTGTTCGTCTGGCTCTCTCTCCGGCACACGGACGTGCGCGCGGTGGGCCGGGCGATGGCGGCGGCCGATCCGTCGCGCATCGCCCTGTACGTGGTGATGCTGCTCGGGGTACACGTGGTCCGCACCGTGCGCTGGGGGCTGTTGCTGAAGCCGCTCGGCGAAGTGTCGTTCAAACGCCTGAATTCCGCCAGCGCGGTGGGGTGGATGCTGCTCATGCTGCTTCCCCTGCGGCTCGGCGAGTTCGCGCGGCCGCTGCTGATCGCCCGGCCGCCGGCCGGGGGCGGCGCCCCGCTCCGGCGCAGCGGAGCGCTCGCCTCCATCGTGGTGGAGCGCATCGTCGACGGCATCGCCATCGGCGTGCTGGGCATCCTCTCGCTGCAACTGCTCGGGGCCTCCGCGTCCGGGCGTTACGTGGAGTTCGCAAAGAGCGCGTCGGTGCTGGTGGCGCTCGGCTTTCTCACCCTCTGCGCCCTGCTGGTGCTGGCGGTGCTGTTCCGGCAGCGCGCGCTCGCCATCACCGACCGCTTGCTGCGGCCGCTCTCCCCGCGCATCGCCGCCAACGCGGGCTCCATGCTCGAAGCGTTCATCTCCGCGGTCCACCTCGGATCGGGATGGCGGCTGGTCTCCTTCTTCGCACTGACCTTCCTGTACTGGGGCCTGACCGCGTGGGCGCTGGGGATCCTCGCCGGGGGGTTCGGTTTCACCGACCTGAGCCCGCTGATGCTCGCGGTGATCCTCACCATCCAGGTGGTCGGGGTGATGGTCCCCGCCGGCCCCGGGATGGTCGGCACCATGCAGTTCTTCACCCAGGCCGGGCTCTCGCTCTTCGATCCGGCCGGGTTCTCCGCCCGCGGCGCCGCCTTCGCGAACACGGTCTGGCTGCTGCAGTTCGTGGTGCAGGTCGGCCTCGGGACGATGTTCCTGATCGCGGGACATGTCTCGCTCAAGGGCCTGCTGACTTCCGCGCCCATCGAGGACGAAGCGCCCGCGGCCGCGGCTCCTTGACTGGCATGGAGGGCGCCGCTACATTCCGCGCCCCTTTTGGCGGCGTAGCTCATCCGGCTAGAGCGGCGGTCTCATAATCCGCAGGTAGGTGGTTCGAGTCCACCCGCCGCCACCAGCTTCACCTCCGAGACTTCTCCGCCACGCGGCAGGCGCGGGCCGTAGCAAGGCCATCGTCGCGACTACACCGCGCTTCGACGCTCCTCGTCTCTGATTACGAACTTCGTCTCCGGAAACCAGGCTACGCGCGGTAAACTGCGGGCGTGCTCCAGGAACGACTGCTCCGCATTCTAGAACGCAAGAATCACTGGGCTTGGCCGTGGTTCGCCGAGGGACGCGTCCCGCTCCCGCGCCTGCTCCCGCACTTCCAGCAGGAGTGGGCGGTGTACGTGCGCGACTTCCCGCAGCTCCTCGCGCGGATCATGGGCCATTCAGAGAGCCCGCAGGACGCGCGCGCGATGTTGGCCGCCAACATCTACGAGGAGCAGACCGGCGGGATCAGCGGCGCTACGTCGCACCCGGAGCTGTTCCTGCGGATGATGGAGGGCTGCGGATTCAGCCGCTTCGACTTCGCCCACGTCGAGCTGCTTCCCGCCGCGAAGCGCTATCGGATGTTCCTCGACGAGGTCAGCGGCGGCGATCACTGGGTGGTCGGCGCCGCGGTGCTGACCATCTTCGTCGAGGGCAGCGTCAACGAACGGCGCGAGCTCGAGAAGACGGGCGCGCAATCGGATGCCGGAATCGAGGCGGCGATCCGGCAGCATCCGCTGGTCCGGATCCACGGCATCGACCCGAAGTTCCTCGAGCTGCAGCGCGTGCACCAGAAGGTGGAAGGCGGTCATCGCCTCGATGCCTGGAAGATGGTGCTCGGCCACACGCCGGTGACGCTGGAGGACCACGTCGTGCAAACGGTGCAGGGCGCCCTGGAGCGCTGGCTCACCTACCGCGACGACGTAGTGCAGGCTTGCGGCATTGCGCGCTGATCGCCGGCAGGCCTACGCGCTTTCGGCGATCCGCACGAGCTGCTTCCCCCGGTTCTCTCCCTTGAACAGCCGCGCCAGCGCGGCGGGCGCGTTCTCCAGCCCGCGCTGCACGTCGACGCGGTCCTTGAGCTTACCCTCCTTCAGCCAGCCGGAGAGCGCCGCCACTGCCTCCTTGGCGCGCGGCATGTAGTCGAGGACGATGAACCCTTCCATCCGCCCGCGCTGCACCACGAGGTTCAGGTAGTTCTTCGGCCCCGGCGCCTGCGCGGTGTCGTTGTAGCGCGCGATCGCGCCGCAGAGCACCACCCGCCCGCGCATCGCCAGCCGCGCCAGAGCTGCGTCGAGGATGTCCCCGCCGACGTTGTCGAAGAACACGTCTACGCCCTTGGGACAGAGATCCTTCAGCCGCTTGCGCACGTCCTCGCCCTTGTAATCGATGGCGGCGTCGAAGCCGTACTCCTCGACCAGCCACTTGCACTTCTCCGCGCCGCCCGCGATGCCGACGGCGCGGCAGCCCTGGATCTTCGCGATCTGGCCGACGATGGATCCGGTCGCGCCCGCGGCCCCGGAGACCACCACGGTCTCGCCCGCCTTGGGCCGCCCCACCTCGAGCAGGCCGAAGTACGCGGTGATCCCGGTGACGCCCAATGCGCTCATCGCGGTCTCGATCGGGACGCCCTCGGGAACAGGCGCCGGCGCGGACGGCGTCCCCGGCTTCACGCAGGCGTAGTCCTGCCAGCCGAACAGTCCTTGCACGAGTTGGCCCGCCTTGAACTTCGGATGCTTCGACTCGACGACCTGGCCCACCGCGAAGGAGCGCACCACCTCGCCGATCTTCACCGCCGGCAGATATGTGTCGCCCGCGATCCACCCGCGCTGCGTCGGGTCACAGGAGAGCCAGAGGTTGCGGACGAGCACCTCGCCCTCGGCGGGCGCCGGCACCGGAGCGTCTTCCACCCACTTGAAATCCTCGGCGCCGATCATTCCCTGGGGGCGCTGCGCGAGCAGCCATTGACGGTTCTTCATGGTTCACACTCGACGAACTCGTCCCGGGACGAGTTCAGAAACGGACACTCCAACTCGTTCCGGAACGAGTTCAAGAGCGGACGATTGCGCCCGTTCCGGACGGAATCCCTCAATGATTCCGGGCGTCATGGTTCACGCCTTGGTGACGCTGACCGGCACGCCGCTGAACGCAGCGTTCCCGCAGAGCGCATCGACCGACTGCTCGTCGGTGAGATCGTTCAGGCTTGCCCCGGCATGCGCCGCGGCCACCGAAAGCGACGCGCCAGCGCGACCGTGACCCCAGCCGTGCGGCAGGCTCACCACGCCGCGGGCCATCTCGTCGGTCAGGCCGACCGGCGCTTCGACTGCGCCGGCGCGCGAGGTCACCCGGGCCCG
>JBGQLA010000173.1:0-10166 GCA_041499865.1 Deltaproteobacteria bacterium
GATGAGCAGCTTGTCGGCGAACGCCGCGCCGCCCACAGCCAGCGCGAGTCCTGCGATCAGGATTGTCTTCTTCATGGAGGCTCCTTGTAGGGTGTGGCGTGTGACAACGGTGTGACGAAGCTGAACCGATTGCGTATCCTCCAGGGCGCGACTGGCAACTTGACCCAGAAGCGGCGTCCCCCTCGCCCGCTTTCCACCCCGACTTCGCCGCCCTGCGTGTGCGCCAGGTGCTTGACGATGGCAAGGCCGAGACCGCTGCCGCCGTCGGCGCGAGCGCGGCCGCCATCGACCCGGTAGAAGCGCTCGAAGATGCGCTGCTGGTGGCGCAGGTGCTCGCGGTCGGGGACGTGAGCGGGACTTCGCTGCCGGTCTTCGACGGGTCCACCTGGGACCCGTGGGCGAATCGCCTCCTCTTCACCGCGGAAGGCGCGAACGGCGGAGGCGTCTGGCAGGCGACGCTGGAGGTCCCCTCTTCGGTCGAGTCGCTCACAGGCATCCTCGGCCAAGGGGGTTACGAGGGAATCCAGAACGACTCCGACGGGAACCTGTGGATCGTCGAGGACAGCGGAGGCAGCACCGCCTCCACGGCGCCGCACGCGAGGCAGCCGAACAGCTTCGTCTTCCGGTTCCTGCCCGCGAACCCGCGCGATCTCAGGCGCGGGGGCAGGCTGCAGGCCCTTCGGGTAATCTCCAGGCGCAGCGGGAAGCCGATCGTCTTCCACGCGGGTCAGGCGGACGCCGACGTCTTTTCCGCCGACACCGCGGACCTGCACACCTGCCATCTCGACTTTCCCACCCGCTGGGTCACGGTCCATGACACCGCGTCCGATGGCACCACGCCGTTCAATGCGAACGCCGCCGCGAAGGCCGCAGGCGCCACGCCGTTCAAGCGGCCGGAGAATGGGGTGTTCCGGCCAGGCTCCCGCTTCCGCGAGTTCTTCTTCACCGAGACCGGTGACACCAACGCGCTCACCGAAGCTGGCGGCTCGTTCGGCGGCTTCGGCGGCATCTTCCGCCTTTCCCAGCGCGGGCCCTCGGCGGACGAGGGCTCGTTGACCCTCTTCTACCTCGGCGACGTGGCGCACACCGGCCTCGACAACATCGCGTTCTGGGACCGCGATCACCTGGTCGCGGTGGAGGACGCCGGCGACGCATTGCACACCCAGCGCGCCGCGTTCGATTCGGCGTACCTGTTCGACGCGGACGAGATCTGCGCCAGGGCCCCGGTCCGCATCCTGGCGCTCGGCCGCGATCCGTCAGCCACGCTCGATTCCGCATTCTCCGGCATGGCGGGGTTCCAGAATGACGGCGACAACGAGATCACCGGGTTTCACGTCTCCGACGGCGACTCGACCCCATCAGGGATCCTCGGGGCGAAGCTGCCGCACCCGTTCGAGGACGGCTGGCGGGTCTTCTACACCCAGCAGCACGGCGACAACGCAACGCACGAGATCCTCCCGGCTGGACACGGCGACCGGGACTGAGATCCGCCGGGAGGCGCCCACCCGGTAGCAGACGCGGGCGCCTCCCGGACCACCGCCGGCCATAGCAAGGCGTAGACTCAGCGCGCGTTCGGGAGGATGGCCGCGGTGAAGTGGGTGACGCGTCATCACGCACGCGTGAATCGGATCGCCACGGCGTGGCTGATCCGCCGCTTCATCGATCCCGAGGCCGAGTTCCTCTTCGTTCCGCCGGAGCAAGTGGCTCGCGTCCAGCGGGATGCGGGCGCGAAAGGATTCGACGCGCCAGGCGCGACGTACCCGCACCAGGATGCGCAGGGCCGCTGCTCGTTCGAGGCGCTGGTGGCCGAGCATTGCGCCGCCGACCGCGCGCTGCAGGCGCTCGCGCGCATCGTGCACTGCGCCGACTTTCCGGACGCCCCGCAGACGGAGCCCGTCGCGATCGGCCTGCGCGCGATCTCGCGCGGGTTCCCGCTCGCGGCGAAGGACGACCACCAGGCGCTCGCGCAGGCCTCGTTCCTCTACGACGCGCTCTACGCCTCGCTGTGCGAACCTGCGCGCTGACGGCGCGCTCAAGGAGCCGGGCGTCGCGCGTCAGACGGCCCACCACGTCGAGCACCGTGTTCAGATCGACCGGCTTCACCAGGTGCTCGGTGAACCCCGCCGTGGCGGCGCGCAGCTTGTCCGCGCTCTGTCCGTACCCGGTGATGGCCACCAGGGCGGGCGTTCCCGAACCCGCCTCCGCCCGGAGCTTTGCAGCCCTTCGGGCAGCGGCTCCGCGACGGCATCGAAATGCTCACCTCGGCGTGCACGATTGCATGTGCTCCGAGGGAAGGCGCAAATCCTGCGGCACCCGACCGTTCGCGACCAAACCATCGACCGCGTCCGGCGGCTCCGCCCGGTAACTGCCCGCGTCGCCGTGCGGTTTTCAGGCGATGGCAGCGCGCCCGCATCGACAGGGAGGCGGACGAGCGCGTGCTCACGTCGGGTCACGCAGAGGGCGCCGGAACCGGAGAAGGTGCTGACCCGGTGTGACCTAACAGATTCCCAGGCTTGCCGGCCGCACCGCGACGACGGCATCGCCTTTGTAGACGATCAGGCTGTAGGGCTGGTTCGAGGGACGCTTTCCGCGATCGCCGAGCCGTTCGATCTCCCGGCTGACGGCGGCCAAGGCGGCGACCAGCGTCATTCCCTTGATGCTGCCGTCCGAAACGATGTCCAGATCGCCGTCCAGCAGCCACCAGCGATACTGCTCGTTTCGCGCGCCCATGAGAGGACGGTGTAACACCTGATCCCCGAAAAGGCGACCTCGCAAAGCACGGATACGACGGCGCCGCGGCATTCCGGCGGTTATCATCGAGGGGTCGAAGGGATGTGAGATGGCGAGCAATCCGTACATGACGAAGACCGAAGCGCTGCTGCGTGAAGGAAAGGCGAAGCTCGATGGCTTGCGGGCCCGGACCGAGAAGGCCGGCGAGGAGACCCGCATCAGCGCGGACAGGAAGCTGAAGGAGTTCGAGGCGCGGTATGCGGACGTGAGCCGCCGCTTCGAAGAGCTCCGGGCTGCGGGCACGCACGGCGTGGCCGAGATCAAGATCGGGCTGGAGAAGGCGTGGGAGGCGTTCGCGTCGGAGATCCGGCGAACGCAATAGCCGCGGTTCAGTGCAGCGCGCTGGTGCGCTTGAGATCGGTCGCTGCTTTTCCGCCAGGCGTCAGCGGGCCGTGCCGAACCACGACAACCTCAGGGTTCCCGCCAAACCCGGCCTCGTCGCTGACCGGCCTCGCGACATCCTTGACCAGCGCCTGGAAGTCCCTGCCTTCGATGCCGGTCTGGAAGTGCGAAAACCAGTTTGCCGCGTCGACGGCCGAATCCGCCATGCAGTGGTGGTACAGGGTGTCGCCGTAACGCCGGACTCCGAATTCGCGCATGCTTCGCCTCCTCAAGGCACAGGGCAATCATAGGCATCGAGCAAGCTGGCGGCCCGTGAAAATGGAGTGGCTGAGCGGCTTTGCGCAGTCAGCCACCCGCGGCGGTCGCCGGACCCCAGCGCCTGGCGTCGATCAACTGGACCACCCGGCGCCTGATCTCGTCGCGGATCTCGCGCACGCATTCCAGGGACCGCCCCTTCGGGTCCTCGACCGGCCAGTCGTCGCGCTGCGCTCCCGGCACGACCGGGCATTCCTCTCCGCAGCCCATGGTGATCAGCAGGCTTGCGCCTTTCGCCAGGTCCGCGGTCAGGCATCGCGGCGCCGCCGTCGAGAGATCGATCGCGGCCTCGCGCATGACTTCGACGACCTCGGGATGGACCCGTTCGCCCGGTTGCGTTCCCGCGGAGATCGCGTGCGCCCGCCGCCGGTCCGCCAGCGCATTGAAGAAAGCCGCCGCCATCTGCGAGCGGCCAGCGTTGTGAACGCAGGCGAAGATCACTTTCGCCCCGGAGCCGCTCACGCGGCCGGCTCGATCTCCGGCACGCCGGCGAACGATCGCCTCTTCAGCCAGAGCGCCACGTTGACCAGCCCGATCAGCACCGGGACCTCGACCAGCGGCCCGATCACCGCGGCGAAGGCGGCGCCATGCGCCATTCCGAACGTCCCCACCGCGACGGCGATGGCCAACTCGAAGTTGTTGGAAGCCGCCGTGAACGACAGCGTCGCGGACTCGGGGTAGCTCGCTCCCACCGCTTTCGAGAGGAAGAACGAGATCGCGAACATCACCACGAAGTAGACGAGCAGCGGCACGGCGATGCGGACGACGTCGAGCGGCAGCTCTACGATCGCCTCGCCCTTGATGGAGAACATCACCACGATGGTGAAGAGCAGCGCGACCAGCGTGAGCGAGCCGATGCGGGGGAGGAAGCGCGTGCGGTACCAGGCGTCGCCCTTCGCCGTTCGAAGCGTCACGCGCGTGATCAGGCCGGCGAGAAACGGGACGCCCAGGTAGAGGAAGACGCTCCGGGCGATCTCGCCCATCGAGACATCGACCGCCGCGCCGGCCAGCCCCAGCGCGCGAGGCAGCACGGTGATGAAGAGCCAGGCGTAGAGCGAGAAGAAGAGCACCTGGAAGATGGAGTTGAAGGCCACGAGCCCGGCGCAGTATTCCGGGTCCCCCTTGGCGAGGTCGTTCCAGACCAGCACCATGGCGATGCAGCGGGCGAGGCCGATCAGGATCAGTCCCGTCATGTACTCGGGTCTGTCCCGCAGGAAGAGCACGGCGAGCGCGAACATGAGAATTGGCCCTACCAGCCAGTTCTGCACCAGCGAGAGCAGGAGCACCTTCCGGTTGCGGAAGACGCGGCCCATCTCCTCGTAACGGACCTTTGCCAGGGGCGGGTACATCATCAGGATCAGCCCGACGGCGATGGGGATGGAGGTGGTTCCCACGCTCATCCGGTTGAGCAGCGGCACCACGCCTGGCACCGCCCACCCGAGGAGGATGCCGGCGGCCATCGCGGCGAAGATCCAGAGCGTGAGATAGCGATCGAGAAACGAAAGCCGCCGGCCGATGCCCGCCGCCGCTTTGGCCGTCATCGCTTGCCTCCCCGCGTTCGTTCGTGCTGCGGGCAGCAACCGCCCTTCGCGCGCAGCCGCCGCAACGCGGCACGGTCGTCGGCGGCCTCCGCGATCTCCGCCGCCGCGGCGTCGAGCAGCTCCAGCACCATTGCGTGAAACCCCGGTCGCGCCGGGGTGAGCCGGTAGAAGCACCACAGCCCGCGCTTCTCGTCCTCCACCAGCTGCGCGCGGCGGAGATAGGCGAGATGGCGCGACACCTTGGGCTGCGAGACCTCGAGGACCTCGCCGAGATCGCCGACGCAGAGCGGGCCGTCGCGGAGCAGGTGGAGGATCCGCACCCGCGTCCGGTCGGCGAGGGCGCGGAACACCGGCGCTGCCGCAAGGCGCGCGGGAAGAGGGGATGCGGCGGAGGTGCGCATATCTGCCTGCCCGTATATATCTGCAGGCGTATGCAGCGCAACCGATCCCTTCCCGGTCAGCGCTTCCGCTTCGCCGACGCGCGCCCGCGGGGCGACTGGGGATCCTTGGGCAGGTGTCGCAGCCCCATCCAGCCGAGCGCGGCCACGTGCCGCGCCACGTGATCGAGCGAGAACGGCCGGCCTTCCGCCGCCCACCACTGCCCTACCTGGGTCACCATCCCGATCAAGGCGTTCGCGTAGATGGGCGCCACCTTCGGGTTGTAGCCCGCCCGTTCGAACTCGCTCCGGAAGACGTCGCCCACCCGCTGGGCGAGATCGTCGATGACGCGGGTCAGGCCCCGGCGCGCGCTTCCGGTCGGCGAGTCCCGCGCCAGCACCGCAAACCCGGCGGGCTCTTCCTGCGCGTACGTGAGGAAGGCGAGGACCGCGGCTTCGAACCGCTCGCGCGGCGAGCCCTCGGACACCCCCTCGATCACCCGTGCGACGAGACCGTCCATCTCGCGCTCGACCACCGCGGCGTACAAGCCCTCCTTGGCGCCGAAGTGCTCGTAGACGATGGGCTTGGACACGCCCGCCTGCTGGGCGACCTCCTCGACGGAGGTGGCCTCGTAGCCGCGGGCAGCGAACACCTTGCGGGCAACGGACATGAGCTGGAGGCGCCGCTCGGCCCCGGTGAGACGCTGCCTGGCCTTCATCTTGACACCTACCCTACCCGACCGTAAGTTACTACCCAGTAGCCTACCGCCAAGGAACCTACCGGACGGTAACAAGGTCCTGTCCGAGGAGCAATGATGTACTTCGCCGTCTGTGCCGCCGTGTTCGGGGTCGCTTACCTGCTCAACATCCTCACCGTCAGCGTGGGGTATCACCGGGCGATCGCGCACCGGTCGATCGAGCTCCATCCCGCGCTGCAGCGCCTGGTCGTCCGGGGAGGGAACTGGCTCACCGGCCTCGACCCGAAGGCCTGGGTGGTGATGCACCGCCTGCACCACGAGCACTCCGACACTCCGCTCGACCCGCACTCGCCGGTGAACGTCGGCGTCCTGGGAATTCCCCTCGAGCAGCTGCGGAACTACAAGCGGGTGATCATCGGGCTGCTCAAGCAGAAGCCGGAGTTCACCCGCTACGCGCGGGATCTCGATTTCCCCCTCAACCCCCTGACGCGCGCAGGGCGCTGGTATGTGCCGTACCTCGCGCACGCCGGCGTCGCGCTGGCGCTTGGATTCGGAGTGGGGTGGCTGCTGGGCGCCGCTTACTTCCTGGGAATGATGAGCCACCCGGTCCAGGGCGCGATGGTGAACGCGCTCGGCCACGCATCCGGGGGCCGCAACTTCGAGACCCCGGACAACTCCCGCAACAACCACCTCACGGCCTGGCTCATCCTCGGGGAAGGGTTCCAGAACAATCACCACCGGTTTCCCGGATCGGCCACGTTCTCGTACCGGCGGCACGAGGTCGACCTCGGCTATGCCGCCTGCGTCGTGCTGGAGAAGCTGAGACTCGCGGAGATCGACCGCGCGCATCTGATCCCCTCTCCGCCCCGCGTTCGGGAAGCGGCCGAGGTCCGCGCGTGAGCGAGCCGGGCTCCGCGCTGCCGGGCGCGAAGCCGAAGCTCCGCGGCGTGCTGCACCAGTGGGCTGCCGCCGGCGCCCTCGGCGCCGGAGCGGCCCTCGTCTCCTTGGCGCGGACTCCTCGCATCGCCGCCGCGGTGGGAGTGTTCGCCGGCAGCCTCGTCGTGCTGTTCGCGGTCAGCGCCGTGTACCACCGCGTGAACTGGTCCGCGGCGGCACGGGAGCGGATGCGCCGGATGGACCATGCCTCGATCTTCGTCCTCATCGCCGGCACCTACACCCCGATCGCGGTCCTCGCGCTTCCGCCCGAGTCTGGCCAGAGCCTGCTCCTCGCGGTCTGGGGCGCGGCGCTGCTGGGGATTCTCCAGTCGCTCTTCTGGATCCGTGCCCCCAAGGCGATCAGCGCGATGCTGGCGGTCGCGGTCGGCTGGACGATCATCCCGTATCTGGGAACGGCGCGGGCCTCGCTCTCGACGGCCGAGTTCGCGCTGATCGCCGCCGGCGGCATCGCCTACACCGCCGGCGCGATCGCGTATGCGTTGAAGCGCCCGAACCCGTGGCCGGGAGTGCTCGGCTATCACGAGGTTTTCCACGCGCTCACCATCGTGGGCGCCACCCTGCACTTCGCCGCCGTCGTCCATCTGGTCCGCGCGGAGCGCGGAACCGAAGTACCGTCTGTGGCATACCAGCATGGATGGACGGAACCGGCTTCCCCGCCGACGCACCCGTCGAGCCGCGCTCGGTACGCCTCCGCCAGCTTGCTTTCCTCTTCCTGAAGCTCGGGACCACCGCCTTCGGCGGGCCAGCGGCGCACATCGCCATGATGGACGACGAGGTCGTCCGGCGACGGAAGTGGATGGGGCGGGAGAGGTTCCTCGACCTCCTCGGCGCGACGAACCTCATTCCCGGCCCGAACTCCACCGAGATGGCGATCCACGTCGGCTACCTGCGCGCCGGTTGGGCGGGCCTGCTGGTGGCCGGGACGTGCTTCATCCTTCCCGCAGCCGTCGTCGTCAGCTTCATCGCCTGGGCCTACGTCCGCTTCGGCGCCCTGCCCCAGGCGGAGGCGGTGCTCTACGGCATCAAGCCCGTGATCATCGCCGTGGTCTTCCAGGCCCTCTGGGCTCTGGGCAAGACGGCGGTGAAGACGCGCTTCCTCGCGTTCCTCGCCATCGGCGCCCTGGCAGCCACCCTGCTCGGCGTCAACGAGCTCGTGGTCCTCTTTGCCGGGGGGGTCGTGGTCGTCCTCTGGGAGCGCGCGATCCGGCGCGGCAACGGCGCAGCCGGGCTCGTGCAGCTGCCGCTCCTCGGCGGCGCGGCGGGGCCCGCAATGGCCGTGGCGAGCGTCGGGTTCGGGCTGTGGCCGCTTTTCCTCGTCTTCCTCAAGATCGGCTCGGTGCTCTTCGGCAGCGGCTATGTCCTGCTGGCCTTCCTCCGCGCCGACTTCGTCGAGCGGCTCCGCTGGCTCACCGAGGCCCAGCTTCTCGATGCGGTCGCGGTCGGGCAGTTCACGCCAGGGCCGGTGTTCACGACGGCCACCTTCATCGGCTACGTGCTGGGCGGGCCGGCCGGGGCGGTGGTGGCGACCGTAGGCATCTTCCTGCCCGCGTTCGTCTTCGTCGCCCTGAGCGGCCCCTTGGTTCCGCGCCTGCGCCATTCGAAGACGGCGGGGGCGGTGCTCGACGGCGTGAACGTCGCCTCGCTCGCGCTGATGGCCGCGGTGACGATCAACCTCGCCAGCGCGGCGATCGTCGACGTGCCCACCGGGGTGCTCGCGCTCGTGGCTGCGCTGCTCCTCCTCCGCTTCCGGATCAACTCGGCCTGGCTGGTCCTCGGCGGGGCACTGGCCGGCATCGCGAGCGTCTACGCGCCGCGGTTCCTTCGCTGAGATCCGCGATCACTCGGCCATCTGGATCTTCAGGCACTCAGGGCAGAAGCCGTGCGAGAAGGAAGTCGCCGTCCGCGTGGAGACGTAGTGATCGACGGGCACCCACTCCGTGCCTTCGCGGATCTTCTTGCAGAGCATGCACATCGAGAGCAGGCCTTCCAGCTGCCGCATCTCCTTCTGCAGTCCGACGATCCTCTCCCCGACCTTGAGTCGGGCCGCCAGCTCATCGGCGTCGACGGGCTTGGTCATGAAGTCGTCGGCGCCTGCCGCCAGCCCTTCCAGGTAGCTGCTCTTGCCCGACATCATGGTGAGGAGGATGACATAGGTGTAGACCCTGCGGCTGGGGGCGCGCAGGCGCCGGCACAGCTCGAGCCCGTCCATCTCCGGCATGTTCCAGTCGGTCACCAGGAGCGGAATTTCCTCCCGGACGATGGCGGCGAATGCCGAGCGCCCATTCTCGGTCAAGACCGGGTCGTAACCGAGGTTCCGCAGGATCCTCTCGAGGAGGAGGCGCGAGACCCGGTTGTCGTCCGCTACCAGGACCTTCATGACGCGGTTTCAGCGGGCATGGTTTCCCCTCAGGCGAGCAGTGTCTTGGCAACCTTGGCGCCTGTCTGGCGCCGTGCCTTCCGTTAGAATCGCACGGGCTGAATCCACGGACGAATCGGCGAGTGGGATGCGCCACGACCTCTGTCCACCCGAGCGGATGTCCGGAATCTGCACCAGTGGTGCCGTCCCCGGAGCTCCGAAACGCAGCTCTTGCACCCGGTGAATCTAGGCGGATTCGTAGGCCTGCTTCAGCCGCGCGATGTCGAGCTTGTGCATCTGGAGCATGGCCGCCATCACCCGCCGCGATTTTGCCGCGTCCTTGTCCTGCAGCATCCTCCCGAGGGCGGTGGGAACGATCTGCCACGAGAGCCCGAACTTGTCCTTGAGCCAGCCACATTGCGACGGCTGTCCGCCAGCGGAGAGCTTCTCCCACAGCTCGTCCACCTCCCGCTGGCTCTCGCAGTTCACAACCAGCGAGATCGCCTCGGTGAACTTGAAGTGGGGACCTCCGTTCAAGGCCACGAACTCCTGCCCCTCGAGCTGGAACTGCATCGTCATGACCGTCCCCTTTGGGCCCGGCCCTGCTTCGCCGTAGCGCGTCGTGGCCAGGATCTTCGAGTTCTTGAAGATGGAGAGGTAGTGGTTCACCGCCTCTTCGGCCTGGTTGTCGAACCACAGGAACGGCGTGATCTTCTGCATCGGGATTCTCCTTGGGTTGAGGGTCTCGACCAGGATGACGAACGGCGACCCGCGGGATCGACAGGCGTAC
>JBGQLA010000174.1:0-10120 GCA_041499865.1 Deltaproteobacteria bacterium
GGAGAAGGCGCCCGTTCCGTCGGTGCCGCGCACCGAGACCGCGCCGGCACGCGACCACATGGCGGCGGGTGGAGCGATGCTGCTCCTCGGTTCGCTGGCTGGCGCCGGGGCGTTCATTCTCGCCACGGACGATGGCGACTCGCGCCGCGGAGGGTCGCGCTCCGGAAGGTCGCTGGTGTCCGGGTCGCAGGGGACGGCGGAGGGCGTGCGCACCGCTCTGACGATCGGGTTGGGAAGCGCGGCGGTCCTCTCCACCGCCGCGGGGCTGGTGATGCTCTTCTCCAGGCCGGAGAAACCCGAAGCGCCCAAGGTGGGCGTGGGCGTGTCTCCGGTGGGAGTCGTCGTCTCGGGCAACTTCCGCTGACGTCCCTCAAGGGATCGTCCGTCCCTCGTCGTCGAACCGGAGGTGACGCTGCGCGCGGATCCAGGCGGCAGCGCCCGGCTCGAGGGCGAAGTCGGCGGGAGCGCGGCCCACGACGCGCTCGCCGCCGAGGGAGAGCGTCACCCAGGTCTCGGCACCGGTCAGCTCCACGAGATCGACGGTGGCGGCAACCGAGCCCGTCCCGGGAGCCGTCGAGATCTCCAGATCTTCGGGGCGAACTCCCAAGAGGCCTTCGCCCGAAAGGCCGAGCGCGTCGGGTGGCAGGACGTTGATGCGGGGAACCCCGAAGAACGCGGCAACGAATCTGTTCACCGGCTGCCGGTAGATCTCGCGCGGAGGGGAGACCTGCTGCAGCTCGCCGGCGCGCAGGAGCGCGATGCGATCGGAGAGCGTCATCGCTTCGGCCTGGTCGTGCGTGACGTAGACGAAGGTGGCCCGCAGCCGCTGGTGCAGGGCCTTGATCTCCGCGCGCATCTCCATCCGCAGCGCCGCATCGAGGTTCGAGAGCGGTTCGTCGAAGAGGTAGACCTGCGGCCGGCGCACCAGCGCGCGCCCGAGCGCGACGCGCTGGCGCTGCCCGCCGGACAGCTCGCGCGGCCTGCGCGCGAGCAGCTCGCGGATGCCGAGCATCTCCGCGGTTTCCCCGACGCGCCGCTCGATCTCCCCGCGCTCGAGACGCGCTACCTCCAGGGGAAAGGCGAGATTCCCGCGCACGTCCTTGTGCGGATAGAGGGCGTAGCTCTGGAAGACCATCGCCACGTCGCGCTCGGCCGGGGAAAGGCCGTTGACGATGCGCTCGCCGATCCGCACCGTGCCGGAGGTCGGCTGGTCGAGGCCGGCGATCAGGTTCAGGGTCGTCGACTTTCCGCAGCCCGACGGTCCGACCAGCGACACGAACTCGCCGTCGGCGATGTGCAAGGAGAGATCGCGCAGCGCCGGCGCGCCGGTGTGGAACGACTTGCCCAGCCCCTCCAGCGTCACCGCCGCCATCGCTATCCCTTCACCGCGCCGGCGGTGAGCCCGGCGACGATCCGGCGCTGGAAGAGCAGGACCAACGCGGCGAGCGGCAGCGTCGCCACCATCGATGCGGCGGCGATCTGGCCCCAGGGCTCGGCGTGCTCGCCGGCGAAGAGGACGATGGCCACGGGGATGGTCCGGCGCTCCGGCGTGGAGATCAGCGCCAGCGCGTAGAGCAGCTCGTTCCAGGAGAAGATGAAGACGAGGATCGCGCTGGTGGCGAGGGCCGGAGCGGAGAGCGGCAGGAAGACGCGCAGATACGCCTGCCAGGGCGTGCAGCCGTCGACGCGCGCCGCCCGGTAGAGCTCGTCGGGGAGGGCGCGGAAGAAGGAGGTCATCAGCCAGAGCGTGAGCGGCAGCGCGAAGGTGGTGTAGGGCAGGACCAGCCCGGGCAGGCTGTCGCGCAATCCCAGCGTCCGGAGCACGAGGTAGAGCGGGCTGACGGTGGCGATGGGAGGGAACATGGAGACCGCGAGCGCGAAGGCGAGCAGGCCGCCCTTTCCCGGAACCGGCAGCCGGGCGATGGCGAAGGCCGCAGCCGATCCCGCGGCGAGGCAGACCGCGGTAGTCAGCGCGGCGACGAGCAGCGAGTTCGCCACCGCCCGCGCGAACGAGCCGCCCAGCCCGGCGTAGCTCGCGAGTGTCAAGGCCTCCGGCAGCGGCCGGGTCAGCTGGGCCTCCGGCCAGAGCGAGGTCAGCGCCATCCAGAGGAAGGGGCCGACGAAGAAGAAGAGGGCGAGGCCGCGCTTCACGTCCGTTCCCGGAGCGCGCGGCCGAAGAGCAGCCCGATGCAGGCGACGCAGAGGAACGTCGCCACGGCGAGCGTCGAGCCGTAGCCGAAGTCGCCCGCGCGCAAGAGGGTCTTGTACGCGTAGATCGAAAGCGTCTCGGTGGAGTTGCCCGGTCCGCCTTCGGTGAGCACGTAGATGGCGTCGAAGACCCGGAACGCGTCCAGCGAGCGGAAGAGCAGCGCCAGGAGGAGCGCGGGCTTGAGCAGCGGCAAGGTGATCGACCAGAAGATGCGCGCCGGCCGCGCGCCGTCGATGCGCGCCGCCTTCACCACGTCCTCCGGGATGGACTGCAGGCCCGCGAGGAGCAGCAGGGCGACGAACGGAGTGGTCTTCCAGACGTCGACGAGGATGGCGGCGTGGAGCGCCACCCGCGGGGAGCCCAGCCAGTCCACCGCCGGCAAGAGTCGGTGCAGCAGGCCGTACTGGGGATTGAACAGCCAGGCCCACAGACGCGCGGACACCGCCGTCGGGACGGCCCAGGGGAGGAGCATCGCCGCCCGGAAGACGCCGGAGCTGCGCTGCAGGAGGAGCGCGAGCGGGAGGCCGATGAGGATCTCGACGCAGACCGCCACCGCGGTGAAGTACGCCGTGGTGCCCAGCGCGGCCCGGAAGCGCGCGTCGGAGAGGAGGAACTGGAAGTTCGCCAGACCGACGAAGCGGTGCTCGTGAAAGACGAGGATCGAGCGGTGCAGGCTCAGCCACACCGCGGCCAGCACCGGCGCGACCGCCACGCCGGCGAGGAGGACGAAAGCGGGCGCGGCCAGCGCCACTCCGGCCTTCGCCTCGCGTGTCACCGCACGCCCTCGAGGTGATCGACGATCCGCTGCGCGCGCTGCAGCGCTTCCTGCGGGCTGCGCAGTCCGGCGACCGCCGCCGACAGCTCGCCCTGGATCGCGTCGCCGGCGAGCAGGTAGTACGGCGTGACGGGTCGCGGCCGGGCGGCGAGCGCGAGCGGAAGGAGGGCGGCGATGAACGGAGCCCCCGCCTTCACCGCGGGATCGGCGTACACCGAGCGGCGGGCGGGAATCCGGGAGTACCGCAGCGCGAGCAGCGCCTGCGCCCGCGCGGAGGTGAGGAACGCGACCAGCTTCCCGGCGGCGCGACGCCGCTCCAGGGGAGAGTTCGCGTTGACCGCCAGCTGCCAGCCTCCGAGCGCCCCCGGCCCCGGAGCGCCGGTGACGCTCGGCAAGGGAGCCCAGCCGATCTTGCCGCGCACCGGCGAGCCCTCTGACTGCGCCTCCGCCCAGACGTAGGGCCAGTTGCGGAGGAAGACCGCGCGCCCGTCCTGGAAGGCGCGGCGCGTCTCCTCTTCGGCGGAGGAGATCACCGATCGCGGCGAGAGGCCGCTGTCGATCGCGCCGCGGAGCAGCGCAAGGGCGTCGCGCGCTGCCGGCGTGTCGAGCGTCATCCGGCCGCCCGAGAGCAGCTCGCCGCCGTGTCCCCAGACCACCTCGAAGACGACGCAGCTCAAGCCCTCGTACTGGCGGCCCTGCCACAGCCATCCCGAGAGCGACGGATCGCGCTGCATCGCCGCGCGCGCGAACTCCTCCAGCTCCGCGTACGTGCGCGGCGCGCGCGGCACGAGGTCGGTGCGGTAATAGAGCAGGCCGACGTCGACGAACCAGGGCACGGCGTAGGTCCGCCCCCCGGCCGTCACCGCTGCCACCGGCCCGGGAAGGAACTCCTCCCGGAGCCGCTCCGGCGGAAAGGTGGCGGAGAGATCGGCGAGCCAGCCCGCCTTCGCGAACTCCGGCGCCCAGACCACGTCGATGGGGAAGACGTCGAAGTCGGACGCGCCGCCTTCCAGCGCGGTGACGAACATCTCGCGGGCGATGTCGGATCCGTTGGGCAGCGTCTCCGTTCGCAGCGCGATGCCCGGGTTGTCCCGCCGGAACTCGTCGAGCAGCGCGTGGAAGGGGGCCGGATCGCCCCAGAGCGGCTGGTGCTTGAACACGAGCGGCGCTCCGCTGTCGGCCGACCGCGAGCAGGCCAGCACCAAAGCGCAAAGGGCGATGCAGCAGCGCACGCATCGAGACTAGCTGCGGACCGGGACGATCGGCGGATGAGCACTGGCGCACTGTCTCTCTCCCGATGATCGCCTCCGGCGTGACGGCCGCTCTCTCGAAGCGGTATGGTTCGCATCCTCTCGGGGGATCAACCCATGACGCGCATTGCGACGCTCGCGGCGATCTTCGTCTGTGCACTCTTGTCCTCGCCCGCCAACGCCTGGAACCGGAAGGAGGCCACCCGCTTCGCGACGCTGCCGCCGGGGACGAGCCATCCGGAAGGGATCACCGCCGACGCCGAGGGCAACGTCTACGTGGCGGACTTCGAAGTGGAGCGCGCCGCGGGTCCCGGTCACGTGGTGGTGTTCGATCGATCGGGGCGGCTGCTGCGGGTCTTGAACGTCGAGGGATCGAGCAACGCGCTGCTCGGGCTCGATTTCCATCGCGTCGGGAATCACGTCGAGCTGCTGGTGATCGACTTCGGCGCGAAGAACGTGCTGCGGGTCGATCCGCTCACCGGCGCGTCGACGATCTTCACCACCATTCCCGGCGGCGCCGCTGCGGGCCCGAACGGGCTCACCTTCGATCGGCTGGGCAACGTCTACGTCTCCGACTCGTTCCAGGGGGTGATCTGGCAGACCGGGCCGACCGGCGGCGCCGTCACCTCCTGGGCCGCGAGTCCGTTGCTCAGCACCACCGGAGTGCCGCCGTTCGGCGCGAACGGGATCGCCTTCAACAAGGCGCAGAGCGCGCTGTTCGTCGCCAACACCGGGAACGACACCGTGGTGAAGATCCCGGTCGCGACCCGGAAGGCGGAGGTCTTCGTCAACAGCATCAACGGCGCGGACGGCCTGATCATCGACGCGCGCGACAACGTCTGGGTGGTGGCGAACCAGGCGGACGAGATCGTGGTGGTCGAGCCCGTCGAAGGCCGCGCCATCGCGAAGCTGGGCGATTTCGACGGGCTGTCCGCGGACGGCGCGCCCGTGGGACTGCTGTTTCCCGCCAGCCTGGTCCTGCGCGGCGAATGGCTCTACGTGACGAACCTGTCGCTCGACCTGCGCATGGTCAACCCGACGTTCAACGCGGTCGATTCGCCCTGGGCGGCCGCAGTGCGGCGCTACACGGTCGCGCGGATCCCCGCGCGGCTGCCGGGGACGCACGGCGGCGATCGGGACGACGACTAGGCTGTCCGGCGCCAAGAGCTGAAGCAGGCGCTCGCTCGCCTGGGTCGGAGTGAGCGGCACCTCGGCCGCCTTGCATGCCACCGTGCGCCCCGTACTAGGGTCGCCGCGTGGCAACTTCCCCGACGTCATTGCGGCGGTCGCTTCGCGTCTCCGCCCTCGAGGGCGTACTCGCCGAAGTGGTAGGCGCGTGCGCCACGGGCGGCGTGCTGGCGGCGTGGGCGCTGTACCTGGGGCTCGGCCCCTTGCTCCTCGGGCTACTGGGCGCCCTGCCGTTTGCAGCGGAGCTGCTCCACCTGCCCGCGGCGGTGCTCGCACACCGCGCCGGGTCGCGGCGGACCGCGCTGGTCGCCGTTGCGCTGTCGCGCCAGATGGTGCTCCCCCTCGCGCTCCTGCCTTTCCTCCGCTGGTCGCGACCGGCGAGGGAAGCCGTGCTGCTCTCCTGCGCGGGCGCGTCGGCCGTTCTCGGCGTGGTGGCCAACACTGCATGGGCGACGTGGATGGGCGATCTCGTTCCGCGCCTGCTTCACCGCCGTTACTTCGGCCGCCGCAATCTCCTCTGCGCCCTGAGCAGCGTGGCCGGAACGATCGGCGCCGGCGTCCTGCTCGATGCCGGGACATCCGCGACCGTGCTGATGGCGCTGGCGCTCACCGCCTCCGCCTCCGGTGTCGTCACCACGGCGTTGCTGCGTCTTCAGCACGAACCCGCCCGGGATCCGGCGCCGCAAGTGCCGACGATGGAGGAGGCGCTTTCCCCGCTGCGCGAGGACGTCGCGCGCCGCGCGCTGGCGTTCCAGGTGGCGTGGGGCGCGTCGACCGGCCTCGCCCTGGCGTTCTATCCGCTGCACCTGGCCGACGCGCTGGGAACCGGCTTTGCGCGCATGGCCGCGTTCGGCAGTGGCGTGGTGGCGCTGCGGGCGTTCGCCGCGCCAATCTGGGGGCGCGTGCTCGCAAGACTAGGCGCGCGGCCTGTCCTCGCCGGATGCGCGGTGGCCCTCTGCCTCTCGCCGCTGCTGTGGCTCTTCGCCGATGGCGCGGTCTGGGTTCTCGCCGTCGACGCCGGAATCTGCGGAGTGCTGATGGCCGCCTACGGCCTGACTGCCTCCGCGCTTCCGGCCGCCACGTCGGGCGCCCGGAAGCGTGCGTACTTTCTCGCCGCCTTTGCCTCCGCGGGCGCGCTCGCCACGGGGATTGCTTCAGCGCTTGGCGGAGCGCTCGCGCACGTGCTCTCCGCCCGCGCCGGACTGGAGGTCGCCACCCGCGCACTCTTTGCCTTGGGTGCCCTGGGAAGGATTTCCGCCGCTCTGCTCGGCCTTCGCCTCGTTCCGGACTCGCCAAGGCGCTCCGGATCAGTCCGCGGGCAGGTTCATCTTCTTGAGCAACACCGTGTAGCGCGGGTCGCTTCGCACGCGGCGCAACAGAGGGTCAACCTTGAGGAGTGTGAGTCCCCCGTCGCGCTGCGCGCGGGCCCGTTCCAGCCACTCGATGGCACGGTCGACCTCGCCGCGCGAAGCGTACACCTCCGCGATCTGGTAGGCGCCGTTGTGGCTGTACTTCGCGATCATCTCATCGAGGGCCCGTTGCGACTCCGCGAAGTGTCCGAGGGCATGCTCGGCGAGAGCGGCGCCGGCCAGCCGGAAGACGTCGTTGGTCGACCGGGGAAAGAAGGTCTTTGCCGCGGCTGCGTTTCCCTCGAGCAGGAACGTCATGCCCATTGCGAACGGAGTGAAGGCCTGATCCGGACTGATCTCCAGGGATCGGCTCAGCGCCTCTCGCGCCGCGCCGTTCTGGCCGCTCATGGCGAGCACGCTGCCGAGGGTGAACCAGACACGCGCATTCAGCGGATCCAGCTCGGTGGCCCGGCGCGCAGCGGCGATCCCTTCCGGGAAGTGACCCAGCGTGCGCGCGATGAGCAACGCATGGTTGTTGAGGGCATCCGGGTCGTCGGGCCTGAGCGCCAACGCCTTTTCCAGATCCGCCCGGGAGCCCTCGAAGTCCCACTGGATGGGAACGCGCACGAAACCGCGCGCGAGGTAACCATCGGGCAAGTCGGGCGCCAGCGCGATCGCTTTCTCCGCGGCGGCGACCGCGCCATCCTGTCCCGCCTTGACGGCAGACAACGATTCCGCGCTGTCGGCAACCCAGAAGGTGGCCATCGCGAGCCCCGCCCAGGCGGCGGCATAGCCGGGATCGAGCGCGACCGCCCTCTCGTAGGCTTGCTTGGCGCGGCGGAAACCATCGACGTTGTTGCGATGGAAGAACTCCGTGCCGAGGAGGTATTCGTTGAAAGCGTTGATGTTCGTCGTGCGCCGATCCCGGGAGGTCGGTGGCTGCAGCAGTTTGACCTTGAGCGCCGCCACGACCGCCTGCGCGATCTCATCCTGCACCGCGAACACGTCGGTCAGCTTGCGGTCGTAGCTCTCCGACCAGAGGTGGTAACCGTCCGCCGTGTTGATCAGTTGCATGGTGATGCGGACCCGATCGCCGGCTTTCTGCACGCTTCCTTCCAGCACGGTGGCGACGCTGAGCTTCTGGCCGATGCTGCGCAGGTCTTCGTTCTTGCCCTTGAATGCGAAGGACGAGGTGCGGCCGGCGACACGCAGGCCGGGCGTCTTCGCGAGCAGGTTGAGAAGCTCTTCAGCGAGGCCGTCGGCGAAGTATTCCTGGTCCGGGTCGCGGCTCAGGTTCACGAGGGGCAAGGCAGCGATCGAAGGCCCCGCGCGGATGTCCGAGGCCTGCAGCGCCTGCCCTCTCGACGCGACGGGGGAACGCGATCGGAGGACGAGGTACCAGATCGTACCGGGAGCCGCCGCCAGCAACCCGATGCCGGCGAGCAGAAGCGCCAGGCGCGCCCCCCTCAGTCCCGTCGCTGGTGCAGCGGGTGCAGTCCGCTCGATCCGGCCGGCGTTCACGTCGAAGATCCAGGCGAGGCCCACCACGATGGGAAAGCCGACGGCGAGGGCCACCACGGTGTAGGAGAGCACCGGTTCGGGCCAGTGCAACCCATGCATGACGGGCTCGATGATCTGGAGGACAGCGAACGCGGCCACGCCGTAGCCGACGATGGCGCGGAACACGCGCCGGCGCTGCAACTCCGCGATCAACGACACCGGGTCTCCCAAAGTTGGCTGAGAACGTAGCACGCTCCCTGGCCGCGGAGTCCCGCAACCGCAAGTCGGATTCGATGGCGCAAACCCGCGACGGAAGGCGGTCTCGAACGTGCGGGCCGCAGATCTTGAATGAGCAGACATCGAACGCGTGCGTACTGCACGTGTGCTCGGCCGACATTCAAGGACGCGTCCGGTTGCTGGACTCTCCGGGGCGCGACTGCGAAGGCCGGCCGCGCAACGCGTCGTGGCTTGACTTCGCGATCGTGCGGCGCGTAGAGGGCCGACAGATCGTCCTGGGTGTAGACGCACTTCCCTCCGACGCACGCGCCAAGTGCCGCTGCGCGAGACCTGCCCCTCTCGAAGGGGGAAGGAGTTGTAAACCGACGTCCGGAATCAGGAGGTGAGGCAAGCCGGAGGAAGGGTGCATGCCGACGAACTAGCGCTGTGGTTTGAGTTGTCCCTTGCCTGCATGGAAAGAGGATGAAGTATGGCTGACCAAACGTGGATGACCCCCGAAGAGCTGGCCAAGTGCACCCGGGCGTATGATGTCGAGCCCGAGGAATTCCGCTCCCCGATACCGACACAGAACGTGTCCAACGGCGAGTACCTGCCGAAACCGCAGAGCGAGAAGCAGAAGCAGGTCGAGGAACGGATCAAGGAGCTCGCCGACACCGCGTCCAAGAAGCTGGGCATCAGCCGCCGCAAGTTCCTGGCGAGTTCAGGCGGCATGTCGGCGGCCCTGCTGGCCATGAACGACGTCTACGGCAAGTTCTTCAAGGTCGACCCGGTCGAGATGTTCGAGCCGGAGGCCGCCGCCAAGAATGGCCTGCCCAAGGACCTCTTCGTCGTCGACGACCAGCTCCACTTCGTCCGAGGCAACCGCTCGATCACCGTCGGCGCCCCCTCGCTGAGGGCCATCGCCCAGGGCCCGACCTCCGCAGCTTTCGGCTTCCCGACGAACCCCTTCAACCCGGATGGCTTCCGCGACGAGGCGCATAACGATCCGTATTATCCCTGGAACGAGGCCCTGGCGGCCCAGTACCTGGCGAATCCGACGGGCTACGTCAACAGCATCAACAGTGCAGATGCCTTCCACTTCCTCCAGTTCATCAAGAGCATCTTCCTGGACAGCCAGGTGACGGTCGGGCTGATCAGCAACGTCACCACCTTCGTGGCGGCCCAGCCGGGCACCAACCTGCCAGTGACAAACGTCGATGAGGCCCGCACAGCCGAGATCCTGACCGCCGCCCAGACGGCCGCCGCGCGCAACTTCATCAACGACATCGCCGGGTCGCGGCGGGCGATGGCCCACGGCCTGCTCTACGTGGGCACAGCCAACCTGGAGTACATCCAGTACCAGGTCGAAAACCACCGGCCCGACGCCTGGAAGGGGTACTGCATCACCCACGCGGCCCAGCCAGGGAGGTCGGCGCTGTCGACCGGGCCGGCCAGGAATACGGCTCCGCTCGACACCGCCCCTGGCGCCGTGATGAAGCTGTGGCGGCACGACGACGAGGAGGTCGCTTACCCGACCTTCGATCTGATCTCCAAGTACTATGCCCGGCTCAAGAAGGAGATTCCGGGGCTCAACAACATCTGCGTCCACAAGGGCTTGGCCCACGGCCTGCCC
>JBGQLA010000175.1:0-10106 GCA_041499865.1 Deltaproteobacteria bacterium
AGCGTCTCCATGAAGCCGGGGGGCAGGATGGTGCCGTCTTTCAGGTACCGCTCCGCGCCGAAGTCGAACCAGTCGAACTGCAGCGGCAATCCCAGCTTCTCGAGGATCCGGACGCCGATCCGGGCGACCTCCGGCCCGATCCCGTCGCCGGGAATGACGGCGATAAGTTGGGTCATCCGGCCTGCAGACTAGAACATGCTCGCGCGGGCGCAACGTTCGCGTTCAGGCGCAGTCGCGCCGCCGACGCATCTCGCCTTGACTCCGGCTGTGGGTCAGGGTGTGATTCGCGACCCATGCCGCAGACCTTGTCGCAGCCCCCCGAAGCCGTCCGCACTCCAGCGTTCGAGTCCTCGCCGTGGGTGGCGCGAGAGGTGGTGCTCGAGGAGCCCCGGCGCGAACCGGGCTCGCCGCTGCGCCTGGCCGTCAACGAGCACCTGGTGGAAGTCGTCCTCGACGGCGAAGCCATCCGCCGCGAGCGCTGACCGAGCTCGCCATCCGCTGATGTTGCGTCCTGCGCTCCGGAACGGCTCCGCGCCGGACCGATTCCGGGGGATTGTGCGACAGTAGCGCACATGACTCCTCTCCTGCTGATCGCAGCCCTGCTCTCCGCTCCTGCCCAGGCCAAGAACGTGTCGAAGACCGGAATTCCCTATGTCGAGGACGACGACAAGGCGGGCCCGCCCGACCTGCTCGCCGCCATCCGCAGCCGCCGGCCCGGCGGCAAGCTCCTCAACCTGGACCGCATGCTCCTGCACAGCCCGAGCTTCGCCAAGGGCTGGAACGGGATGTTCGCGGCGATCCGCGGCCAGCTCACGCTGCCGGGGAACCTCCGCGAGCTGCCGATCATGGCCATCGCCGTTTTGAACAAGGCCGACTACGAGTGGGCGCAGCACGAGTCGGAGTTCCTCAAGGCCGGAGGCACGAAGGCGCAGCTCGCCGCGCTGCGGAAGCTCGAGGCGGACCCCAACCTGTTCGACGAGAAGGAGCGGGCGGCGCTGCAGCTCACCATCGAGATGACCCGCGAGGTCCGGCCGAAGCAGGCGACGATCGACAAGGTGCGGTCGCTGTTGCCCGACCAGCAGGTGGTCGAGCTGATCGGCACCATCGCCGGCTACAACATGGTCTCGCGTTTCGTCCTGGCGACGGGCGTCGAGATCGAGGCTACGCAGTGAGCTTCTCGAACACGGACGTCCCGTGGTGCTGGATCGCGGGAACGATGCCCCCCTCGCCGACCAGCGCCTGGATGATCTTCGACGGCGCCTCCGCGTGGAAGTCCTCTCCGCCCGCGCGGACCACGCCGCGGGCGAGATCGATCTCGAGCTCTTCGCCTTCCTTCGCCAGCTCGTGGAAGCGCGCATCCTGCACCACCAGGAACGGGAGCGCCTCGTTCACCAGGTTCCGCTTGTGGATGAAGGCGTAGCTCCTCGCGATGATGGCCTGCACGCCGGCGCCCTTCAGCGCCAGCACCGCCTGCTCCCGCGACGAGCCCGAGCCCCAGCCTTCTCCGGCCACGACCACGCGCGCGCCGTCCTTCACTTTCTGCGCGAAGTCGGGGCGCACGAAGTGGAACGCCTTCGCTCCCAGCTCCGGCAACGAAGTGAGGTGGCAGAACTGCCCGGGGATGATCGCGTCGGTGTCGACGTTGTCGCCGAAGCGCTGGACGCGCGAGCGGATGACGCCGCCGCGCTGCTGATCTTCCCGCCGGGCCTGTTTCGCCGACGCCAAGGCCGCGCCCGCTTTTGCCAGGTGGACCTCCGGCTCGATCTCCCGCACCTCCGGCGTCCGCCGCGGCCTGCGCTCCCCAAGGATGCGGCGGAACCGCTCCTGGTCGACGCGGGCGAGCAGCGGGCGGGGATCGGCGATCTTCATCTCCTGCGCGCTGGCGGCCACCGTGGCGCCGCTGGAGAGGTGCGCGAGCGATCCGTCGCCCATCCGGTTCTCGAAGTTGCGGTTCTGCGACGACAGCCACTTCTCGCCGCGGCCCGCTTTGCGCGAGGCGACGCCGAGGCACATCGAGCAGCCCGGCGGATCGACCCGGAAGCCGGCGCGCTCGTACACCTTCCACAGCCCGGCGCGGCGCAGGTTCTCCTGGATGGAGAGATCGCCGGGCACCACGATCTGCTTGTCGTTGCCCGGACGCGAGACGCCGGCCGCTTCCAGGACCAGCGCCGAAAGCACCAGCTCCTCCTCGGTGGTGGTGCAGGCGCCGATGAACACGCCCTGCAGCGCGGTCCCGGCGAGCTCCGGCACCCCGCGCACGTTGTCCGGCGAGAAGGGCACGGCGATCTGCGGCTCGAGGCCCGCGAGCTCCACCTCGAACTTCTCGGCGTACGGCGCGTCGGGATCGGCGCGATAGGTGCGCAGCGGCTGCAGGGCCCGCGGATCGTCCGCGTCGGTCCGGCCGGCCAGCCACGCCGCCGTCACCTCGTCGGCCTCGAAGATGCCGTTGAGGCCGCCGAACTCGGCCGTCATGTTCGCGATGGCGAAGCGCGAATCCGTCGAGAGCTGCCGCACGCCGGGGCCGCGGTACTCGACCGAACGTTCCATCGCCACCGTGTTCCGCCCGAGCAGCCCGAGCGTGCGCAGGATCACGTCCTTGCCCGCGATGCCGAAAGGAAGGTCGCCGCGGTAGGAAACCTCGATCGCTTCCGGAACCTGGATCCAGGAGCTGCCGAGCACCATCGCCACCACGATGTCCGCCCCGCCCAGGCCGATGGCCACCGCGCCCAGCCCGCCGTGCGACGAAGTGTGGCTGTCGGCGCCGAGGACCAGGTCGCCGGGCCGGACCAGGTCCCGGTAGAACCGCGTGTGCAGGATGGTCTGGTTCGCGTCGTAGAAGTGGCGGATCCCGCTCTCTTTCGCGAACGCCTGCGAGAGCTGCACCAGCTTCTGCGCGCGCTCGTCGGTGGCCAGCGTCACCGGATCGACGGTGTGATCGACGGCGAGGAAGAACCGCTCCTTGTCGTGGAGCTTCGGCCGCCCGAGCATCGAGTACGTCCGCTCCATGCCGTTCCAGGCCAGCTCGCTGGCGATGGTCCAGTCCACCCCGACCTGGAGGACGTCGCCCGCCTGCACCCACGGCCGCGGCAGGTTGCGCGCGTGCGCGGCCAGGATCTTCTGGGTCAGCGTCATCGGCTGCGCGGCGCCGGGCCGGGGCTGTGCGGAAGCCATGGAGCGCTGCTACATGCATCGGGTTGGCCCCGCGCGCAACTCCGGCGGTGGGCAAGTATGCTGCGGTGGGCAAGTATGCTGGGGAGGGCATGGACACCTGGTACGAGCGCATGAGCGCGCTGGACTCGCTCTTCCTCGATTTGGAGGACCGCAGCGCGCACATGCACGTCGGCGCGGTGGGCGTCTTCGAGGGGCCTCCGCCGCCGTATCGCGACCTCCTGGCGCTGGTCGAGGCGCGCCTCGACCAGGTCCCGCGCTACCGGCAACGGGTGATGTTCGTGCCGCTGAAGCAGGGCCGCCCGGTCTGGATCGACGAGACGCAGTTCGACCTCGAGTACCACCTGCGCCATACCGCCCTGCCCGCTCCCGGCGGACAGGAGGAGCTGAAGAAGCTGGTCGCGCGCCTCTTCTCGCAGGCCCTCGACCGGGAGAAGCCGCTCTGGGAGCTCTGGCTGGTGGAGGGCCTCGGGGACTCGCGCTTCGCCATCGTCAGCAAGACCCACCACTGCATGCTCGACGGGGTCTCCGGCGTCGATCTGGCGACGGTGCTGATGGATCGGGAGCCGAGCAGCGAGCCTCCGCCCCCCCCGCCCTCGTGGAAGCCGCGGCAGGCGCCGAAGGTCTCCGAGCTCCTGGTCGACTCCGTGAAGCAGCAGTTTTCTCACCCGATCCGGATGGCGCGGCAGGCGCTGGAGCCGAACAGCGAGGCGGTGAAGCTCCTCACCGAGATCTTCAGCGGGCTCAAGCCGTTCGTCGACGTGGTCTCGATGGGGCGTGCGCCGGAGTCGCCGCTCAACGTTCCCATCGGACCGCACCGCCGCTTCGAGATGGTCGACCTTCCGCTGCCCAAGCTGAAGCAGGTGCGCTCGGCGAAGGGCGGAACGGTCAACGACATCGTGCTCGCCACGGTCGCGGGCGCGCTGCGCAGGTGGCTGTCCGGCCGCGGCGCGACGCCGGACGCCGACCTGCGCGTGATGGTGCCGGTGAGCATGCGCTCGCAAAGAGCGCGCGGCACCTACGGCAACCAGGTGTCCGCGGTCTTCTGCACCCTTCCGGTGACGGAGCCGGACCCGGTCGCCCGGCTGCGCAAGGTGCACGAGGCGATGATGGTGGTGAAAAAGAGCGGGTCCGCGGTCGGGGCGCACGCCCTTTCGCGGCTCGGCGACTTCGCCCCGCCGCAGCTGCTCGCGCAGGCGGCCCGGCTCCAGGCGGTGACGCGGATGTTCAACCTGGTGGTGACGAACGTCCCCGGGCCGCAGTTTCCCCTGTATCTCCTGGGAAGGCGGATGCTGGGCTGCTTCCCCCAGGTGCCGCTGGCTCCGCAGCAGGCGGTGGGCATCGCCCTGCTCAGCTACAACGGGCAAGTCGGAGCGGGACTGATCGGCGACGCGGACGCGGCCCGCGACCTCTCGGGGCTGGCGCAGGCGATGACGGATGCGCTGGATGAGCTACACGCGAGTTGACCAAACACCGCCCCGTGCAACGCTCGGGGCGGAAGATACAGCCTCGGGAACCAGGTGCTCGAGTTCGCAACCTCGCGCCAAATCAGAAGCGAACGGCGACAATCCTGTACTCCGCCGGCCCCCGCGGCCGTTCCACCACCACCTCGTCGCCGGCGACCCTCCCCAGCAAGGCGCGCCCGAGCGGAGAATCCACGCTGACCGAACCGCGAGCCGGATTCGCCTCATCCGCAGTCACCAAGGTGTACTCCGTCTCGTGACCGTCCTCGTCCGCCACCGTCACCCGCGCCCCCAGCCGCGCCTTCCCCTCGTCCCGAAGCTGCTCGATCGGCGCCGTCTCCGGCGGCGGCGCCTTGACCCGCGGCGGCACCACCACCTCGGGAACCGCGGCGTCTTCGTTGGTAAACGCCTTCGACACGCCCCTACGGTAGCGCCGGCGGGCGCGGTGATCTAGGGTCCGCCGCCATGACCACGCCCGCTCCCGTCGACGACAAGGCGATCGAGAAGGCCCTCGCCCACCACGCCTCCCACCAGGCTGAGTACCTCGACGAGCTGAAGAAGCTGGTGCGAATCCCCAGCGTCTCGTTCGAGGGCTTCGACAAGCAGCAAGTCCGCCGCAGCGCGGAGGCGACCTGCGACCTGATGCGCCGCAAGGGCCTGCAGAACGTGCAGATGCTGGAGATGCCCGGCGCGCACCCGTACGCGTACGGCGAGTGGACCGGCGCGAAGGGGCGGCCCACCTTGCTCCTCTACGCGCACCACGACGTGCAGCCCACCGGCGAGAAGGAGAAGTGGAACCAGCCGGATCCCTTCGAGCCGGTGGAGCGGGACGGCCGGCTGTTCGCGCGCGGCGCCGCCGACGACAAGGCCGGGATCCTGGTGCACATCGCCGCCATCGATTCCTGGCTGAAGGCGCACGGCGCGTTGCCGGTGAACGTGAAGATGATCGTCGAAGGCGAGGAAGAGGCCGGCTCGGGCTCGCTCCCCGCCTTCCTCAAGAAGCACCGCGACCTGCTGCAGGCCGACGCCATCGTGCTCACCGACACCGCGAACTTCGACACCGGCCTGCCCTCGATCACCACCGCCCTGCGCGGCCTCGTCACCGTGCAGGTGGAGGTGAAGGCGCTGAAGCAACCGGTGCACAGCGGCATGTGGGGCGGACCGGTGCCGGACCCGACGATGGCGCTGTGCAGGATTCTCGCCCGGCTGGTGAAGGACGACGGCAGCATCGACCTGCCCGGCATCTACGACAAGGTGCGGCCGCTGGCGCCCGAGGAGAAGAAATCGATCGCCGCGCTTCCCAGCAGCGACGATCTGTTCCGCAAGCAGGCCGGCATGCTCCCGGGGACGCAGCTGCTCGGCGGACGGCCGCCGTGGGAGATGAACTGGCGCCAGCCGTCGCTGGCGGTGAATGCCATCCAGGCCAGCTCGCGCCGCGACGCCCGCAACATCATCTGCGACAGCGCCTGGGCCCGCGTCGGCATCCGCACGGTGCCGGACATGGACGTGAAGGAGGTCGGAGGGAAGCTGACCGCCGCGCTGAAGAAGGATCCGCCTTGGGGCGTCACGGTGGAGGTGACTTTCGAGGGCGACGGCGGCTGGTGGTACACGAAAGGCGACGCCCCCGCTTTCCGCGCCGCGCGCAAGGCCCTGCGCGACGGCTACGGCAAGGAGCCCGTCAGCATCGGCTGCGGCGGGTCCATCCCCTTCGTCGATCCGTTCTCCCGCGAGCTGGGCGGCGCGCCCGCCCTGCTGATCGGCGTCGAGGACCCCTACACGAACGCGCACTCGGAGAACGAGAGCCTCCATCTCGGCGACTTCGGCAAGGCTACGCACGCGGCCATCCGGTTCTATGCGGAGCTCGTCCGGGCTGCTGAGTAAGGATCGCGGTCGACAACGAAGGCCCGCCCGTCTCAGAGGAGGAACGCGCGGTGCTCTTCGACCCTTTCCGCCGCGGCGCCGCTCCGGCGAGTCGAAGGGCCTGGGGCTCGGCCTCTAGATCGTCCAGCACATCGCCCGCGCGCACGGCGGCGAGGTCGTTCTCACGCGGGACGGGGAGTGTTCCGGGCAGCTTTTCAGCCGTAGACGCGCACCGGCTCGCCCTTGCGGCCTTCTTCCCGCAGCGGAACACCGGCGCGGGCGCAGGCGGGCCCGATGAAGTAGGTGAGCCCCCGCACCGGCGAGCTCTTGCGATACCGGGACTTGATCGTGTCCTGCAGCTCGCGGACGACGCGCAGGAAGCCGACCGCCTTCCCTCCGGTGCGCGCGTTGTCGCCGGCCGACTCGGTCTCGGCCCAGAAACAGCCGGAGCGCAGCTCGCCCTCCTCGTCGGGGAGGGAGCGGAGAAGATAGATCACCGGCGAGGCGACCTCGTCGATCTTCCACTTGCCGCGCTCCTTGCCGCGCTTGACCGGGTATCCGCTGACGTCGCCGGCGGCCAGGTAGTACCCCGGATCGATCAGCTGCGTCTCTGCGCCGACGACGGGCGCCGCGTACCCGGGCTCGCTGAACACCGGCCAGAGCTCGAGGCGCAGCGGCTCGAGCCTGCACAGGAGATCCCGCTCGTCGTCCGCCGCCATGAAGAAGCGGATCTCGACCGCCAACTACTTTCCCTTGGTCGGGGGGAACTCGCCGTGCGTCTGCGCCGTCTCGAAGAGGCGGGCCACGTCCTCCTCCGAGAGGTCGAACATGTCCTGCAGCGCCTTGAGGATGTTCAGCTCCGCCAAGGGCGTCTTGCCGTCGGCGACGATCACCGAGGCGGCGAGGCCGAACGCCAGCTCGCGGGAAGCCTTGTCGGGAAGGCGGTCTACGATCGAGGGCAGGATGTGCTCCAGGCTGTGCGCTTCCGCTACCCGGCGGGCGGCGTGCTCGATGGCCGTCTTCAGGTCGTCGGCGTGGATGCCATGGAATTCGGGACGCTCGAACACGCGGCGGTAGATCTCCTCCACCTCCACCTTGTCCACGGCTCCGTCGGCCGCCGCGGCGAGAATCATCGTCTCGAACAGCGCCGCTTGCCGCGTCTTGTCGCCGAAATGGATGTGGTCCGTCGTCATCGAGTCCTCGACGGGCAGTTTCCCTGACGACGGGCCGGATGTCCACCGCGCCGGGATGTGGTACGGAACGCGAATGCGCCGGTGCGGCCGGTCGGGTTGGGCGCGGGTGGGAGCCGGTCTGCTGGCAGCGTTCGCCTGCACGTCCGCTCCTCCCGTCAAGGAAGCGCCGGTTGGGGCAGCGGCGCCCGCGCCGGTGGCTGCGCCCGTCGCGCAGCCGCCGCAGCCGATCGCCGGCCCCCCGCTGCCCGCGTTCGATGCGCAGCCCAATGCGAAGCTGGGCGAGGTGAACGGAATCGTGGTCCTCGGCCTCGGCGCGCCGCAGTTCGCCTCGCTCTCGCGCGATCAGCGACTCGTCGCCTGGTTCGCGGCGCAGGCGGCCGCGGCCGGCGATCCGATCGCCGCCGAGCAGGGCTACCGGCACAACCTGGCGGTGATCCGCCTGTTGCGCGGCATCCTTTCCCGGCCCCAGGCCGTCTCCGCGGGGTTGCTGCTCCGCATCCGCGCGTTCGCACGCGCCGTCTACCTGAACCACGGCCTGCACGACATGGAGACCGGCCGCAAGCAGACGCCGCCGTTCTCCGCCGCCGAGCTGCGCTTCGCGGCGCTCTCCGCCTCCGCCTCCGGGGCCGACCTGGGTTTCGCGGGAGTGGGGATCGAGTACGCCATCCGCGCGCTCGAGGGTCCGCTCTTCGATCCCCGGGTCGACGCGCGGCGCACGGTGCACGGGTCGGACCTGACGGCGAGCGCGGTCAACTTCTACGACGGAGTGACCCAGCGCGACCTAATGTCGTTCACCGAGCGCGCCCCGCTGAACTCCCGGCTGGTGAAGCAGGGCGGCGTGGTCTCGGAGCGGACGTATCGGCTGCCCGCGGCGGCGGACGCGCTCGATCGCGCGTTGCCTTACTCCGCTCCGCCGCAGCGCGCGGTGTTCGAGACGCTGGCGGCGTTCTTCCGCTCCGGTGAGCCGTCGCAGCTCGAGGCCGCGCAGCGGGCGTGGGCGGACGCTTTCGGCCCCGTGGACGCGCTGGCCGGCTTCTTCGACACCAGCGCGGACCCCCGGGGCCGCAAGGCGCTGTTCGGCGCGGTGGTGGGAATGGCGGACCGCGACCGCAGCGCCGCGCTCGACCGCGTGCGGCTGCGCAACCGCGGAGAGGCGCTGTTCCTCGTCGCGGCCTCCGGCGCCTCGCGCCCGCTCCGGACGCATGCGCTGACGGCGGAGACGAAGGCCGCCCTGTTCGGCGCCGCCCTGGATGCCGCGGCAAGCGTCCGGGGAGACGCCGTGATCGCCGCGCTGGCGGAGCCTGGCCTGGTGCGCGATCTGCAGCGCTGCGCCCCGGCGCTGGGCTTCGCGCACCTCGCGCTGCGTGAGCTGTCGCGCGCGCCGGCGCAGATCTCCGCCGTGCTGGCGGAAGCGCTCGCCGACGCCGAGGCGCACGTGCGCTCGGGCGGTGCCCTGGAGCTCCTGCCCGACCCGCGCTGCCGCGAGCTGTGGCCCCAGTTCGCAGCCACGGAGTGGCTGGCGGAGGCGGGCGAGTCCGATCCGATCGAGGATGATCGCCGCCGCGCCGTGCAGCTTCAGCTGTGGTGGTTCGCCGACAAGGGCGCGCTGGAGGAGCGGCAGGCCAGCGGCCACAAGTATCTCACCGTGCGCGACGGAGCGAAGTTCCGCGCGGCGGCGCAGGAGCTGCTCGCGCTCCTCCAGCAGATCAAGGACAGCGACGACGCCGCGCGCTTTCGCGAGCTGCTCGATCGGCACGCCAGCCGCGCCGACCCGAGATGGCGGGAAGAGGCCGCGCCCCTGCAGAACCTCCCGCAGCGCGTCGCCGTGCTGCCCCCGCGGCTCGAGGTGGTCCTCGACGCGGCCGGCAAGCCCATCGACGTCCAGGCGGTCGCGGTGCAGGACCTCGACGACCAGATCCTCCGCGACTGGGCGAATTACTAGCCCCTGCCGGGCGCGCGCACCAGCGCAGCGCCCTGGGACAGTCGCCGTTGCCTTTTCGGCAACGGCATCCTAGTCGCGGCCGCCGAAGGCGGCTTGGCGACTACGCTTGAACGCGATCATTCCTCAGCCAACTCATCGGATGCGTTCCAGCGGCTACGCGGCGTAGCGCACGAGCGCGACGGTGATGTTGTCCGACCCGCCGTTCTCGTTCGCCTCGTCGACCAGCTGCTGGCAGGCCTTCTTCAGATCGGCCTGGTGCGCGAGGATCTCCGCGATGCGCTCGTCGGGCACCATGCCGGTGAGCCCGTCGCAGCAGACCAGGCAGACGTCGCCGGCCTCCAGCTCCCAGGAGCTCACGTCGACCTCCGTCTGGTCGGCCATGCCCAGCGCGCGGGTGATCACGTTCTTGTGCTGGAAGTTCTCGATCTCCTCTTCCGAGAGCCGCCCGGTGCGGATCATCTCGTTGAGCAGCGAGTGGTC
>JBGQLA010000176.1:0-10101 GCA_041499865.1 Deltaproteobacteria bacterium
CGTCGTCCGGCAACACGGCGATCAGCTGCGCGGCGGCGGCGACGGCCTCGCGCGCGCCGACGAAGTCGCCGCGGTTGAGCTTGGCGAGCCCGTGCTCGATCACTTGCGCCTCGGCGGCGTTGGCGGACTTCTTCGAGGGAACGTACTTGTTCAACCAGAACAGGCCGGCCGGGGTGCGCCGGGCCTGGAAGCCGAGCACCGCCACCACGCCGAACGCGAGCACCGCGATCACCAGCGCGAGGCGGCCCGGCTGCGCAACCGCCCGCAGCGCCGGAAGCAGGTGCGTCTGGACGGCGCCGGGACCGCGCAGCTCCTTCCGGCGCGCGCTCTCTTCGCGCTCGCGCGCGGTCCGCTCCTCCTTCTCCTTCTTCTTCCGCTCTTTCGCCGACTCCTTCCCCGCGGGCGCGTCTGCAGCCGGGCTGGCGGGCAGGTCGTCGTCGAACGAGAGGGTCTGGTCCTTGCCCGCGTCGGATGCCTTGCCGATCACCGGCGGCGCCGGCCGCTTCTTCTTCTCTTCCTTCGGCGGCTCGTCGACGAAGTCGAGCATGTCGGCGGAGATTCCTTCCTTCTCCACCTTCGGCGTGACGGCAAACTCGTCCGGGACCTTGGGACGGAGGGCGAAGTCGTCCGGGTTCTCCTCTTTCTCCACCGGCGAGGCAGAGGGTGCGGAGGCGTCGGGCAGCTCCGCGGGGAACGGATCGTCCGCGGCGGCGGGCGGCGCCGTTCCAGAGTCCACCTCGATCGCGGCGAACGGGTCGTCCCCGCCCGCGGGTGGCGCCGCGGCGCCCGCATTCTCGAATCCAGGCAGGGGAACGGCGCCGTTGCCGCCGTTCGATGCCGCGGGTCGGAAATCGGCGATCGTTTCCTGCCCGGAATGATCGGGGGGAGGAAGGGGAGGATCGAGGGCCCCTCCCGGACCGTCGAGGTCCGGCAGAGGGGCGGATTCGGCGGCGGAGGTGGGCGAATCCGCCAGGCCGGGCAAGGGAACCGCCGAGCCGGCCATCGCCCGAGGTCTCGCCGGCGGTTTGGAGGATGGCTTCGCCGGCGGCGGCGCCTCGCCGTTTCCGGGCAGCGGCACCGCCGATCTCGCCGCCGGCTTGGCGGCGTCGGCCTTCGCGCGGTGCACGGTGAAGGGGTTCTTGCACTTCGGGCACTTGATCGAGAGGCCCGCCGGCGGGACGCGCGAATCATCGAGCTCGTATGCGGCGGCGCAGTTTGGACAGGAAATCTTCACGAGTCGTCCATTCCTCCACGTACCCGAGGCGATGCTCGGCGCCCGGAACCAGGAGGATCCGGGGCGGTCCTGACGCCTGGGCCACGCTAGCACCCGGATCCGGGCTCCGCCAACGAAACAACGGCGCTTTTCGTGGTACAGGCGGGTGGTTATGCGGCGGGGTGGGAGAGCGATCGTGGTCGGCGGCGGACTCGCCGGCCTCGCCTGCGCGCGCGAGTTGGGCGAGGCCTGCACGCTGCTGGAAGCGGCCGACCGGCTCGGCGGCCTTTGCCGCACCGATCTGATCGACGGGTTCTCCTTCGACTGGACCGGTCACTGGCTCCACGCCCGCGATCCGGAGATCCGCAAGCTGATCGCGGAGCAGTGGCTGGCCGGCAACCTCCTCGAGGTGCAGCGGCGCGCGCGCATCTATAGCGCGGGAGTGTGGACTACCTTTCCTTACCAATTCCATCTCCACGGATTGCCGCCGGGCACCGTGTCGGAGTGCGTGCTCGGGTTCATCGACGCGACGCTCGGGCCCGGCGGCGCGGAGCTGCGCGCGCGGCCTCTGCGGAACGCCGCCGACTTCATCCTCCGCCATCTCGGCGAAGGGCTCGCGCGCCACTTCATGTTTCCCTACAACGAAAAGCTCTACACCGTCCCTTGCGAGGAGCTGTCGCCGGAGTGGGGAGGCCGCTTCATCCCCCGTCCGTCGCTGACCGAGGTGGTGAATGGCGCGGTCGGCCCGGCGCGCGAGGACGTGGGCTACAACGCCTCGTTCTGGTACCCGCGCCAGCAAGGCATCGAGGCGCTGCCGCGGGCGATCGCCGCGGACCTGCGCGGCGAGGTGCGCCTCTCCGCGCGCGTGCAGGGCGTCGATCTGCAGGCGCGGCGCGTGCGCCTGGCCTCGGGCGAGGAGCTGGCGTACGACGCGCTGATCCTGACGGCTCCGCTGCCCGCCTGCGCGAGGCTGCTTTCCGACGCGCCGGCGGAAGTGCGCGAAGCGGCAGCGCGGCTCCGCTCGGTCTCGGTCACGGTGGTGGAGGTCGGCGCGCGCGACCTCGGGGGCGAACGGTTCCACTGGGCCTATTTCCCGGAGAAGGAGTTTGCCTTCTACCGGATCGGATCGCCTTCCCAGGTGAACCCGGGGCTGGCGCCGAAAGGCTTTCGCAGCTTCGCTGTGGAGTTCGCGCACCGCGGGCCCGCCGACGCGCCGCGCTTCATCGAGCAGGCGCTGGACGGCCTCTCGCGCTGCGGGTTGATCGATCGCGCCCGGGTGGCGCTCTCGCGCGCCCGCACCATCGAAGTGGCTTACGTGCTCTTCGACCATCACCACGCCCAGGCGACGGCGACCGTGCAGGCCCATTTCCGGAAACATGGCGTCCAGCTCGCGGGCCGGTACGGCAAGTGGGAGTACAGCTCGATGGAGGACGCGATCCTCTCGGGCCGCGACGCCGCTCGCGCTCTCGCATGATCTCGATCGTCATCCCCGTCTTCAACGAGGCGCGCATCGTGCGGGAAGCATCGCTCGATCTCTGCCGGCGCCTGGACGGGCTCCGCTGGGATTACGAGCTGATCCTGGCGGAGAACGGATCGAAGGACGGGACGCTGCAGATCCTCCAGACGCTCGTCGCCGAGCGCCCGCGGGTGCGCTTCCTCCACGAACCGGCGGCGAACTACGGGCGCGCGCTCAAGCGCGGCATCCTGCAGGCGCGCGGCGAGGTGGTGATCTGCGACGAGATCGATCTCTGCGACGTCGCCTTCTACCTCCGCGCGCTTCCCATCCTGGAGGGAGGCGCCGATCTGGTGGTGGGATCGAAGGCGATGAAAGGCGCGAACGACGACCGGCCGTTCATCCGGCGCCTCGCCACGCGCACGATCACCGTGCTGCTCCGGGTGGTGACCGGGTTCCGCGGCACCGACACGCACGGCCTCAAGGCCTTCAAGCGCGAGAGGATGGTGGACGTAGCGCGCGCCTGTGTCGTCGACCGCGACCTCTTCGCCAGCGAGCTGGTGATCCGCGCGCAGCGGATGGGCCGCGACGTCCGCGAGATCCCCATCGCCTTGCACGAGCGGCGGCCGCCTTCCACCGCTCTCCTCCGCCGGGTCCCGCGGGTGCTGAAGGGGCTGTTCAAGCTGGGCTGGACGATCCGGGTTCGTCACCGCTGAGGCCTCAGAAGTCCTTGGTGTAGAGGACGGAGAAGTCCTTGTTGCGGTCGCCGTACGTCACCTCGGCGGAGACGGCGCGGCTGATCTGGTACTCCAGGCGTCCTTCCACGGTGTTCTCGTACGGCACCTGGGTGAACCGCTGCCGGTATCCGATGAACACCCGGTCGCCCATGTACTTGCCGACGCTCGCGCCGGAGACTCCTTCCGCGCCGGTGTCGATGGTGATCACGTCGACCGGCAGCACGTTCGCGAGATCCTTGCGCACCTGGCCGAAGAGCAGGCTTCCCACCAGGCTGGTGGCGGCGCCGGAGAGGTCCACGCCGCCGCCCTGCTGCGTGGCCCGGCCCTGGAGGCGGCCGGTGGCGAGGAAGAAAGCGATCTGGTCCTGGTCCATCGCCGGGTTCGAGGACATGTCCAGGTGCGGGTCGCGGGCCGTCCCGGTGACCGTGATCGTCACCTTCGCCTGCGGGTTGTCGTACAGCGCCTTGATCTCCAGCTCGGGGTTCGCCAGGTCTCCTCCGGTCTCGATGATCTTGGCGTCTTCTACGAGAAACCGGCGTCCCAGCGCGCTGAACGAGCCCTGCGGAACGTGGATGATTCCATCGGCGGTGGGACTGTCCGGGTGGCGCGCGTCGTATTCGAAGTTCATCCGGCTCTCCACCGGGAATTCGAAATCCGGCGCCTTGACGTAGAGGTGGTTGAGCTCGAGCCGCGCGTGCATGCGGAAGGTGGCGTTTGCCCGCGCCCGCGCCTCCGCCTCCATCTCCTCGGGCTCCCGGCCCGGCGGGTGCGGCTTCTGCCCGGGGTGGATGAGGAAGACATCGGGGTTTTCCTTCAAGGAGGGCAGACTCTTGTCGGGAAGCTGGTTGATCACCATGCGCGCATCGGGAATCCTCCCGTTCAGGGTGAGGATCCCGCCGGTGTAGTCGCCGAAGACGTCCAGCTCGCCGGAGATGTCCGCGCGCTGCTCCCCTGCCTGGCGGACGGGGACCGGGCCGGCGGAGAGCGGCTTGTCGGTGCCGGGCACCTTGCGGTCGCGCACCGACTCGGCGTCGCCCAGGTGGACTTCTCCGGTGAACTCGATCCGATCGGAGGCTGCGCCCGGCGCTGGCCGGTGCGCCGCGAGGATCGCGGCAAAGGTGCCGGAGCCGACCGTCCCGGTGATGCGATCGATCACCACTTCCTTCGGAGAGAAGTTGGCGTCGAGCCCCACGTCCTCGTAGACCCCCTGCCCCACCACGTCGAACACTCCACTGCGCAGGTGCGCATTCCCCTCCGCGAACGGCTTGCCGACCGTTCCGCCGAGCGTGACCGCCCCTTCCAGCCTTCCGCCCGCGCGCCGCAGGTTGTGCACCAGGCCGGAGAGGAACGAGAGATCGAGGTTCTTCGAACGCACGTCCCCCGAGAGCCGCCCGGCCAGGAAGGAGCTCGCGCCGCGCGCCAGCAGCGTGCGGGCCCCGAGATCGGCGTCCACCTTGACGTGCCCGAGCAGGTTGCCGCCTTCCGGCGGATCCAGGCCGACGTGCAGCAGCGCGCCGCCCGAGTTCGCTTCCAGGTAGAGCTCGCCGGCGCCGAGGCGGTTGTCCTGCGCCGAGAGATTGCGCAGCGCCAGCTGGCCGGTCAGCTGCGGACGGGCCGGTGTTCCCGAGAGGTTGAGGCGCCCGGTGATGCGCCCTTCCGCGATCGCGGCCCGCCCCGCGAGCTGCGACGCGCGGGCGATGGGAAGCCCCGGGATCGCCAGGTTCAAGGAGACTGCGCGATCGAGGAGCGGCGCGATCGCCTCGCGGTCGCCCCGGCGCTGCGCCAGCTCGACCAGCTCCGCGCCGGAGAGCGAGGCAGAGGCGTCGAGGCGGGCGACGACGTCCCCCTGCGACTGCGCGCCCAGCGTCGCGCGCAACTTGTCCGTGATCCCCAGCTCGCCCTGGAACCCGAGTCCGTGCAGCCGTCCTACCGTGACGTCCTCGCCGCGGGTGTCCACCTGCAACGTCGGCCGCGAAGCCGTGCCGCCCAGACGTGCGGAAAGGCTGACGCTGCCGCCGCTGCCCTCCGGGAGGAGACCGGATTTCGCCAGCCGGTCCAGCGGGAGCTGGGTCACCGCCAGCTCCGCCTGGAGCGGCCGTTCCAGCGCCCCTTGCAGATACGCCTTCTCCCGCAGGGCGCGCCGCAGATCGAACGGCGTCTGCGCGGTGAGCCCCACCGCCGGAGCGCCGCCCAGCAGGACGCTGGCGTCGAGCGCCAGCGTGCCTTTCTCCAGGAGAAGGCCGGCGTGCCCGTCCACCTGCTGGATGGTCGCGGTGCCCACGTCGTGCGCATCGAGCGAGAGCGTCGCGCGGGGAGCGGCCAGCGTCCCGCTCGCGACCACGCGCGCGTCCACGACGCCGTGCGCGCCTTGTCGCTGCAGCGCCACGATCTTCGCCGATGCGGCGAGACGGGCAATGTCGACCTGCGCCAGCCGCGCCTCGAACTGGACCGGCGCATTCGCCGGCAGCGCGACGATCTGCACCGGAAGCGTGCCCTGGAAATCGAGGCGAAGGTTCTCGCCTCCGGACACCCAGCCGTCGGTCTGCAGCATTCCCCCGTGCACGTGGGCGTGGGCCTGCGCATCCAACGACAGATCGCCGGACGGGCGCGCCCCGGCGCCGCGGACTTCCGCGCGCACGTCGATGTCCGGCGAGGCCCGGGGACCCTGCACCACGGCATTCGCGTCGAGGATGCCGCGCAGCCCGAGGTCTTTCGGAAGGGCGAACTGCGGCAGGCGATCGAGCTCGAATTTCGACACCACCAGGCTCGCATCGATGCGCCCCGGCGGCGGGTGCACCTGCGCCTGGATCCGCAGGCTGCCGTGATCGCCGATCAGGTCGATGGGCTCGAGGATGAGGAGGTCCCGGAAGTGCACGTCGGCGTCGTGAGCGAGCCGCAGGCTGTTTCCCGGATAGGAGATGATGAAATTCGAGAGGACCAGGCCGTCCTTGTCCTCGTCGATCCGGGCGTCGCCGGTCACCTGGAGCGTGCCGCCGGCCACGGCCGCGCCGGTGCGCAGGTGGGCCCAGGGCCATTCGAGCGCCATCTCGACGCGCGGGGCGCCGAGATCCACACCGCTGGCGGAGAGATGCCGCGCCGCCAGCCGCAGCGAGCCGTCCGGTGTCTTCAAAGGCCCGTGCAGCTTGCCGGAGACTCGCAAGCGCTCGGCGGCGATGGTCCGGTTGATCTGCAGCGCCGGCGCGCGAAGATGGATTTCAGCGTCGGGCGCGCGAGGGGAGCCGGTGACGCGCGCGAGCAGGCGCGCCGAGCCGCCCATCGGCAGCGCAGGCGCGCGCTGCAAGGCGCCGATCGCGCGGCCTACCTGCGCAAGATCCGGAGCCTGTACGTCGAGATCGAGCGAGAGCTCGTCGTAGGCGGCGGCCCCGTGCGCCTTGATCTCCAGCCCCAGCGCGGTAGCGGTGAACGCCTTCACGATCGCGTAGCGCCGCAGCAGGCTCGCTTCCAGGTCCGCGACGATGGGGCCAACGCCCGTGAGCCGCGCCGGGCCGATGTGCACCACCCCCCGCAACTCGCCAATCACGCCGTGGGCGTCGAACCTCGGCGTTCCCTTGCCGTGCAGCGAAGCGCGGCCCGTCACCTCGCCCTTGGGCGCCCGGACGGAGATCGCTCCCGGATCGATCTTGTCGGCGGTGAGCTGGACATCCCAGATCGGCGTCTTCTCCAGCGTGGAGGTGAGCTTCGCCTGGATGCGGCCGCCGCCGGCTTCCAGCCGCAGATCGGCGCCCACGGTCTTGCCGTCGCTCTTCAGATCGATCTCGCCGCGCACCGCGCCTTCCAGCGGCGCCTTCGGGACGACGGCTTCCAGATCCTTCGGGAGCAGGACCAGCTCGCGGACGCGGATCTCTCCGGCCTGCCGCGCCAGGTTCCAGGAGCCGCTGGCGAGAAGGCCGCTGCCGCCGAGCTTCACCCGCAGCCCCTTGAGCGCCACCGTGCCGGTCAGCGCGGCGCCTTCCAGCGTCGCGTCGAGTTCCAGCACGATCGGCGCCTCGCCCGGCGCCGCCAGTTGCGCGGTGAGATTCAGCGCCAAAGCGGCGGACTCGGAGGAATAGCGCGCATGCGCCGGCCCGACGTCGAGGTCGCGGAGAGCGAACGTCGCTTCGTCGCCCAGCTCCGGCCGCACGGTGGCCGAGCCGGAGCGGAGTTCCAGCTTGCGCACCTCGATGTTCCAGGTGAAGGGTCCGGGTCCGGGTCCGGCTCCGGCCTGACCGGGCGGTTTGCGCGGCTTGATCGCGCGCTGGAGCGTCGTCTCGGAAGTTCCGGGGACCTTGGCGAACTCGATCCAGGGCTTCTCCAGCTGCGCCTCGCTGATCTCGATCCGGTGCCTGAGGAGCGGCACCAGCGCCAGCCGCACGCAGGCGTGCTCCGCGCTGATCACGCGGTGGCCGTCCGGATCGCGCAGCTCGACGCCGTCGGCGCAGACGCGCAGGAACCCGCCCACGCGCAGCGCGCGCACGCGCAAGTCGCCCTGGATGGCGTTGCGGGCCTCGTTGGCCACGAAGCGCCCCAGCTCCTCGGCGCCGGTGCCGGTGTGCAGCCAGACGAGCGCCCCGACGACCGCCAGCAGGGTGAAGCCGAGCAGCGAAAGCGAGACGATGCAGAGGATGCGCCCCACCCTGCGCCAGCGCGGTTTCAGGGAGCGCGGCGGCCGCGGCGACGGCGGCTGCGGTTCGTACGCCGGCTCTGGCGGGTGCTCGGTCACTGTCCCTCATTGTTGTCATACGGACCTGCGCCCGCACCTGGATCAGGGCCCTGCAGCGCCTTGTCTGCTTGCGGGCATGGCTAGAACGCCTCGCCCAGGGTGACGTGGAAGGCGATCCGCGAAAAACCGATGCAGTTGGGCGTGTTGTCGCGGCAGTGAACGGACACCCGGGTCGGGGCGACGATCACGTTCTTGTTCAGATCGAGCAGGGCTTCCGTCGTCACGTCCTTGGGATTGAGGAGGTAGGCCACGTCCAGACGGATGGGACCGAACGGAGTGATGTAGCGAAGGCCCAGCCCCGCGGCGACCTCGAGTCCGTCGACGAACGGGCGCTTGGGATCGTTCCCGACCGCGCTCGCATCGACGAACGGCACGATCATCAGGTGATTGAACAGCCAGTCGGCGCGGATCCTCAGCTCCGCGGAGATCAACACCGCCGCCTTCCCTCCGATCGGAACGAACTCCGTCGCGTAAGGCTGGGTGCAGCCCGGACCCCCGACCGTGCAGGGTGAAGCGCCCAGCTTGGGCCCTTGCTGAAGCGGCCCATACCCGCGCTGCTCGTTCTGTCCTCCGAAGAAGAACCGCTGCGTGAACGGGCTAGCGCCGTCCGCGCTTTCGGTGAAGAGGCCTCCGTATTCGGCCCGCAGCGCCAGAATCGCGTACCTGAAGAACGACGCGTACGCGCGCACCTCCGGGTTGATGCGGAAATAGCTGAAGGAGCCCGGTTTCAGGGTCTGCTGGAAACCGACGCTGCCATAGAAGCCTTGGGTGGGCTCGATGACATTGTCGCGCCCGTCGTAGGTGTACCTCAGCTCCGGATAGGTCAGCGTGCACGCCGTCGGGCAGTCTCGCAGGATGGGCGCGGCGGCGACCGTCTGCAGGTCCGTTCCCCGAAGCTGGACGTTGAAGTACCGGACGAAATTGAGCGACGCGCTCACGGCGTGCGGACCGCGCCGGTACAGGAGGCCGGTGCGGGCTGCCAGATCCTGGTAGGAAAAGCCGTTCTGGATCTCCCGCGCGTACTCCATGCGGCTGACCCACTCCAGGCCCGGAGCGACGATATTCGGCACGGTCACCTGGGCACTGCTCAGCGTGGTGATGCCGGAGAGGGAGGCGTTGTACTGGCCGGGAAACGGATTGGGAACGAACGCGTATCCCGCGGTGCTGGAAAGCTCGAGCCGGCGCAGGCCGCCGAGCAGCGACCGATTGGTGTACTCGGCGCGCAGCCGCGGCAACTCCCAGCGCCCTTCCTCGGCGGAACCCCCGATGCCCAGGCGGATGGTCTGGAACGGCGCCTCGCGGACGTTGACGCGCACCGCGGCCACCGGCTTGTCGCCCAACGGCTCCTGGGCGACGCGGACGCCGGAGAACGCGCCCAGGTTGTAGACGCGCTGCTGGGCGAGGGCGAGCGCCTTCGGGGTGTACGGATCGCCCGGATCGATGCCGGTGGCGAACGCGATCTCGTCGGCCGCCACCCGCTCATTGCCCGTCACCTCGACCTTCCCGAACTTGAACCGCTCGCCCGGAGCGACCTGGAACATGATGTGCGCCGTGCCCTTGTCCGGGGCGACTTCCACGCGGCCGCCGACGTGCGCCTGGGCAAAACCGCGCTCGCGCAGTTGCTGCAGCAGCACCTCCTTCGCTTTCTCGTAGACGTCCTCGTCGAAAGCGTCGCCCGGATGGATGGGGAGCTCGTCGTCGATGTCCGAGAGCTCGCCGGGCGGCAGGTTCTCCAGTCCGGCGAAGTCCATCTTGTCGACGAACGCGCGGCGACCTTCGTCGATCTTCACCACCAGGGTGACGCGGCCCGCGTCGTCGCGCAGTTCCTGCACGTCCCGCACCTTGGCCTCGTAGAACCCCTTCTCGTTGTACCAGCGCTCGATCCGCTTCAGGTCGATGGCGAACAGATCGGCGTCGTAGTACCGGGCGGTCTTGCTGAAGAAGCCGCTGGTCGGTGCGGTGGAGATGTGGCTGAGCA
>JBGQLA010000177.1:0-10069 GCA_041499865.1 Deltaproteobacteria bacterium
CCCAGAACCCGCGGCCGCCCCAGAACCCGCGCCAGCACCAGCCCCAGCCCCAGGACCCGCACCTGAACCTGAACCCGAACCCGCACCTGAACCCGAACCCGCACCCGAACCTGACCCCGCACCGGCCCCGGACTCTCGCGGCGCCTCCTTCTTGCCGGCCGCCTGCGCCGCCCCTTGCTGACTCCTCTGCGCCGCCGCCCCGGCCTCCCCCGCCGCGCCCTTCGCCGCCTGCTGCGACGCCTTCGCCGCGCCCGCATTCCTGCTCGCCGCGGCCGTATCCCCCTGCGCCGCGCTGTCCACCGCGCTCTGCGCCTTCTCCTGCGCCTCCGCCGCTTTCCTTGCCGCCTTCTCCAGCTCGCCGATCGCCGCGAGCGCCGCCTCTTTCACGCGCTCGTCATCCGGCACCTTGCACGCTTCGAGCGCGGTCCCCCTCGCCTCTGCCCCGCTCTCCTTCGCCGACTCCGCCGCGCCCATCGCGCTGCCCGCCGCGGCGGACGCCGCGTCGATGGCCTCGGACGTCCCCTTCCGCATCGGCATCCCGCGGAAGAGCGCCTTGTTCTGCTCCATCCGCTTCTTCGCCTCGTCCAGCGCCGCCTGCGCGCGCTTCACCGCCTCGGCTGCCTGCGCGGTGATCTTCTCCGCCTCGGCCTCCATCTCCTTCTCGTGCTCCGAGAGCGTCTTCTTCGCCTCGCTGGCCGCCTTGTCCGCCTCCCCGTATCCGCTCTCGAGGTGAGAGAACGCGCTCTCCAGATGGTCGCGGATCTCGGGAATCCGCGACACCAGCCCACCCAGGTCCCCTCGCTGCTTCCGCGCCTCGTCGTACGCGGCCTTCGCCTCGCCATACGCCGCCATCACCTGTTCGATGGCCCCGCGCGCCTGCGAGAGGAGGATTCCCGCGCTCTTGTCGATGGAGACGCCGCTCTTCCCGATCGCGTCCCCGAGCGGCCCCTGCATCTTCTCTCCCAGCTCGTGCACCTTGCCGTACTTCTCCTTGAGCCGGGCAACGAACTTCTTCGTCTCCTCCTCGTGCTTGTCCTTCTCCTCGTCGTGCCCGCGGGAGAGCGCGTCGTGCTCCGCCTCCGCGGCCTTGCTCTGCTCGTCCGCCTTGCGCACCGGGTTGTCCCGCACCTCGTCCGCCGCGGCGACACTCTGGTCCGCGCCGCCGGCCGCCGCGTCGGTGCCCGTGGTGAGATGCGCCAGCATCTCCGCGCCGGCGCCCTCCGCCGCGGCCCTGAAGTCCTCGCCGAGCTTCTTCAGCTCCTCGCGCGCACCGGCGAGCGCCTTCTGCATCGCTTCCTTGAGCTGCTTCGTCGCTTCCGCCCCGGTGGCGCTCTCCGTTTCCTTCAGGTCCCAGGAGTGCGCCGCGGTCTCCAGCGCCTTCTCCAGCACCTGCTCGGCCGCCTTCATCACCTCTTCTTCGAGCTTCTTCAGCAGCCGATCGATCGCCTCGGAGACCCGCTTCTTCATCTCCTCCGCGATCTTCTCCAGCTGCTTCCTCGCCCCGGTCCACGCTGCAAACAGCTGCTCGGCCTCTGTCTCCGCGGCCTGCGCCTTGGCGAGCAAATCCGACGCTTCGCCGGCTTTCCGCTCGATCGCCTCGAGCGTCCTGGCGAGGGTGGACTCGCCGCCGCCCATCATTTCCTTGAGCTTCTCGACCAACTGCTCGAGGGCGCGCTTCACTTCCTCCGGAAGCTTCTCGTACGCGGCCTGCGCCTTCTCGGAGCTGTCCTCGGCGTCCTGCTGCGCCTGCTCGAGCTTGAGCTTCGCTTCTTCCGCGTCCTTCTTCGCCCCGTCGAAGTCGCCCTTCCGGGCGAGCTCGAGCGCCTGCTTGATCTTCGCGACCGCTTCCTTCCCTTCGCCCCACGCCTTCTCGCCCGCCTCCACGGCTGCTTTCGCCGCCCCGTAGAACTTCTTCAGCTGCTCGAACCGCTTCTTGTACCTGTCGAACTCCGCCTTCACCTGGTCGTAGATCTTCTTCGCCTTCTCGCAGGTTTCCTTCGCCTTCGCGGCGAGCTGGCCGACCTTCGCCTTCACCGCCTCGATGAATCTGGAGAGCGATGACTCGCTCTGCGGCAGCATCTGCCGGATCTTCCCGATCACCGATCGCAGCGTCTGCTGGACGCCGTCCGGCAGGTCCTTCTCCACTTCCTCGAGCTTCTCGAAGCAGAGCTGCGCCTCGCTCTTCGCCGTCTCGAACTCCTGCTGCGCGGGCTCGACCTCCTTGCCCGCCTCGTCCCATTTCTTCTCCTTCAGGAGCGAGAGGCCCTTCTGGATGTGCCCGAAGCAGGACTTGCCCGCCGCGTACGCCTTCTCGCCGTGCTCCTTGATGTAGAGGCCCGCCTTGATCCACTTGCCGCCGTACTTGTCGACGGCGTCCTCGATCTTCTGCTTGTACTCGTCGAACTTCTGCTTGTACTCGTCGACGGTCTTCTTCACCTCGTCGACCATTCCCTTCGCCTGGTCGACGAGACCCTTGAGCTTGTCGCCCACGTTCTTCTTGATGGTGTCGGCGGCGTCCTGCAGCGCCTTCTTCGCCTTGGCGATGGAGTCCTGCGCCTGCGCGATCGCTTCCTTGGTCGCGTCGAGCACGTGCTGCGCGCCGGCGGCGATGGCGCCCCCGATGCTCTTGCTCGCGGCATCGCCGGACGTTTTCACCGCGTCGATCACCTTGCCCAGCTCTCCGCCCAGCCCCTCGATCAGCGGCGTCGCCGCCGCCACCGAAGAGGCGGCGCACATCTCGATCGCGCTCTTCCCCTTGACGATGGCGGCCTGGGCGAGCGTCATCCCCGCCTTGCCCACGTTGACGGCCGACTCCGCCGCCGCGAGCAGGCCCTTCTTCATCGTCTTCACCGCCGCCGAGAGCTGATCGCCGCCGGTGTGCTCGTCGTCGAGCGCCGCCGCCTTCACCGCGTCGAACGCGTCGCGCGCGTGCTGGATGGCCTGCGCGGCGATGTCCGCCAACTGCGCCGCCGCCTCGTGCGCCCGCGCCAGCGCGTCCTTGGCGATCTCCTGCGTCGCGCTCGCCGCTTCCTGCGCCGCTTCCGCCACCTTGGCCTGGGCCTGCCCGACGTACTCCTTGAGCCCGGCGAGCCGGCCCTCGATGCTCTTCAGCGCCGCCTGGGCCACGTCGCCCGCGCCCTTCTTCACCTCGTCGAGCGCCGCCTTGACGTCCTGCCAGACCTGCTTCGCCGCATCGAGCGCCTGGGACGCGCGCTTCGCCGCCTCGCGCGCGGCCTTCAGCGCCCACGCCGCCGCCTCCTTGATCTTCTCCGCGATCTCCTGCGCCTTCTTCGCCGCCTCCTCCACCGACTTGGCGAACTTCCCCAGGTCCTTGGCGGGAGAGCTCCCCTTCTTGATCGTGTAGCGCTTGGCGCGGAACTCCGTCGCGTAGCCGGTGTCGACGAAGAAGACGTGGTCGGTGGAGACCACGTAGTACTGCCCGTCGACGCGCTTGCCGGCCTTCTCCACCTCGACGACCGAGCCGGCGCGGATGGCCGGGTCGCCGGTGACGCGCGCCTCCGCGTGGACGAAGACGCCGGCGCGCTTGTTGTACTCGCTCTTCGCCACCGCCTCGAGCAGGTTCTTCTCGCCCGCGGCGATCGTCAGCACCTGCTCCACCTCGCCGAACATCTGCTTGACGAGCTGCGCGCCGGTGACGGTGCCGCCCTGCTTTCCGTACTCGTCGCCGCCCTTGCCCGGCCCGGTCATCTCCTTCGCCTGCTTCGGGTCCCAGCCGGAGGTGGTGATCCGGGAGACCTGGTCGAAGGTGTTCACCTCCTGCACGAAGCGGCCGATGTTCTCGCGCCAGGTCAGCTTCGCCGCCGCGGGGTCGCCCAGCTTCGGCTTCTTGAAGAGCAGCTTCCTGTCGTCGACGTAGACCCGGAAGCCGGCGATCGCCGCCCGCTGCATGAGGAAGTCGTAGTCGGAGAGGTTGTTCTGGATGACGAAGTCGTGGACGACCTTGCTGTCGTCCACCTCGGCGGAGAGCCCGTGGCGCTGCGCGATCTGCGCCGCCAGATCGCTGTCCTTCACGTCCTTGTACGTCTTCGTCAGCGTGCCCTTGTCGAAGCCGTGGCCCTTGTCCACGCCGGAGACGATCAGGCGGGTCGGGCCGTTGGTGGCGAGGACCAGCTCGAGATTCGCGACCTCTCCCTTGCAGACGCTCTTCAGCAGCCCCTGGTAGCCGAGCTTGATCTCGATCGCCGTGCCGGGCTTGAACTTGCTCTGCTTCGTCCACTTGCGGCCGGCGTCCGAGAGGTGGAGCCAGAACCGGCTCGACTTGTCCATGTCGTCGGTGACGCGGATTCCCAGCACCGAGCCCTTCAGCTCGGGATCCGCCGCCGCTCCGTCCACGACGAGCTGGAAATCCGGGACGAAGCGCTTGTCGTCGGGCACGGCGAAACTCCGGCGAGCTCTTCAGCTGGGCAGATGCGGGACGGCCGCAGTTTTGAGCAAGGGAGCGGCCATCGTCAAGACGGGCTGGATTCGCCGCGGAGTTCGCGAAGTTGGAGCCGCCCGCGGAAGCGGCCGCTGCGCGGCGTCTGGTTTTCGCGCGCGGCCGGTTCTAGGATACGCCGCGTGCGCCGCGATCCCCAGAGCGCCTTGCCCGAGCCTCCGCGTCTGCCCGAGCGCGCCGCGATCTACATCGCGCCAGACGGCAAGGTGACGTTCGGCGCGCTCTTTCAGGGGCTGGTTCCCGTCGCGGAGGCGATCTCCGGGAAGCGGATCCCGACAGCGCCGCCGAAGAGCCCGGAGCGGTAGGTGCTGCGCGCCCTCGTCGCCGCGGTCCGCCGCTTTTTCTCCCGCCGCGCCGCGCGGCGGCTGCTCGCGAAGGAGCCCCGCGGGCTCCGCGAGGCGTCGCTCGCGCTGCCTCCGCCTCCGCGAGAGCCGCCGCCGGACGAGTTCTGGACCGCAGGGCGGCGCCCCTCGCGCCTGCTCCGGCTTGCCGCCCTTCCTCCGCCTGCGCCGCGCCTCGACGTCGTCCGGCCGCGCACGCTGCGGCTGGACGCGGAGTTCTCGCCGGCGAACGAAGGCGTCGTTCCGCTCGCGCGGAACGATCCGGCTTGCCGCTGGCTCTCGCCGGAGTTCCGCCGGCGCTTCATCGACCTGCCCTGGATGGCGCAGGACCGCATCCGCTTCCTCGGGCCGATGCACGCCGAGTGGTTCGTTCTCTGGTGGGACCAGGCGGTGAAGGAGAACCTCGGTCCGCGCCTCCCGAAAGACTGGGACCGCCCGGACGAGGTGGACTGGGCGATGGACACCTGCAAGGAGCAGATGCTGATCCGCCGCGACGTGGTCAAGGACGAGCAGGGGCCGCCCTTCGGGGAGCTGTCCGGGCCGGCGCTGGGCCATCCGCTGCTCGCCTGGGACACGCCGCCGCTGCCGGATCTGGTGCCGCCGAAGCAGTGGGTGGAGATCGCGGACCCGCAGGCGCTCGCGCCGCAGCTGCCGCCGCGACGCGCGCCGCGCGAGGCGTACCTGCGCTGGCGCACGCTGATGGACTCGCTCGGGGAGCGCTAGCGGCAATGCCGCTACGTAGTTGCTGCGTGTTGCCGTGAATACGGCAACACGCTCCTAGACTAGCTCGGCGCCGCGAGAGACGCGCCGATTGTTTCACCGCAGCTTGCCCTCGCGCTCCAGGCGAGAGAGATCCTCCTGGCTCACGGTCGGCTGGTTCAGGATCGCCATCGCCCGGCGGATCTTCTGGATCATCGCCGGATCGTCGATGGAAACGCTGTTCTCGCGGGTGGGCCGGAGCTGCGGCCGGAGCATGGTGATCTCCCCGCGCGCCGGCATCCCTGCGGCGCTGATGCCCTGGAGTTCGTACACCACGGCGTACACGGCCGGGTCGGCCCCGAAGTCGTATTCCATCGCCTGCTCGCGCGCTTCACCGGCCGGAATCCCGCTCGGGAACAGCGCGTGATCGACCGCGACCGGGTCCGGCGGCGGAGGCGGGCTCCCCGGGCTCGCCGGCAGGAACAACCGCGCCAGCGTCGCGCCGGTGATCTGCACCGGAGCGTCCTCGGCGTGCCAGAGGCGAAACTTCTGCCGGACGATGCCGTCGGGCCCGGCGGCCGGGAACCGCGGCGACGGCTCCGCGAAGATCGTCGCCACCCCGCGCTGCCGGGTGTGGAAAGCGACGTTGCGAATCTGGAGAGCGAACCGGCCCTCGACGCTCTGTCCGCCGCCATCGAGCGCCTTCACCTTGACGAGCAGATCGGTGAACGCAGTCCGCTGTGGCAGCCGTGAGTAGTCGTGGACCGCCACCGGCGCCGCGGTCGAGTCGAACGAATCATCGCCGAACGACCACTCGTACCAGGCAGGCGTGAACGGCGCGCCGTCCAGCGCCTGCACGATGGCGGTGAACTCGCGCTCGCCGGACGAGTTCGGCAGCATCCGCATCGTCACCGTCAGGATCCGCGCCGGGCGGCAGTTCTTCACCCGGTACGACGGCAGCCCGATCCGGGTAGCCACGTTGTCTCGGCTGAACGCGACCGCGTACTGCGGCGCCGGCTTTCCATCGCGCCCGAGGTACGCCCGGACCGGCACCTGGGCGCCGGCCTCGCCTGCGACCGTGTAATGGAGGAACGCGTCGTTTCCGTCCACCGTGTGTGCATGCACGGTGACGAGGTTCTCCTCGCCCTCGCACACCTCGTCCTTCTCGACGCGCACCAGGTCGAAGATCGGCGGGGCAGGAGCCGCCGGCGCAGCGGCGGACTGCGGCGCGGCGGCGGTGGCCGCGCCCGGGGCCCGCGGCGCCTGCCGGGCCGGCTTCGGCACGATGGCCGCCAGCTTCACATCCTGCGGGCGCGCCTCGTCGTCCTGGAGGAGGAGCAGCAGCGCGACGAAGGCGGCCAGCGCGAGCACGCCGGCGAGCAGTGCCTTGCGACGGGTGCGCATCGCTCAATACCAGCAGCCGTACTGGGCGCCCGGGGCGTTCCAGGCCACCGGATGGTAGCCCTGGTCGTACGACCAGACCGTCGTGCCAACCCCGTGCGGAGGGAGCCCGGCCAGCCGATCCGGGCTGATGGACGTCGCGGTCGCCTGAGGGTCGTCGCGCACGCCATGCCAGATGGCGTTGTTGTTGCTCCCGCACGCGTTCGCGGCCATGCAGTTGGTCACCTGGTCGCCGGCGTTCTCGCACACGTTGTAGAAGGGGCAGGAGACCGACCGGAGCAGCCCGGCCCAGAACCCCACCCCGGAGTTGCAGGCGTTCTGCACCGCGTTGAACAGCGCGTTCGCGCCATTGGCGATCAGCGCATGGTCGTAGGTCCAGGCGGGAACGTAACCGGCCCCGCCCTGCGCGTGCGCCCAGGAGAGGAAGGTGGAGCACACCATGCCGTTGTTCGCCGAGTCGCCCGGGACCTGGTTGGTCTGCTCGATCTCCCGGTACTGGTACAGGGAGTAGCTGATCGGCGCCCCGTTCCGCAGTTTGCGCGCGATCGAGACCGAGCCGTTGGATTGCGATTGCGCGCTGATCTGCGCGGCGCCCACGCTCCAGTCGGCGATCGCCGCCGTCCTCGCCGGATCGCCCCACTGGTACGCGGGGACGATCTCCTCCCCTTGAAGGTCCGCGTACGCGCCGCCCAGGTCGATCTGCTCCACCCCCGGATATCCGTACTGGAGCTGGTTGCTGTCGAGCGGGCGCGTGCAGACGGTGGGCCACCCGCTCTGCGCCGGCGTCTTCATCTCGGCGTGGACGATTCCGCCCGTTCCCAGCGAGAGCATGCTGTGCGTGTAGTACTCGCCGATGGCGACGATCACCGGGCGGATCGGTCCTCCGTTGCTCCGGCTCAGGACCACCGAACCGTAGGGCGCGTTCCAGGACGCCGGCACGTAGCCGCAGCCTCCGCTGACCGTGGCCCGCTGGCCGGGGAGCGCGAACACGCCCGAGTTGCTCAGCAGCCGGTTCCAGCCGCCGATGGGCGAGATGCCGTGGACGTACAGCTTGAGGCCGCCCAGCTGCATCATCGCCTCCGGTGCGAACGGGACCGCGATGCCGTACCGGTAGGCTCCGGAGCCCACGCCGCAGGCCTGGGCGACGGCGGGTTCGCTCCACTGGTTCGCGATCCCCGCCGTGACCCACGAGCCGCTCCCCGCGGGACCCCCGGCATAGACGTGGACCGCGATCGATTGCGCGATGCCGGCGGCGCAGGCCCACCCGCTGAGGACCACCGTGGCGCCGTCCCAGGATGCGCCGTCGATGTAACCCCGGATGGCGTTGTCGGGATACGCGAGCGCGCCGGAGTTCCACAGCGGCCGCACCAGCCACGGGTACAGGGCCGAGGTCGCCTGGACGCGGATCGGCCGGCCGATGATCGACTCCTCCTTCCATCCGGCGAGCGGGATGCTGAAGCGCAGGTTCGTCGCGCCAGGAGCGCCGCACGCGCTGGCCACGGCGGGCTCGCTCCAGGCATTTGCCGTCGCCGACGCCATCGCCTGCCCCGAAACGGGGTCCAACAGGGCGACCCCGACCGAGCGCGACGAGCGGGGATCGCACGCCCAGCCGCTGACGTTGAACTGCCCGTTCGCCCAGGACCCTCCGTCGATCCACCCGACCGGCTGCGCGCGGCTCGCGGCAGCGAACAGGGCCGCGCCAGCGAAACATCCAAACGCGATTCTTCGGGCGATCCGCGAGCCGCTGCGCATGATCCCTCCGTTGCCGGCGCACGCCGGCAAGGAGACGCTGATCCTCCGCAGCGACGGAGTCAACGCGGCCGCGCCCGAATGGTGTCGTTTCGATGAACGCGCGCCGGCGCGGGAACTCCGCTCGCACTGCGAAATTGCAGAGCCCGGAGCGGGTCAGTCTTCCGCTTCGTCATCCGCCGCGGCCACGGCGGACTCGAACTTGAACTCCGTCATCCCCAGCGTGATCACGTCGCCGTTGCGCAGGAACCGGCGGGGAGTCCTCTTCCCGTTCACCAGCACGCCGTTCTTCGACCCCAGGTCGACGATCTCGAACTTGTTCCCGTCGATCGCCACGCCGGCGTGCTTGCCCGAAACCGCGCCGTCGAGGATGCGGATGCTGTTCTCCGGCCCGCTGCCCAGCGAGACCACCTTGCCCACCAGCGGCCAGGTCTTCCCCTTCGGCCCCGCGCCCTTCTGCATGATCAGGCGCGCCTTCGCAGATTTGAGGCAGAAGAGGCAGACGTCCCACTCCGGCATCTGCGCGCGCTTGCACACCGGGCAGAAGCGCGTCGGAGCGGGCTTGGGCCGGGTGAGGACGTAGACGGCGATCCCGCCCACCACCACCAGCAGGATCACGGCGGCGACGATGGCGATCTTCAGCCAGTCGGTGAAGGCCGGCGTGCGCACCAGGATGGAGGACTTGAGCGAGGTGCTGCTGCCCTCGTTCTCCATGGCGATCTCGACCTTGTGGTCCTTGCCGTCGTGGCCGAGGCGCGTCTTCCACTGGATCACGTACATCTTGTTGATGAAATCCTTGATCACCGTCAGCGACTTGTTGATGTCGTCGACGGTGGGCGCCGGCCGGTACGTGCCGCCGGTCCGCCGGGCGAGCATTTCCAGATTCGCCAGCGAGTCCTGATCCAGCTCGGAGTGCCCGATGGCGTGGATGGGGACGCGCCGCTTGTTGGCGTCGCTGATCACCTTCTCCATGTCGACGGCGCTGCCGTTGTCCCGGCCGTCGGAGATCACCAGGATTGCCTTCGGGGCCGGCAGCACCGTCTGCGCGCCGCCCTTCCCGGGAGACGCCGCCGCGGCGAAGAGCTGGATGGCCTGGCCCAGCCCGTCGTAGAGGAGGAACGAGAGGCCGGTGAAGGTGATCTTCGCCGCCTTGCCGGCGACGTCGCCCTTCTCCTCGGAGAACGGGGCCACGATCTCCGCCGTCTCCCGGTAGTCGACGACCGCCACCTGGTCCTTCTCGCCGAGGCCGTTGACGAACGCCGAGACCGCCTTCTTGATGTCCTCCTGGATGGGCAGCATGGCGCCCGAGGCCTGGATGACGATGACGATGGAAGCGCCGGTCTGCGCCGCCTCCAGCGACTCCACCTTCTCCACCTTCGAGCTGTCGCTGCTGCCGCTCTCGTACACCTTGAACAGGTCCTGC
>JBGQLA010000178.1:0-9990 GCA_041499865.1 Deltaproteobacteria bacterium
AAAGCCACGCTGTCGCACCCGCGCAACCTGATCGTCGCCGGGGCGCGGAGCCGGGCCACCGTGATCGAGACCTATGCCGGCGCTCCGGACGCCACCTACTTCACCAACGCCGTCACCGAGATCGTGCTCGGCGAGGGCGCGCAATTGGAGCACTACAAGCTGCAGCAGGAGAGCGGGCGCGCCTTCCACGTCGCGCTGCTGCAGATCACGCAGGGCCGCGACAGCCGCTTCAGCTCCCACTCGCTCGCTTTGGGCGGCGCGCTGGCGCGGAACGAGGTGCGCGCGCTCTTCTCTTCCGAGGGTGGCGAGTGCACGCTGAACGGCCTCTACATGGCTTCCGGCAGGCAGCACCTCGACAACCGGACGCTGATCGACCACAAGAGCCCGCGCTGCACCAGCCGCGAGCTGTACAAGGGCGTGCTCGACGGCGAGTCGCGCGGCGTGTTCGGGGGGCGGGTCCTGGTCCGGGAGGACGCGCAGAAGACCGACGCGCGCCAGATCAACAAGAACCTCCTGCTCTCCGAAGGCGCGGAGATCGACACCAAGCCGCAGCTGGAGATCTTCGCCGACGACGTGAAGTGCGCGCACGGCGCCGCGGTCGGCGAGCTCGACGAGGACGCCCTCTTCTACCTGCGCTCGCGCGGACTCGGCCGCGATGCCGCGAGGAGCCTGCTCACGTACGCCTTCGCCAGCGAGATGGTGGATCGGATTCCCTTCCTGCCGCTGCGGGCGCGCGTCCGCGAGCTGGTGACCTCGCGGCTGCCGGACAGCGAAGGCCTGCGGGAGGTCGCATGACCGCGCTCAGTCAACGAACGGCCGCGCCGGCGTTCGACGTGGAGGCGGTGCGGAAGGACTTCCCCATCCTCCACCAGCAGATCCGCGGCAAGCCGCTGGTCTATCTGGACAGCGCGGCGACCAGCCAGAAACCGCGCGCGGTCATCGACGCCATCGCCAGGTACTATTTCGAGGACAACGCCAACGTGCACCGCGGCGTCCATCTCCTCTCCGAGCGGGCGACGAAGGACTACGAGGACGCCCGCGAGAAGGTCAGGCGCTTCGTCAACGCGGTGCACGCGCACGAGATCGTCTTCGTGCGCGGCACCACCGAGGCCATCAACCTGGTCGCGCAGGCCTACGGAAGGAACAAGCTCCAGGCCGGGGACGAGATCCTGGTCACGGAGATGGAGCACCATTCGAACATCGTCCCCTGGCAGCTCCTCTGCGAGGAGAAGGGCGCGACCTTGCGCGTGGCGCCGATCGACGACGAGGGCCAGCTCCAACTGGAGGAGCTGGAGCGCCTGCTCGGGCCGCGCACGCGCCTGCTCGCCCTCGCGCACGTCTCCAACGCGCTCGGCACCGTCAATCCGGTCCGCCGGATCGTGGAGATGGCGCACCGGCGCAAGGTCCCGGTGCTGCTCGACGGCGCCCAGGCCGTGCCGCACCTCGCGGTCGACGTGCAGGCGCTCGGGTGCGACTTCTACGCTTTCTCCGGGCACAAGCTGTTCGGGCCTACGGGGATCGGCGTCCTCTACGGCAGATCGGAGCTGCTCGAGCAGATGCCTCCCTGGCAGGGCGGCGGCGACATGATCAGCTCGGTCACGTTCGAGAAGACCACCTGGAACAAGCTTCCGTACAAGTTCGAGGCGGGCACGCCGGACATCGCCGGCGCCGTCGGGCTGGGAGCGGCCATCGACTACCTGGGTGGGCTCGGGCTCGCGGCCGTCGCCGCCCACGAGCACGACCTGCTCTCGTACGGCACCGCCGCGCTGGCCGAGGTGCCGGGCCTGCGCCTGATCGGGACCGCCAAGGAGAAGGCTGCCGTGCTCTCGTTCGTGCTCGGCGACCTCCACCCGCACGACGTCGGCACCGTCCTCGACCGCGAAGGGATCGCCATCCGCACCGGCCATCACTGCGCCCAGCCGCTGATGCGGCGCTTCGGGGTCACGGGCACCGCGCGCGCTTCCCTCGCCTTCTACAACCGCCGCCAGGAGATCGACGCGCTGGTTTCGGGCCTCCACAAGGTCCGGGAGATCCTCGGGTGAGCGAAGAGCTGCGAGATCTCTACCAGGAGGTGGTCCTCGACCACGGCCGCAAGCCGCGCAACTTCCACAAGCCGGAAGGGGCAAACCGCCGCGCCGAGGGAGTCAACCCGCTCTGCGGCGACCAGATCACGGTGTACCTCAAGCTCGCGGGCGACGTGATCGAGGACATCGGGTTCGAAGGCGCCGGCTGCGCCATCTCCAAGGCTTCCGCCTCGATGATGACGGGCGCGGTGAAGAACAGGACCAGAGCGGAAGCGGAGGCGCTCTTCCAGCACGTCCACGCCATGCTCACCGAGGGACCCGGCAAGGTCGATCTGGAGAAGCTGGGAAAGATCGCGACACTCTCCGGCGTCTGGGAATTCCCCGCCCGGGTGAAGTGCGCCAGCCTCGCCTGGCACACGCTCCGCTCCGCGCTGGACGGAGCGAGCACGCCCGTCTCGACGGAGTGAGATGGTGATGACCGATCCCGAGCGGCCTGGCCCCATCGTCCTTCCCCGCGATTGCCCGGCGACGCGGATTCCCAGCGGCGAGCCTTCGCTCCTTCCCGCGGGCACCGAAGTGCAGATCATGCAGTCGCTGGGCGACCACTTCACCGTGACCACCGGCGAGGGCGGCCTCTTCCGCATCGCCGGGAAGGACGCCGATGCGCTCGGCCTGGAGCCGTCCGCGCCCGTTGCCTCGGCCAGCGAAGGCCCGTTCGAAGAGCAGCGGGTGTGGGACGAGCTGCGGACCGTGTTCGATCCGGAGATCCCGGTCAATCTCGTCGATCTCGGCCTGATCTACGCCTGCCGCGCGCTGCCGCTCCCGGAGGGTGGACGGCGCGTGGAGATCGAGATGTCCATGACCGCGCCCGGCTGCGGCATGGGCGACGTGCTCAAGGAGGACGTGCGGCGCAAGGTCCAGGCCGTCCCCGGAGTGCGGGAGGTGAGCGTCGAGGTGGTCTGGGATCCGCCCTGGGACCCGAGCCGGATGTCCGACGCGGCGCGCCTGCAGCTCGGCTGGATGTAAGGTTCCGCATTCCCTTGCAGGAGGCGCTTCGATGGGCTTCGAAGTGGAGACCCAAAACCTCGAAGGCCGCGTCACCACCGTGGGCAGCGCCTCCGGGCACACGCTGGTGATCGATCGCCCGGTCGAGGGAGGCGGCGGCGGGCTCGGGTTCAACGGCGCCGAGCTGCTCCTTCTCGCCGTCGCCGGCTGCGTCTCCAACGATCTCTTCCGCGAAGCGCGCGCGAAAGGAATCGCCCTGACGAGCGTCCGGATCGTGGCGCGCGGTGATTTCGGGGGGAATCCTCCGGTCTCCCAAGGCATCGAGTCCGACGTCGAGATCCGCGGCCGCGCCAGCGAAGCGCAGCTGCAGTCGCTGGTGCGCGAGGTGGATGCGATCGCCGAGATCCCCAACTCGCTCCGGCGCGCTACGGCGGTGCGGCTCGGAGCGGTCCGGGCCGCTCGGGAGTGAAACGCAGGTTTCGCAAGGAGGCAGCCCATGGTTCGAGTCGCCCTGCTGGTCCGTCTGCACGCAAAGCCCGGAAAGGAAGCAGAGGTCGCGAAGTTCCTCGAAGGCGCTCTCCCGGCCGCGCAAAGCGAGACGCAGACGCCCGTCTGGTTCGCCTTGCGGTTCGGGCCGGCCGAGTTCGGCATCTTCGACGCGTTCCCGGACGAGAACGGCCGCAAGGCGCACCTCTCCGGTCCGATCGCGGCGGCCTTGATGAAGCGCGCGAAGGAGCTGTTCTCCGAGCCGCCGCGCATCGAGCAGGTGGACTTGCTCGCGGCGAAGGTCGTCGCCTGACGCATGAGGATCCTCGCCATCTCCGGCAGCCTGAGGGCGGGGTCCTCGAACACGGCCCTGCTGCGGGCGGCCGCCACCCTCGCGCCGCCGCGCGAGATCGAGGGCGCGCTCGCGGAACACCCACACCAGAGCAACTGAGGAGGCATCATGCACGACCGGATGTACCCGCTCCCGAGCAAGGAGTTCTCGCAGCGCCGGCAGGAGCTCACGCCGGAGATCGACAAGGCGTTCCACGAGTTCAGCAACGCGGCCTTCGCGGACGGCGCACTGCAGCGCAAGATGAAGGAGCTGATCGCCGTCGCGGTGGCTCACACCACCCAGTGCCCCTACTGCATCCGCAGCCACACCCAGCTTGCCCTGCGCCAGGGCGCCAGCGAGCGCGAGGTCATGGAAGCGATCTGGGTGGCCTCGGAGATGCGCGCCGGAGCCGCGTACGCGCACTCGAACATCGCCCTGGAAGCGATGGCGGACGTAGCGCACCGCTAGACCCCCGGATCCGTGGTTCGCATCAAAATCCCGCCGTCTCCGACGCGCCTGGCCGCGAGGCCATCTCCGTGCACCTTCGCGAGGATCACAAGTCGCGCCGATTCTTGTAGGCGGCTCGTTTCCAGGGGACTAGGAGGCCGTTGCCGAAAAGGGCAACGGCGACTGTCCCAGGGCGGTGCGCTGGTGCGCGCGCCCGGCAGGGGCTAGAGCTGCGACGCGATCGCGCGGTCTTGCTTCACCGCCGCGCGTTCGCGGCTCTCTTCCTGCAGGGCCCGCCGCTCGAGCCCGTCCACCAGGTTGACCGAGAACTCCGCGAAGTGGACGTAGAGCGTCGCCATCCACAGCGCGTAGCGGATGGACGCGGGATTGCGCGCCAGCACTTGCGCGAGCAGCCTCCACCAGCGCCAGCCCCAGCTCCGGCGCAGCCCCACGCCCCAGACCATGCGGAGGAAGATGGTCAGCTCCTTGAGCTGGCCGCGGCCGCCGAGGGACAGCTTGCGCTTGCCGCTGTCGAGCGCGAGCGCCATGCGCAGGACGCGGTCGAAGTAGGCATCGGGGCGGTAGATGGCCTTGAGGATTCGGATGTAGTCGCGGAGCACCTCGCTCTTCGGACGCGCCGTCTCGAAGTTCAGCCCGCCCGAGCACTGATCGCCGCCGGTCTCGCGCGTGACCACGTCGAAGTCCGCCGGCAGGCGCCCTTCCCTTGCCAGGCGGCGCGTGAGCTGCGTGGTGGGGAGCGCGAACAAGAGGCCCACCATGTTCACCGGGATCGCGGTGGCCTCGATGAGCTGGATCACGCGGTCCGCGAGCCCCGGGCGCTCGCCGTCAAACCCGACGATATAGCCCGCCATCACCAGCATGCCGTGCGCATAGAGCTTGTGCACCGAGGCGGCGACGTCGCGGCGCGTGTTCTGCTTCTTCTGCGAGCGAACCAGGGCCTCTTCTTCCGGGGTCTCGATGCCCACGAACACGGCGCAGAACCCCGCTTCCTGCATCAGCTGCAGCAGCCGCGGCCGGTCCGCGACGTTGAGCGACACCTCCGTCGCCAGCTCGAACGGCCAGGAATGCTCTTCCTGCCACCGGCGCACCGCCGGCAGGAGCGCCGCTACCTCCGCCTGGTTGCCGATGAAGTTGTCGTCCACCACGTCCACGGCGCCGCGATGGCCGCGGCGATGGAGGTTGTCCAGCTCGGCGAGCACCTGGGCAGTCGTCTTGTGGCGCGGGACGCGGCCGAACAGCTCGATGATGTCGCAGAACTCGCAGTTGAACGGACACCCGCGCGACCACTGCAGGCCGAGATAAGCGTAGCGCTCGATGTTCACCAGATCCCAGCGCGGCACCGGTGAGCGGGTGAGGTCCGCCTGCTCCTTGGAGTGATAGACGTGCTGCGCCTCGCCCCGCGCGTAGTCGGTGAGGAAGCGCGGGAGCGTCACCTCTGCTTCGCCCAGGACCAGGTGATCGGCGGCATCGTACAGGTGCCGGCTGTTGGTCGCGTCCGGCCCGCCGCTCACTACGCGCTTGCCGCGCGCCCGGGCCTTCGCGATCAGGTTCAGGTGGTCGGGCTGCTGGGGGATCATGCCACCGAGCATCACCAGGTCCGCCCAGTCGAACAGCGACTCGTCGAGCTCCTCCACGTTGCGATCGACGAGCTTCAGCTCCCAGTCCGAAGGCAAGAGCGCCGCGACGGTGATCAATCCGAGGGGGGCGGCGGGGTAGCGCGCTCCCTTGATCCGGCAGGCCTCCCGATAGTTCCAGAACGAGGCGGACTGGAACTCCGGATACACGAGCAGGCAGCGGGTGGGCCGCGACATCGAACCTCCGGGGGCTGCGTTTCGCGACGGCGCCACTTCCGCACGGATCCCCTGCCGATGCACTCAGGCGAAATGCCGCACCCGGTGGGTCAGAGCTCGTCGGAGAGCGGCAGCGGCTCCCCTCCTCGCCGACGAAACGCGCTCCGGGCGCTCGGCGACGCGCTGGTCGAAAGATCGCCCTGGGCCGCGTCTCGAACCTGCGCGAGATCGCGATCGGGGTGCGAGTTGATCCGCACGCCAATGTTCCGCTATTTGATTGGCCATCGAGCCCGAGCTCCGGGACCATAGAGGTCGTCCATGACCCTGGACCGCAGAAGGTTCCTGAAATCGTCCCTGGCAAGCGCTGCCGCGGCGACGTGGTGGTTGAAGGCGCCAACCCTCGCGCAGGCGAAGGGAACCCTGGGGCTCATCCGCAGGACGGAGCGGCCGCTCAACTACGAGTCGGTCCGCTCCACCTTCACCACCCGGATCACGCCGCTCGACCGGTTCTATCTCCGCAACCACTTCGACATCCCGGCGATCGACGTCGGGAAGTGGCGCCTGAACGTGCACGGCCTGGTGGAGAAGCCCCTCTCGCTCTCGCTCGCCGAGCTCGAGCGCATGCCCCAGGTCACGGTGGAAGCAGTGCTGCAATGCGCCGGCAACGGCCGCAGCCTCTTCAGTCCATCTGTCCCCGGCGTGCAGTGGCGCTACGGCGCGATGGGCAATGCCCAGTGGACGGGCGTCCGGTTCAGGGACGTCCTGGCGCTCGCGGGCCCGAAGAAAGACGCGTCCTTCATCCAGCTGCAGGGCGCGGAGCGGCCGACGATGAGCACCACCCCGCCGTTCATCCGCGCCATTCCACTGGAGAAGGCCCTCCATCCGGACACGCTGCTGGCGCTGAAGATGAACGGCAAACCGCTCGCGGCCAACCGTGGCCAGCCATTGCGGGTGGTGCCGCCCGGCTGGGTGGGCGACGATTGGGTGCGCAGCCTGGTCGACGTGGAGGTTCGGGCCGACGAGCCCGACGCGTTCTACTACAATCCTGGTTACCGGTTCCCGCTCAATCCCGGAGCTCCCGGTGCGCCGATCCCGGGCGATCAGATGAAGCCGATGACGAAGGTGAACGTGAAGTCGCTGCTCGGATCGCTGAGCGACGGCGACCGGCTCCGCCCCGGAGCGCACGAGTTGGTGGGGGTGGCCTTCTCCGGAGAGGCGGGCATCGACCGCGTGGACCTGAGCTTCGACGGCGGGGAGACCTGGACGGCGGCGAAGCTGGACGGTCCGTCCACGCCCTACGGCTTCCGCGTCTTTCGCCATCTCTGGAAGCCCGAGGCGGGGAGCTACCAGATCGCCTGCCGCGCCACCGACACCAACGGCGCGACGCAGCCCGAGGTCGGGGTCTGGAATCCAGGGGGCTACCTTAACAACGCCATCGATCGCGTGCAGGTGGAGGTGCAGGCATGACCCGCTTCCTCTTCCTCGCAGGCGCGCTGCTCGCGGTGGCCGCCTGGGCAGCCGGGACGACCCCACCCGCAACCGACGCCACCAACGCCCTCCTCGACGGCCAGTTCCCCGACGATCCGGTGCGGCCGCTGGTCCAGGCCAAGTGCCTCCTCTGCCATTCGGGCGAGTACGTGACCCAGCAGCGGCTCACCGAAGGGCAGTGGCAGAAGACCGTCGACAAGATGCGCAAGTTCGGCTCGCCCGCCAATGACGAGGAGGCGAAGGCGATGGTCGCCTATTTCGCGCGCTACTGGACGCCCGATCTGCCGCCGCTCCGCCCGGTGCTGGCGGGGGCCCCCAAAGGATCGGCGCCGCGCAAGTGAGCCTCCGGTGGTCGCTGGCGTTCCTGGTCGCGGCGGCAGCGCTCGCGCGCACGGGCAAGCCTCCGCCGCGTTCCCCCGCGTTGATCGACAGGGGAAAGGCGACCTACGGCATCTTCTGCGTCTCCTGCCACGGAGAACAGGGCGCTGGCGACGGCTCCGTGGCGCCGACGCTCAACCCCAGGCCGCGGAACTTCGCCACCGAGAAGTTCAAGCAGGGCTCCAGCGTCCAGAAGATCTTCGACACGCTCGGCAAAGGCGTCCCAGGCACTGCGATGGTGAAGTTCACCAACCTCTCGGAGGAAGAGCGCTGGGCGCTGGCCTGGTATGTCCTGGAGTTGAAGGCCGGCAGAGGGCGACCGTGATCCGCGCCTGGTGCAGAAGACGCAGGGGTTGATGCAGCGCGGCTTGTAGCGCCGACCCTTCGGCTGCGATAATGGAACTGGCCGGCGGTGGGGGCCCCTGATGACCGCAAGCCTGGACCGCCAGGTACCGTCCTGCAAGATCGCCCTGAGCGGATCTCCCCTGCCCGTGGAGACCGCCGCCGCGCTGGTGCGGGTGGAGGTCGATCTCGACGTCGATCTCTTCGGCCAGTGCACCCTCCTCTTCCACGACCCGGAGCTCAGGCTGATCAACGGCCCCGATTTCACCAGCGGCACGCCGGTGAAGGTGGAGCTGGGCTTCGAGTCCGCCCGCAAGGCGCTGTTCGACGGCGAAGTGGTGGCGCTGGAGCCGCAGTTCCGGCGGGACCTGCCTCCGGCGCTGCGCGTGGTTTGCCACGAGCCGTTGCACCGCCTGGCGCTCTCGCAGATGACGCGCTCGTTCAACAACGTGGACGACAAGGAAGTGGTCACGCTGATCGCCCGCGAGCACGGGCTCTCCGCCGAAGCGCCGGCCGGCTCGAAGACGCACGAGCTGCAGGGAAACGTCACCGACGCCGTCCTCCTGCGGCGACTGGCGCAGAAGCAGGGCAACCACGTCCGCATCGAAGGCAAGAAGCTGATCGTCGGGCCGCCGCCCAAGGGCCCGCAGCTCCAGCTGGGGCCCGACTCCGGGATCTCTCGCGCGCGGGTGAAGTTCAACACCCTGGCGCAGGTGAGCGAGATCAGCGTGCACGGCTGGGACCCGGTGCAGAAGCGGGAGTTCAGCGGCAAGGCCAAGGCGCAAGGCGCCGCCGGCGAGGGCGGCGAGAAGCATGGCGGCGGCGCGGTGATCTCGGTCGCCGGGCACGAGGTGACGCCGATCGACCCGGCTACCGCGGACGCGATGGCGAAAGGTCGCCTGCGCAAGATCGCCGAGGGGTTCATCACCGCCGAAGTGGAGATGGTGGGCGACCCGGAGCTGCTCCCCGGCGCGACGGTGAAGATCGAAAAGATGGATGCGGAGCTCGACGGCAGCTGGCGCGTGGAGCACGCCACCCACCAGTTCAACAAGCAGGGCTACCGGGTGCGGTTCCGCGGGGTCCGCACCGCCAAGGCGCAGCCGCCGAAATTCAAGGCCGAGCCGGCGGCGAAGGCGGAGACGAAGCGGCAGCCGCCGCCGAAGGACGTGCACCTGATCGCGGCGCAGGTGAAGTCCATCGGCGGGACGCTGCTCGCCAACCACCCGGTGCGCATCCTCGACGAGAGGGGCCGGCGGGTGGGAGAGGACCTGGTCACCGACGCCGAAGGCGTGGTTCGCGCGCACGTCCCGGAGCCGAAGAGCTATCGCATCGAGATCCTCGACGACGATCTGGGCGCCGCGGCGGTGCAGCTCCATCCCGACGTCCCGGCGGTGTTGCTCTGCGATTTCGTCGACGAGACGGGAGCGCCGATCGCGAACGAAGCGGTCGAGGCCAGCGCCGGCGACGACAAGGTCGAGCTGCGCACCGACGACGGCGGGCGCATCGAGGCGCCGGCCCGCCTCACCGACTGGCAGCTCACGCTGCGCGGCCAGACCTTCCTCGCGCACGCCCTTCCCGCCGCGGACCGCGAGAAGGACGAGAACCTCTACCGCTTCGTGGTGGGCGAGCCGGGCGACGTGCACCTGATCGCCGTCGAGCTCAAGGGGCTCGGCGATAC
>JBGQLA010000179.1:0-9977 GCA_041499865.1 Deltaproteobacteria bacterium
GCGGGATCGAATGCTGCGCCGGCGCGGCTGGTGATGGTCGCGGAGACGCCCAGCGGCGCTCCGGCGGTGTCGAAGAAGAGCCCGCCGTCGAGCCCGGAGTAGCCGGGCGGCGTGGTGACCGAGACGTTCGCGATCTGCGGCGCGTTGGTCTGCACGCAGACCCGCTGGGCGAGATCGCACATCGCGTTCGCGGAGCAGTCGGTGTCGGCGGCGCAGCTCCCCAGGTCCGAGGTTCGGCAGGCGAGGAGCGAGGCGCAGAGGAGGAAGAGGGTCGCGCGCATGGGTCAGAACGCGAAGGTGAGCGCGGCGCCCGCTGCGAGCAGGACGCCGGAAGCGATGAACAGCACGTTCGCGGTGTGCGCCTTGGAGTTGCCGGAGTGCAGCGTGTCCAGATCGCCCGGCTGCCAGACGTTGCCGTTGGCCCTGTACGCCGACTCGGCGTTGTCGATGTCGGACTTGCTCTTCAGCCCGAAGTACGCGCCGGTCGCGGCCGCGACCACCGCCGCTCCCGCGGCCGCATACCCGGCGGTCCGCGTCCAGGTGCGGTGCGGGGCGGGCGCGGGAAGCGCCGCCGTCGCCTCGACGGGAGCCTGCGCTGGAGCGACGCGGGTGGAGGCGACGAACACGGGCGGTGCGCCCTCGATGAGCACGGGCAGGGCCCGGGAAGACTCGCTCTTTCCCTCCCGCACGCGGAGCGCGTGCACGCCCACCGGCAGGATCCGCTTCTCGCCCGGGTGCAGGGGTTGTCCGTCGATCTCCAGCTCGATGCCGGGCGCGGCATCGACGACCGCCTCGCCCGTGCACCCAGACGGCACCAGCAGCTTGCACGCGAGCGCCTCCGCCCAGGCGGTCACCTGGGCCGGGTCGGCCGCGATGCCGCCCTGCTGCCCATGCGAGATCTGCTTGCGCGCCTTGACGTCGACCAGCCGGACCTGCAGCGCGCCGTTCTCGTAGGCGGCGACGAGCACCCGATCCACCTGCCGCGCGACGCCGGCGGTCACCCAGCACGCTTCGTCCGCACAGGGGTCGGGCGCCTGCAACAGCGAGGTCTCCGCCACGCCCGGCGCGCGCCGCGCCACCGCGCGCAGCCCTTGTCCGACGCTCGCTGCCGAACCGCCGGGCAGCGCTCCCTGGACCAGGACGCCGACGCTGGAGGCGGTCCGCGATGGCGTGAGCGGCGCCAACGGAGGAAGCGCGAGAGGCGGCTCGGTCGCCGGCTTCTGCGCCTGTTCCGCCGGCTCCTGCTTCGGCGGGACCTTCTTCTTCCGCTTCTTCTGGTTCTTCTGCAGCCAGGGCGCGTCGTTGGGCACCAGGGGCGCGAGCTGCGGCTCGGTCTGGCCGAGCGCCGGGAGCGCGAGAGCGAGCACGACCGCGCACAAGGACCGAGGTTTCATCCGGAGAGCTCCTGCGAGAGTATCCGGATGCTACCCCCAGGAGCGACCCGGCGTCGCGTCCCCCATGTGGCTTTTTTCCGCAGATGAGGCTACACGCCGTCGCTCGATGCGCGTGTTTCGGCCCGATTACCTCTTCTCCGGGGGCTCCGTGCGGGCCGGCGCGGGGCTTCTGGTGCGGGACGGCGTGGTGGAATCCGTCGGCGAGGCGCCCGCCGGCGCCGAGGTGATCGAGATGCGCGGGCGCGCGCTCCTGCCCGGCATGGTGGCGGCGCACAGCCACGCCTTCCAGCGCGCGATCCGCGGGCGCACCGAGCACCGCAACCATCCCCGGGACGATTTCTGGAGCTGGCGGGAAGCGATGTACGCCGCCGCGGAGCGGCTCTCGCCGGAGGACCTGTTCGCGGTCTCCAGATATTGCTTCCTGGAGATGGCCCGGGCGGGAATCACCGCGGTGGGCGAGTTCCACTACCTGCACCGCGACCGGTCCGGAAAGCCGTACGCGGACCCCAACGAGCTGGACCTCGCGGTGGCGCGCGCGGCGCAGGAGGCCGGGCTCCGCGTCGTGCTCCTGCGCGTCGCCTACGCGCGCAGCGGATTCCGCACACCGGAGAACCCGCGCCAGAAGCGGTTCATCGAGGGCTCCGCCGACGAGTACCTGAAGAACCTCGAGAAGCTCTCGCAGAAGGTGAAGGTCGGCGCGGCGCCGCACAGCGTCCGGGCCTGTCCGGCGGAGTGGATCCGCGAGATCGCGGAAGAAGCGTTCCGCCGCGGGTGGCCGCTGCACCTGCACGTCGCCGAGCAGCGGGCGGAGGTCGAGCAGTGCCAGGCGGAGCACGGGACCACGCCGGCGCTCGTGCTCGAGCGGCTCGGCGCGCTGCGCGAGTCCACCACCGCGGTGCACGCCGTGCACTTGACGAAGGAGGACGTCGCGGCCCTCGGCGCGGCGCGCGCCGGCGTCTGCGCCTGCCCCACCACCGAGCGCAACCTGGGCGACGGCGTGGTGCGCGCGGATCTGCTGGCCGCCGCCGGCGTGCGCCTCTGCATCGGCAGCGACTCGGAAGTGCAGCTCTCGCCGCTGGAGGACGCGCGGCAGCTCGAGTACCACCTGCGCCTCGTGCAGGAGCAACGCGCCATCCTCGATCCCGAGCAGTCCGGCGTGGGCGGGCTGGGCGCGAAGCTCTACCGCATCGCCAGCGAGGGCGGGATGCGCTCGCTCGGGCTCGGCGGCGGCGGGCTGCGGCCCGGGGAGCCGGCGGACTTCGTGGCGATCGATCTGGACGATCCCTCGATCGCCGGATCGAACGCGGACGACCTGATGGCGAACGTGGTGTTCTGCATGGAGCGCACCGCGTTGCGGGGCACCTGGGTGGGCGGCGAGCCTCTGCCGATCGATTTCGAGCGGGCGCTGCCGCCCTTTCGCGCGGCGATGCGGAGGCTGTGGGGATGATGGACCCGGTTGCCGTCCTGCGTGAGCTGGTCGCGATCGACTCCACCTCGACGCGGAGCAACCTGCCGATGCTGGACGCGCTCGAGCGGCACGCGCGGGCGCTCGGCTTCGGCACCCGGCGGCAGCTCTGGACGGACGCGGCGGGCGTGGCGAAGGGGAACCTGATCGCGCAGCGCGGAGGCGAGCAGGGCGGGCTCGCGCTGGTGGGACACACCGATTGCGTCCCGTTCGACCCGGCCTGGGAAGGCGCGCTGCGCCCCGCGCTGGAGGAGGGAAAGCTGTTCGGGCGCGGGGCGGCGGACACCAAGTCGTTCCTCGCCGCGATGCTCTCCGCCGCCTCCCGGACGCAGGCCGCGCCCCTGCAGCTCGTCTTCACCGCCGACGAGGAGGTGGGGTGCCTCGGCGCGCACAAGCTTTCGGAGGAAGGCGCGCTGCGGCCGGCGCAGGCGGTGGTCGGCGAGCCGACGCGGATGACCCCAGTCCTCGGCCACAAGGGCTACTGTCTCGCGCAGGTGACGGTGACCGGGGTGGAGGGGCACAGCGCGTATCCGGAGACCGGCGCCTCGGCGATCCTCGCCGCCGGCCAGCTGCTGCGCGAGATCGAGCGCATCGGCGACGAGCTGCGGTTCGGCGCGGATGCGGAATTCGCTCCCCCGCATGCGACGCTGAACGTCGGGTTGATCTCCGGGGGGAAGGCGAAGAACGTCATTCCCGGGTCCTGCGAGCTGACGGTCGAGTGGCGGCCGCTGCCTTCCCAGGATCCGAAGCAGGTGCTGCGCCTGCTCCAGGGCGCGTGCAAGTCGCTCTCGGTGGATCGCATCCAGATCTCGGTCGCGACCCAGCGGCTCGACGCCGGAGTGGCCGTGTCGCGCGACGCGGAGATCGTCCGGTTCCTGCACGCGGAGTCGGGGAACGAGCCCTCGACGATCCCGTTCGGGACCGAGCTGCCGTATCTCGTCCGGCTCGGCGCGGAGGCCTGCGTCTTCGGGCCCGGGGACATCCGCACCGCGCACCGGAGCGGCGAGTTCGTGCCGGTCGCGGAGCTCGTGCGCGGCAGCGAGATCCTGACCGGCGCCATCGAGCGTTTCGCCGGCCGCTGATCAGGGCCCGCCGGGGTGCGCTTCCAGCGGGGCGATCTCCCGCGAGGAGAGGTGGAGGAAGCGCGCGAGCAGGCCGATGGCGACCGCGGTGAGGCCGGCGCACAGGCCCCACCAGAGCCCGATCACGCCCTGGCCCAGCTTGAACCCGAGCAGGATCGCGATCGGCAGCCCGATGCCGTAGTGGCCGAGGAGGTTGGCGAGGAAGGCGAACCGGGTATCGCCGGCGCCGCGCAGGACGCCGGCGCCGACGCCCTGGACGCCGTCGGAGAGCTGGAACACCGCGCAGACCGCGAGGAGCGGCACCGAGGCGGCGATCACGTCGGGCTGGTCGGTCAGCATCCGCGCCAGCGCGCCGGGAGCGAGCCAGAAGCAGAGCGCGGCGGCGGCCATGATCACCGCGCCGCCGGCGAACGCGGTCAAGCCGGAGCGGCGGGCGGCGGGAGTGTCGCCGGCGCCGATGGCCCAGCCGACGCGCACCGTTCCCGCCATCCCCACGCCCACCGCGGCGCAGAAGGTGAAGCTGGCGAGCGAGATCGCCACCTGGTGGGCCGCCAGGCTGCGCGCGCCGAGGCGGCCCGCGAGCACCCCGACCAGCGCGAAGACCCCGACCTCCGCGCCCATCTGCAGGCCGACGGGAATGCCCACCGCCAGCGCCTTCCGCAGATCCACGGCGTGCGCCGGACGCCGCGGTCCGGGCCGCACCACGCTGGCGAGGATGGCGAACTGGAGGAGCGCGCAGATGGCGGTGGCCAGCCCCGAGCCCGGTGCGCCCATCGCCGGGAATCCGAATTCGCCGAAGACCAGGGCGATGTCCAGGAAGAGGTTGGCGACGTTCGCCAGCAGCGTGGAGACGACCAGCGCGCGGAGGCGGTGGCTCGCCTGCAGGTACGAGCGAAGCGCCGCGAACGCGAGCATCGGCCAGAGCCCCGGGAGCCGGAGCCAGAGGTACAGCCGGGCGTCGCGCGCCACTTCCGGCGGGATCCCCGCCGGCTCGAGCACGAAGGGAACGGCCGCGATGGGCAGGGCGAGCGCGAGCGTGACCAGCCCTGAGAGCCACAGGCCTTGCCAGACCAGCTCGCGAGCACGCTCGCGGTCGCGGGCCCCGATCGCCTGGGCGAAGAGCGGATCGAGCCCCAGCATCGCGCCGAGGCCGACCACCGCCAGCGCGAAGAAGAGGCCGTTCGCCAGCCCGACCGCGCCGAGCGGCGCCGCTCCCAGCCGGCCTACCACGGCGGTGTCGACCAGGCCCATCAGCGCGTAGCCCGCCTGGGTGAAGGCGATGGGCGCTGCCAGGCGCAAGAGGCTGCGCAGCTCGCCCATGGCGGGTATCGGGGCGTGCGCGTTCACGATCGCCGCAGCGGCTCCGCTTCGGCGAGGGTGGGGAGCCCGGCGACGGCGCCGAGCCGGGTGCAGACCCGCGAGCCGACGGCGCAGGCGAAGCGCAGCGTGCGCGAGAGGTCCGCGTGGAGCGGATCGCTCGCCAGCAGCGCGGCGACGAACCCATCCCCCGCGCCGGTGGTGTCGACCACCTCCACCGCCGGCGCCGGGACCTCGACGATCTCCTGGCCGCGCCGGGCCGCCGCTCCCCGCGCGCCGAGCGTGACGCAGCCGAGCTTTACGCCGAGCGCGGCGAGACGGTCCAGCGCCGCCGCCGGATCGCGGACGCCGAGGCAGAGCTCCAGCTCGTCCTCCGCGAGCTTCACCACGTCGCTGAACGGCAGGACATCGTCGCAGAGGGCGCGCAGCCGGCGCAGGTCCGGCCAGAGGTGGGTGCGGACGTTCGGGTCGAAGGACACCATCATGCCCCGGGCGCGCGCCGAGCGGACGGCGCCGCGCAGCGCCTCCTGCGCCGCGGGGCGGATGTGCGCCGAGGATCCGCAGTGGAAGATGCGCGCCTGCGGGATGCGCGCGGCGTCGGTCGCGTCGATCAGCTTGTCCGCGCTCTCCGTGCCCGCCGGGGTGAAGAACGAGCGATCGCCTTGCTCGTCGAGGGCGACGAACCAGACGCCGGTCTTCGCTTCCCCGCTGAACCGCAGCTCCGCCTGGACCCGCGCCTCGAGGAGCTTGCGCGCGAGCAGGCGGCCGAACTCGTCGTCTCCGACGACCCCGACGAAAGCCGTCTTCAATCCCAGGCGGGAGAGGCCCACCGCGACGTTCGCCGGCGCGCCGCCGGAGTGCGCGGCGAAGCTTTCGCAATCCCGCAGGCGGCCCCTGCGGTCGGGCAGCAAATCGACGAGGGCCTCGCCGAAGCAGACCGCGTCGAGGATCACAGATCGAACCGGGCGACGAGCGGCATGTGGTCGCTCTTGCCCCAGAACGGGCTCTTGCGGTCGCCGAAGCGGCAGGTGCCGTCGAGGTCGTGCCAGTCCACGCCGCCGCTGGAGAAGAGGTGGTCGAGGTGCATGCGCAGGTTCATGAACCCGGCGGTGGGAAAGTCGCGGGGGTCGGAGTTGAGCTGGTGCAGGTGCTGCTGCACGCCGACCAGGCCGCAGTTCTCGGTGAGGTAGCGGTACACGGGCGAGGCGGGCGGCGAGTTGAAGTCGCCGCAGACGATGAACGGCTCGGCGCCGGCATGGCGCTGGATGAAGGTGGCGAGGGTCTTCGCCTCGTGCAGCTGGTTCACCCCGAAGCCCATCCGCTGCGAGGTGGTCCAGAACTTCCGGGAGAACGGGGTGGGCAGCGAGAGGTGCGTGTTGAAGACGTGGAAGCGCTTGCCCCCCGGGGCGACCAGCTGCATGTGCGCGCAGATCCGGGTCTGCTTCCGGTCCTTCCAGCGGAGCACGTGGTGGTAGGTGATGTTGTGCGGGCTCGCGCAGTTGTGGGCGTCGATGCGGATCCGGTACCGGTTCACCAGCATGGCGAGGCCCATGCTCTGCAGCGGGGTGTTGCCGATCCGGTTGACGTGGGCGCGGAAGTAATAGGCGTCGTACGGGAAGGGCGGCGGGCGGTTCTCGAAGGCGAGCTCCAGCTCGCTCATGAAGGATTCGAGCTGGGTCTCCTGCTCGTGGGCGCGGCGGAAGACCAGGCTGCTGCGCAGGGAGAGCGTCTCCACCTCCTGCAGGCAGACGACGTCAGGGACCGGATCCAGCGAAGCCAGGGCTTCGGCGATGGCGCGCTTGCTCCCTCGGGTGCTGGCAAGGCCGCGGAGCGCATGTCCAAAGTAGCGGACGTTATAGGTCAGGATGCGCAGGGGCACGCAGCCGAGTGTATGTTCCCTTTTCATGCTCGTCATCAGGAAGGCGCGGCCCAGCGACGTGCCGGTCATGCTCCAGTTCATCCGGGAGCTGGCCGAGTACGAGAAGGAGCCACAGGCGGTGGTCGCCACCGAGGCCGACCTGCTGCGGGACGGCTTCGGCGACCCGCCCCGGTACTTCTGCCTGATGGCCGAGTGGGAAGGCGCCCCGGCGGCGTTCGCCTTCTATTTCCATACCTACTCGACCTGGCTGGGCCGCCGGGGGATGTACCTGGAAGACCTGTTCGTCCGGCCGGCCTTCCGCGGCCACGGGATCGGCAAGGCGCTGCTGGCCGAGCTGGCGCGGATCGCGGTCCGGGAGAAGTGCGGCCGCGTGAACTGGCAGGTGCTGGACTGGAACACGCCGGCCATCGAGTTCTACCAGGGCCTGGGCGCGAAGATGCTCACGGAGTGGGAGACCTTCCGGCTGACGGGCGACGCCCTGGAAAGGCTGGCGCGCGATGGATGAGAAGGAATTCGGCCGCCGCGCCTCCGAGGCGCTGGGGAAGCTGGACGACGCGCTGGGCGACCTGGACGGCGTGGAAGCGGATCTGGCGGCGGACATCCTGATGCTGGAGTTCGAGGACGGCTCGAAGTTCATCGTCAATTCGCACTCGGCGGCGCAGCAGATCTGGATGTCCGCGAACATGCAGGCCTGGCACTTCGGCTGGGATGCGGCGTCGCAGAGCTGGCGGGATAGCAGGTCCGGCGCGGAGCTGTTCGCGGAGCTGGGGAGGCTGGTGAGCGGGAAGCTGGCCCAGCCGGTGCAGCTGCGGTCGTAGGCTGGAGGCGGAAGCGCATCGCTGACAGGCTCGAGGTGTCAGCGATGTCCCCGGACTGCACCCTCTTGCTGCCGGACGAAGTTGTCCGCCGATTCAAGTCCACGAGCAGGACGAACAGGTCAGAAGAAGCGGTACCGGAGCGAGATCTCGACCGTCGGGAGGACGGGCGGCGGCCTGAACCCGCAAAACCACCCTGTGCACGGCGCGACTTCGTCGTTCACCAGGAACAGCGCGCCCGCTCCGACCTGAAGCTCGACATGCTTCCAGATCCATTCGTATCCGGCGGTCAGCGTGAGCGCGTCGATACTCTCTCGCCCGCCGGTCGCGTTCGCATTCGAGGCGAAATGAAAGTACGTCCCCAGCACGTACGGCGTGTTCTGCCCGGCCTGCGAAAACTCGGCTCCCAACTCGGCTCCGAGGGTGACGCCGTCGCCCGTAGCCATTCCGAACGTCCCGAGGAAAACGTGGGGTGCGTGAAGCACCAGTTCCGGCGCGAGCAGGACGGGTGGAATCGCCCCTGCCTTGATCCCCAGCGCGGCGGAGACCGGAACTTCCTGCTCGGCGTCAGAGGCAGCGTGGAGCGGGGCGGCGCAGAGCACGAGAACCAGCACCATCGAACGGGTTCCGGTGCAGGGCACGAGTCGCCTCCGCGCAGTGGACCGGGAGAGACGCGCGATGGCCACGGGTCAGACGCGCCGGTCGCAGGGTTCCCTGCAGCACCGGGTGTCAGTGCAGCGACGACTTGATTGGGCGCTCATTCTGGGGGCCGCGTCCGTCGCGTCGCAGATTCCCTTTACCCAACTTGAAACGGCGGACATCCACGTCGCGGCGTACCTCGCCCGCAAGAATCCCTCCGGGTCGTCTTTGGACGCAGGGGAATGTCAGACCCCCTCGGTAGGCTGCGAACATGAAGAAAGGCCAGCAAGAGTTGCCGCTGCCGCGGTGGGGTGGAGCGCGCAAGGGGGCGGGACGCAAGCGCAAGGCGAGCCGGCCGCAGGTTCCGCACCAGCCGCGCGGGGAGTTCCGCAATGGCGCGCTGCAGGTCACGCTGCGACTGCGACACGAGGTCTGGAACTTGAGGACACGCCGTTGCTTCCAGGCCCTGCGGCAGGCGTTCGAGAGGGGCTGCGAGACGCTCGGCTTCCGCGTGATTCACTTCTCGGTCCAGGGCAACCACATCCACATGATCGTCGAGGCGGCGGATCCGCGCGCGCTCGCCTTGGGGATGAAGGGGCTTCAGGTGCGGATGGCGCGGGCGCTGAACAAGGTGATGCACCGCCACGGACCCGTCTTCGCAGACCGCTACCACTCGCACTTGCTCAGGACGCCACGGGAGGCGGCGCACGCGGTGCGCTACGTCCTGGAGAACTGGACCGTGCACGCACGCCGCGAAGGATGGCCAATCCCTCGGGGAATCGATCCCTCCTGCTCGGCGGCACCGCATGCCCCCGGTCCTCCGATGGTCGTCGAGCCGTTGTGGTGGATGCTACGCATCGGCGTGGAACGCGTCTCCGCGATGAAGCGCGCAGCCTGATCTGCGGAGAGCCCTGGCGGTGACCCGCTTACACCTGGTGGCGCCGGCTGCGGTTGCTCGACGAGTGGACGAGGCTTTCGCCTCACCCGCGGCGGGCAGCCCTGCACGCGCGAGGAATCTGTATTGTGTCCCGAAACCCACTTTGCAGCGCGCCGTTGATGGCACCCGACCGCGCGTACACGTTGCCGGCCCTCGATCCTGCGCCCGACGAGTTGTCCGCCGAATCAAGTTCCACGAGCAGCTGCACGGAAACCAGCCGCGCCTGACGCAGGCGCGGCTTGCCCACGCAGGGGTCGCCGACCAGCAGGATGCGGCGCTCGGGCCACTCCGACCGGGCCCGACACTCGTTCACTCCGCCGCCAGGTTCACCTGCTGCTCCGACTCCTCGCACATGAAGCGCACCGCGGCCGCCGCCTGCTCCGCCGAATCGCAGCGCCCCTCGTACTTCCGGGTGAGCACGCTCCCACCCCAGTCATCGACCGACTCCC
>JBGQLA010000180.1:0-9974 GCA_041499865.1 Deltaproteobacteria bacterium
GCCACCGGTCGCCGGCTTTCGTCGACCGGAGCATGAAGGCGATCAGCGGACCGCCTCACCGTCCCTGGTGATGGCGTGGCGGACTGGCGCAAGGGGCGCGCTATCGACAAACTCGACGGATGCTCCGCGCACCGCGACTCCCAATCTGCGAAAGAGAGCGCCGAGATCGACGGGGGCAGGTGTGGAGCCCATCTTTGCGTACAGCTCTTCGAGCACCTTCGCGCCCACCGCCCGGTCCCCGATCTCGAGCGCGCGCCGGAGCGGCCAGAGCCGGGCGATGCTCCCTCCTTGTGCGACGACGGCCCGCAGGGCGTGCTCGAGACCGAAGCGGTTGCCGGTGCGCTCCCTGATCTCCACGTCCGCAAGCAACCAGAACAGCGCACCGCCCCAGTAAGTCCGTCCCCAGGTGTGCGTCCGATCGAGGCCCTCGTCGCCCTTCTCCGGCAAGCCCTGCGGCAGGCCGCGGACGAGGTCGCCCCACACTTTCTCCTCGCTCAGCTTGCCGGCGCGCGCGCGTGCGATCGGCTCGACGTAAGTGGCGAGGCCTTCCTCTGCCCAAAGATGCCGGCGGGAAAGCGAAGGGAAGCCGAGATGGACCAGCTCGTGGACCAACTCCCAGCTCCGGCGGGCTTCAGCGAGATCGACCTCGGTGCCCAGCTGGAAGAGGATGGAGGCGCCGCCGGTGCCTCTGCAGCGGCCGTGGATCTGATGGCCGGGGGCGGGCAGCACGAGGAGGAGCGCACCTTCCACAGGGAAACGTCCGAAGTAGCGTCCGATGAGACCTGCTGATTCGCGGATCCAGCCCAGCAACTCTTCGTCACTCTGGCGGCGGGCCACCTTTGCGATGGCCACGGTGAGCGATCCCGCCTCGACCCGCAGATCGCCGAACGCTGCGTAAGGCAGGTCGCCCAGCGTCGAGGCGGGTATCGGTCCTCGGGGAAGTCCCGCGACGAACCGGAGACCTTCCGGCGTGGAGACCTTCAGCTCCGCCACGCCCTGCGCGGGGGGCTGCAACGGGCGCAGGAGCCAGGCGCCAGGCGGCGACTCGACGACCTCCCCGTAGAGCGCCGCGATGTCGTCGTCGTCGCGAGCGGCGGCCGCCACGCCCAGCGCGAACCGGTACCGGATCCGGCAGCCGTGAGCGGCGCAGCCGGGAGCGAACCAGGAGTCGCCGCGCCGCGCGATCGGGATCTCTCCCTGCCCGGCGAGGATCACGGCGTCGCGCACGAATGATTCCGCGCCGCCATTGACGCTCAGCTCGCCCGCGCGATCCGGGAAGGCGGGAATCTGCGCTTCGATCGCGAGCTCGCGCGCGCCTTCGCTCGCGCTCACGTCGTAGCGGAAGGCGGCCGCCGCGACGAGGGCCGCCGCGAGGCCGATCACGCGGAGGCCTTCGACTCCAGCTCCGCTGTGTATTTCCTGCGCAGCACACGGCCGAGGAGATGGTCGACGCTGACCCAACCCGGGCCGGAGAAGAAGAGCCAGAGGAAGCTGAGCGCGTAGAGCGGCTCGTCCAGCTCGACGAAGTCGTCGAGGCCGCTCACCTTCTTCAGCTTCACCGCCACGGTGGCCACCAGCATGTTGATGAACATCGGGATCGAGACCAGTCGCGTGAAGAGGCCCAGCACGATGAGCAGGCCGCCGAGGAACTCGGTCCACCCCGAGAGGGCGGCGTTGAAGGCTGGCGCGGGAATCCCCCACCCCGCGAATCGCTCGGTAAAGGCGTCGAGGTTGTGGATCTTTCCCCAGCCGCTCTCGAGGAAGAAGTAGCCGACGAAGAGCCGCACGAGGAGCTGCGGCACCCACTGCGCCTCGTTGAGGCGGCGCAGCACTGCTTCGATCCGTTCGGGCAACGTCATGTCGGCTCCGCGGCCAGCACCCAACCTTCGACGAACCAGCTAGAGATGGCGGTGAAGGCCGCTTCCACCGCGTCGGGGCGCCCGGCGAAAGCCTCGCAGACGATCCCGAGCAGCTCGCCCGACTGCGCCAGCGCCAGCGCCGCGGCCTCGTCCCGTTCGATAGGCGCGTGCAGCACCTCGAACCCCTTTCTCCACACCGCGACCGTGTGATCACGCGGCGAAGGAGGACCGGCGGGGCTGCCTTCGTCCAGGGCTTGCCAGAGATCGACGAAGCCGTGCCCCAATTCCAGCGCGCGGAGCGCCGGCACGAAGCCCAGGCGCACGCGCGGAAGCGCATCCGCGGAAAATGCACGCAGCCTGTCGGGCGGAGCGGGCTCGACGTTCATCTCCTCGAAGACCTTTGCGCGCGCCCACTCCAGCGCGGCGAGATCGGCCAGGTCCGCCCGCGCGCCTTCCCCGCGCCATCCGCGGAGAAAGCCCGCCAGCTCGCGCCCCAGCTCGGAAAGCGAGGCGTGTCGCGAGGGATGCGCGTCGAGGTAATCCTCCGCCATCGCGTAGAAGGGGTGGTCGCCGAGGAGACGAGCGAGCTTGGGAAAATCGTCGCGCAGCACATCGATCTGCCGCCAGATGAACATGTCGGCGTAGATGCCGATGCGCGCCTTCGCGTCCAGCTCCGCCGTCCCCGGGAACAGCGCCCCGGGATCGAGGGTCTCGCTTCCGGGCGCGCGCGCCGCGAGCTGATAGAAGAGCCGCTGCATCTCGGCGAGCCTCACGATGCCACCGCCCTTCGGTCCAGCACGTCCGCCTCGATCGCGGCGGCCTTCCGGCTCTCGCCGACCAGGACCTCGAGCTCGGGGATGTGGTCGTCCCACTCGATGAGCGAGGGAACCGGGCCGAAGCGGGCGACGGCCATGCGGTAGAGATCCCAGACGGCGTCGGGCACCTGCGCGTCGTGCGAGTCGAAGAGGTACGCGCCCTTGTCGCTGTGCCCGGCGAGATGGAACTGCGCGACCCGTTCCGTGGGGACGCCGGCGATGTACTCGGCAGCGGAGAATCCGTGGTTGCGCGCACTCACGTAGATGTTGTTGACGTCGAGGAGGATCCCGCAGTCCGCGCGCCGGGCGACCTCGCCGATGAACTCCCATTCGCTCATCGTCGACTCCCAAAAGGCGAGATAGGAGGAGACGTTCTCCAGCAGGATCTGCCTCCCGAGCGCCTCCTGCACCTGCGCCACGCGGCCGACGACGTGGGCCAGCGCTTCCTCGGTGAACGGCAGGGGCCAGAGATCGTGGGCGTAGCGGCCGCCGTGCCGACCCCAGCAGAGATGGTCGGAGACGATCGCGGGCTGGATGCGATCGACCAGAGCCCGCAGCGCCGCCAGGTACGGCCTGTCGAGCGCGTCGGTGGATCCGATCGAGAGCGAGACGCCGTGCAGGGCCACGGGCACCTCGCGCCGCACCTTCTCCAGCGCTGCGACGGGACGGCCGCCGGGAGCGAGATAGTTCTCGCTCACCGCTTCCATCCAGTCGACCGGAGGCCGATCGGCGAGAAGCCGGCCGAAGTGCTTCGGCCGAAGCCCGATGCCGTGTCCCAGACGTGGTCTCGAGATTCCCATGCGCGACACGGACCGGAGGCGCGCAGCCTCCGGCCCGATGCTCTCCGCTACTTCTTCGCTTCCACCTTGCCGCCCTTGGCCTCGCAGGCCTTCGCGTTCTTGGCCATGGTGAAGCCCTGGCCCTTGCAGTCGTTCTTGCCCTTGCAGTCGTGGCTCGCGCTCTTGCAGTTGCCCTTGCCTTTACAGTCGTTGGTGCCTTCGCAGTGGACTCCTTTCGCCGCCTTCGCCTTGGCCGCGAACGCCACCGCTGGAGCCATCATCGTGGCGAGCGCTCCGGCGATCGCCACGCCCTTCATCGCGCCGTTCTTCATCTGGAGAGCCTCCTTGGGGTACAGCGACTGCTGCAAGCCGGGGCCGGCTTGCGCCGGACACGGCACTTCGCCTTCGTCGAAGGCATGCGGCAGACTGCCGCACCCGGAGTCATACGCCAAAACGCCCGATCCTGTTTCACGACGCCCCTGATTCCCAACGCGGCGCGTTACCTCGTCGGTGTGCATGACCTTGCGGTCGGGTGCCCGAGGAGTTGGAGAACCCGCCTTCTTCACGACGCAACAGAAGAGTAGCTGGACTCATCGGAGTCGCGGAAAGAGGGCCGCCCGCTGCGAGCTGACGGCGGGCGGCCCCTTTCCTACGTCTTCAACTGCAGCTGCGGCAGCACCCCGGTGCCGAGCACCAGGTTCACCTGCCCGACCTTCCCCGCCAGCTCCTTGTACGCCTCTAGCTCCTTGAGCCGCACGAGCAACGGGTTCTCCGCGAGGACCTTCGCCGTCTGCGCCATCGAGCGCGTCGCGGCAGTCTCCTCGCGCCGGAAGATCACATTCGCCTCCGCCTCCTTCTGCGCCTCGATCACCCGGTTGAGCAGCACCTTCATCTCCCCCGGCAGCACGAGGTCCTTGAGGCCCAGGTCGAGCAGCTCGAGGCCCACCGCGGCAGCGCGCTCCGCCACCGCCGGCCGAAGCGCCTGTCCGAGCTCCTCGCGCGCGGCGAGCAGCTCGTCCAGCGTCCGCGTCGCCACCGCCTCGGCTCGATCTGCGACGCGAGCTTTCGCGACACCCTTGCCCGGTTCGCCGCCTCGCTGAAGCCGTCCACCATGCCGCTCGCCGGCGTGCCGGCGGACTGGCGGATGCTGGTCGTGACCGTCACCAAAGCGGGCGGAGCGTCGTGCCGTGCAAGGTCGGGCTGGAGGGAGCGCCTGGGCAATCCGCCGTCGACGCAGTCTACTCAGGCCCCAAGCTGGCCCGTCAGGCGCAGATCACGTTTCAGAACGTGTGCAAGCTGGACCTGGGCGATAAGATCGACGTCCGCGTCGTCTGCGCGGGGTGAGTGTAGGGGTCAGCAAAGCTCGAAGCGATCGCAAGCAGACCCGCTCCTCGTGATGTCGGATAGACATTCGCGCCTCCATGATTCAGCATCCCTGGCCCATCCTCGGCAAAGGGAGACCACTTGCCTGGATCCGGCGTATTCGCCTGGAGCAGCGCTCGCTGCGAGATGATCGGCCGCGAACGGGTCGCCGCGCAGCTCGCGGACCTGATCCGCGCGCACCCTGTCGTCGCGGTGGTCGGGCCGCTGGGCATCGGCAAGACCGAGTTGGTGCGCTGGGTCGTCGAGCGCGAGGCGCAGGCCGGCCGCGTGCCGGCACCGGCGTATGCATCGCTCGCGGGCGTCGACGGCGCGAGAGGAATTCTCGAGCGTACCTGCCGTGCCCTCGCGCGCAGGTACCCTCCGGTCGAATCGAGTCGGCTCGTACCCGCGCTGTGCGCGCTGTTCACCTCCACCGCCTGCACGCTGGTCTGGGACGACGCACAGGATGCGCCTCTCGAGGCTCTCGCTGCCACGCTGGTGGCGGTCCCGCCTCCCGACGGCCTGGAGCGATCGTGCCGCATCGTGATCGTCGCCCGCGAACCGGTCGTTTCGAACCAGGCGGCGCTGCTCGCCTGGGCCGGGCGAAGCGGAATCCCGTCGCTCGAGGTACCGCCCCTCGATGCGGCGGCGTGCCGGCACCTGCTCGAGGCTCTCGAGCACCGGCGTGAACGCTCGATGCAGGACGAGGCGATCCTCGCTTCCGGCGGCAACCCGCTTGCGCTTCAACTGGCCATCGCGGCTGCTTCCGCCGCAGGGAGCGATCCGATGGTCGGCCTGGGCCACGCCATCGATGCGTTGCCGTCGGACGCGCGAGCCGTCCTCTTCCTGCTGCTCGCCGCCGAGACCCCGCTGCGCGATGCGGATCTGCCTGAGGTGTGCGGCTCCGGCACTTCCCGCGCGTTGCTCCTGCTCGCACGACACGCGCTCCTCGCGCGCGACGGCGATCGCGTCTCGCTGCCGCCACCGATGCTGGGCCCGGTGCGGTCGATGATCGGCCCGCCCCCGCCAGCCACCTGGGAGGCGCTCGACACCCTCTCGCGCCGTGCTCTCGCCGGAGCGCCCGGCGATTCCGAGGCGCTGCTGCTCGCCTGCCGCGCCCTGGCGCAGCGCGGACGTGCGCCGGAAGCGCTTGCGCTGCTGCGCGGGCATGTCGCGGCGCGCGCGGCCGCGTCTCCAGCCGCGCTCGAGCGAACCCTCGGGGACATCGCCGCCGGCGACACCGCCGTGGCAGCCGACTCTCTTCTGGCGCTCGCTCGCGAGCAACTCCGCTGGGGTGACTTCGAGGCTGCGCGCCGTACACTCGGTGGCCTCGCCACGCTAGAGCTTCCCGCACCGCTCGTCTATCGGCGGTGCATCCTCAGCGCCGAGGCGCTGGCGCGCGCGGGTGAGCCGGCCAGTGCTACCCAGGAGCTGGAGCACGCCCGGCTGGTGATGCCGCCCGGAGCCGAGATCGCCCTCGAGGAGGGCCTCGCCGATCTCGCGACCCTGCGCGGGGACCTGCACGGCGCCCGGCGTGCGCTGCTGCGACTTGCCCGCCGCACACGCGCTATCCCCAGCCTCGAAGGACGCCGGGCCATCTCCATCGGCTTCTCGTACTTACTCGAGGAGAGGCACGATCGCGCGCTGGCATGGGCGCGAAGGGCGCGCCAGGCTTACCGCCAGCGCGGCGACGCCGCGGTCGACATCCTCGTGCCGATCGTCGAGATCGCCGCGCTGATGGGTCTTGATCAGATTGACCGCGCTACGGAAGTCGCCGCTCGCGAGGCCACCGTCAGGACCTCCCTCGACGATCGCGGCATCGGCCAGGGAACGGCGATCCTCTTCCAGGCCGGGGTCCTCTTCCGGCGCGGCGAGTTGGAGGAGGCGCTGCGCGTCGGAGAGCCGGCATTTCGCGCCCTCGATCGTCGCGCCGATCGGATCTTCCGCGCCCGCGTCGCGCATTATCTTGCCCGTTCGGCCATCGGGCTCGGGCAGTTCGAGCGCGCCGAGGAGTTCATCCGCATCGCCGCCGGAATCGCCGCGGAGCCCGGCCTCGGGGTGCTGCGGCCGATGTGCGAGATGGACTTTGCTCTCCTCTGCGAAGCGCGCGGCGAGCGGAATGAGGCCGCCGAGCGCAGCCGGCGCACTCTCTCAGGCGCATGGCGGTCTCCGCTGGCGCGAGTCGATGCCTGGGCGCTCGACGATCGGGACGTGCCGCCCCCCCGCGCGGGATTCGGGGCAGCGCAGGCGTATACGGCGTTGCGCTCGGCGGAGCGTGCGTTGGAGCGCGGCGACCTGGCGCAGGCTGATGCTGCCGCCGGGCGCGCGGAGGGCTGGTACCGCCGGGCCGGCGCGCTCTACGAGCTCGCTCGCGCCCATCTCGTGCGCGGCGAGGCCCGGGCACGGCTCGGACAGCGGGGTGAATCCAGCGCCGCGATTGCAGGCTGCGTTTCCTTGTCGGAAAAGAACGGCTACCTCCCGCTGCTGGTCTGCGCCCACCTGGTCCGCGCCTTTCTCGCGGAGCGGGCGGGCGACCTGGAGGGCTGCGCAGCCGAGATCGAGTCCGCCTGGAAGCGTGCGACCCGGGAACTGAGGGACGAGGCTCTCCTGCGCGCTTGTGCGCGCGCCGGCGTCCGGACCGGCGACAGCGCAACCGGACCAGCCCGCCCGCTCGCGAGCAGGATCGCCCGGCTCGGCCTCGATCGGCCCGCCCGGTTCGTCACCCAGGAGTGCGAACGAAGGTGGATCCTGGACGCGGGCGAGGAGGCGCCCGGGCGATTCGATCTCACGATCGCCGTCGATTCCGGTCGTGTGCGCTCGGACCACGCCGAGCTGCCGCTCCCACCGCAGCGGCTGCAGATCCTCGAGCAGCTTGCGTGCACCGGGGCCACCGGCATGAGCCTCGAGGACCTGCACCTCAAAGTGTGGGGCGGAACCGAGTACCATCCGCTCCGCCACCGCAACGCGGTGTACGTCGCGCTCACGCGGCTGCGTGAATCGCTCGGTGCCGTGCTCGCGCGCGATGCATTCGTCGAGGGTCCCGACGGTCGCTACCGCATCTCGCCGGGCGTGCGGGTGGCCGTCCGGAGAAGCTGGATGGGCAGCGAACCCGACTCGCAGCCTCGCGCCGCCTCTGCAAAGTAAGAAGATGTAAGACCCTTTTCTCCCCTTTCTCGACGGCCGCTGGTATCGCGTCCGAAGACGGTGCTCACAGCCAGAACTTCACGCAAGGGAAGGGAACCCATGAGAATCCAGAGAGTGGGGAGAGCATGTCGAACGGCGCGGCAGGCGATGGCCGCGTTGGCCACGGCAGCATTGGCCCTTGCGATGGGAGGCTGCGGAAGTGGGGTCGACGAGCCACCGATCGGGAGCGCCGATCGAACCACGTCAGCCACGACCGGGAACTGCGATGACTGGCGGTTCTGGCTGTGCACGAACAGCACTCCCGCATTCAATCCCGGGGGGACCTGCGGGAACGGCAGCGGCGGCAGCGGGTGCGGTTGCAGCAGCGACTGGTGCTCTTGCTTTGGCGACGATCTCGACTGGTCGCAGGGGCCGTTCTGGAATCACTACGGCAGTAGCACTACGGGACAGGCGTTCCTGCCTTGCGACGCTACCTATTTGAACGTCTCCACCAACTTCATCACGCTGCCCAACGGATGGGGATACATGTGGGAGCCGCATTTCCAGTGCGTGAGCGGCTCGGCAAGTGGTCAGCAATTCTGGTTCAACCACCTGCAGCACCCAGGAGGCAAGACAGACAATGGGTGGCTCGTCGTCGGGCACACCTACAACGCTGGGACACCCGTTGGCCTGGAGGGTGGGGCCTATTGCAACGAGGGAAATACCTGCTCTTGCGCGGCTGGGAATACCTATGTCCCGAGCGGTTGCAACAGGTCGGACACACTGGCGTCGGGAATTCACATGTGCATGGTCACGCCCGCTGGGGGGAATGCCCCGTGCACCGCTTTCAAGACGAGCTATAGCCCCACTACCAGCTGCGGTCATTCCAACGCCGACGGCCCGAACGCCGCCAGTGCTCCGGCAGCCAAGCTCTGCACCACCCTCGGCTGCAGCGCGTACGACAACCAGTGCGGCCCTGGCGCGTATGAGACGGCCTGTACCGGGGGCGCCTGCTCTCAGCAGGGCTGCTGCTGCCCGACCTCTCAGGAATGTGTGTCGGGCAGCTTCTTCTTCTGCTGTCCTTCCGGGCAAGTCTGCGGGGCGGGCGGCGCTTGTGTGACGCCTACCTGCACGCCGAATTGCAGCGGCAAGACCTGTGGCGCGGACGGATGCGGCGGATCGTGCGGAACCTGCTCGGCCGGCTCTACGTGCTCGAGCAGCCAGACCTGCGTCACAACTAGCCCGACCTGTCCGACCGGGGCCAACTGGCACGGCGCGGGTGGATACTGCTGGAACGAGCCGGGGATGGCCAACACCCCCGCGTATCATCTCTACAGCTGCAGCAGCGCAGGTGCCGTCGCCAGCGACAGGGGCAATTGCGCCGAGCAATGCCACGACGAGCCGCCTGGTTACGACGACATCTGCTACTCCGCCTATTGTCCGACTGGCAGCTACTGGTACGGTGCCGGCCTCTATTGCGGCCGAGCGTCGGGCATGAGCAACGCCAGCCCGAACATCGTCTACAGCTGCGGGGGCGCGGGCGCCAAAGCGTCCATCTCTCGGGTCTGCAGCGCTGCATGCGTTGTCGCACCGCCCGGTTACAACGACCACTGCTGAAGCGCTTCCCTCCGAGAAGGGCTGGCCCGCCCCATCTCGTTGACACTTACGGCCGAAGGGCCCAGACGCCTCTACTGGCATCTGGAGCCCTCGGCCTGTCCCATCTAATACTCTCCATAACGGCCCCTCACCGAATCCAGCAGCTTACTGGGATCGTATCCAGCGCCGTCCTTGAAGACGATCTCGACGTTTTCGATAACCGCGATGCGAGTGGCCGGATCGCCTTTCACCACCACGAGATCCGCGTTCTTCCCGGGCGCAATCGAGCCGATCTGCTCCTGGCGGCCGAGGAAGATGGCGCCGTTCAGGGTCGCGATCCGAATCGCCTGGACCGGTGCGAACCCGGCCTCCACCAGCAACTCGATCTCGCGCTGATCGCCAAAGCCCGGGATCACGCCGCCGTTGCCAACCGGGTCCGC
>JBGQLA010000181.1:0-9966 GCA_041499865.1 Deltaproteobacteria bacterium
ACGAGCGTGGCACGGAGGCCATCATCTCGGCCTGACGGTCGACCTCTGTTTCAGAAGAAAACCGTGTACCCACAATATTTGTGATTCAAATACTGCAGGACCCTGGGTCGTGGTCCCGCCCTCTCAAGGCAGCAGCGTGCCCTCCAGGGTGGGGCAATACGTCGCCTTGAACTTGCCGCCGAAGATGAAGCCGTTGGTGCTGATGAGCGGGGGAGGCGGCCCGTACTGGAGGTTGAAGGACCCGACGGCCTCTCCGCCCGGACTCTCCGACCAGTCGCGCAGCGCGATGTACCCATAGGTGTCGACGGCCTTGAACGGCGCCACCGCCAGGCCGGTCTGGTCGACGGAAGCCTGCCGCTTCGTGGGATCGCTGCCGAGGATCTCGCTTCCCGTCCCTTCGTCGCCCGGGCGGCCGGGGATGAAGGTGCCCAGGTGGTCCGTCGGGGGAAGGAAGAGGATCAAGGCGACGTACGCCTCCGGCGGATTGCGGAAGTAATCGGGGGTTGCCTTCAGCTTGTCGCACAGCCCGGGCCGGTCGGTGACCAGCACTACCTGCGCGCTGTCGCTCGTCGGGTTCCCGGCCGCGTCCCTCAGGCTGAGCCGGCCGAAGATGACGCTGTTGATGTTTTCGAAGGAGATGAACGGGCTGATCGTGCTCTCGTTGATGATCCCGAAGACGGAGTTGTCGTTGTTGCCGCACGCCGCAGCTGCCAGCAGGAGGAGGAGAAAACCGCCCTTGCGCATGAGCCACCTGTAACACGGAGGCGAAACTCCGTTGCTTTGCCGTTCGACGCTGTGTAGGAAGCCGGATTCAATGCGCTGGGAAGAGATCACGGGTCAGGACCGCGCGGTGCGCCTGCTGAAAGGTGCGCTGGCGCGGGACCACGTCCACCACGCGTATCTGCTCGCCGGGCCCGAGGGGGTCGGCAAGGAGCTGCTCGCGCGGACCTTCGCCCAGGCCGCGAACTGCGAGGCGGAAGACGCCGCCGCGCGGCCGTGCGGCGCCTGCGCGAGCTGCCGGGGAATCGAGCGCGGAAACTTCCCCGATGTGATGTTTCTCCTGCCGCAGGCCGAGATGCTCTCCCGGGGGCTCCTCTCGCGGGCAGATTTGGAGTCCGCGCCGTCGAAGGAGATCCGGGTCGACGAGGTGCGCGCGCTCGCCAGGCGGCTCTCGTTCATGGCGCTGCGCGGCCGGCGCAAGGTGGCCATCGTCACGCCCGCCGACGCGATGAACGAGCGGGCGCAGAACACGCTGCTCAAGACGCTGGAGGAGCCGCCCCCCGGGACGACGTTCCTGCTGGTGAGCGCGAACCCGGACTCGCTCCTGCCCACCATCCGCTCGCGCTGCGCCCGCGTGCAGCTGGGCCCGATCCCCGAAGAGGCGCTCGCGGCGCGCCTTTTGCGCGACGGCGTTTCCCCGGCGGAGGCGCGCGAGCGCGCGGCGCGGGCGCAAGGCAGCTTTTCCCGCGCGCTGGCCGTGCAGGGAGAGTGGCGTGAGCTGCTCGAGGAGGTCGAGGGCGCCCTCGCGGCTCCCGACGAGCGCGCCGCGCTGGACCTGGCGGAGGCGCACGGCGACCGCGACGACGCGCTGCAATTGGCGGAGGCGGTGCACGCCTGGACGCGCGATCTGCTGGTCGTGCAGTCGGGCGGCGCCCCGGAATCCCGGGAGCTCGCCGGCCGCGCGACCGAGGTCGCCGGCAGCGTCCCCGCGCATGCCCTCCTCGCGCAAGCCGCTCTCTGCTCCGAGGCCGTCGAGGCGCTGCACCAGAACGGAAACGGGCGGTTGCAGATCGAGCGTCTGCTGCTCGGGGTGCGGGAGCTGCGGCATGCCTGAGATCGCGGAGCTGATCGAGCAGGCGTCGGCCGGGAAGGCGCCGGCGCTGATCCTGATCGAGGGAGACGAGTACCTCGCCCGCACCAGCGCCCGCGAGCTGGCGGACGCCATCGTGCCGGAGAAGGACCGGGCGCTGAACCTGATCGTGCTGGACGCCGGAGCGGGCGCGCGCGAGATCGCCTCGCACCTCGTCACCGTCGCGATGTTCGCCGCGCCCAAGGCCGTGCTGGTGGAGGGCGCGGAGGCCTTCGCCTCGGAGGTGGATGCCGCGCGCGAGCTGTCGCGGGCGCGGGATCTCTGGCAGGCCAAACGGCAGCGGGACGCCGCGCGGCGGCTGCTCAAGCTGGTCGCGGCCGCGGGATGGGGTGCGGCGGAGATCGCCTTCGGCGGGCGGACCGGCGCGTCGGCGGCGAAATGGCGCAAGGAAGTGGGCGCGGCCCCCGAGGAGAACGACAAGGGATGGCTGCAGGAGCTGTCCGCCTGGGCGGTGGCGCAGAACCTCGCCCCGCCTCCCGACGACCTGGAGGCGCTGCTCAAGGCGCTCGAGCGGGGGCTGCCGCCGAGGACCCACCTGATCCTGGTGGCGGAATCGTTGCCCCCGAAGCACGCGCTGGTCCGGCTCGCGCAGGAGCAAGGCGCGCACCTCAAGCGGCGCGCGGAGCGGCGGGGGCGCACCATCGACACCCTGGACATCTCCGCGGTGGTCGGGGACGTCCTCGGCCCGCTGAAGAAGCGGCTGGCCCGCGACGCGGAGCTGGAGCTGAAGAACCGCCTGGGCGACGACCTCCGGCTGATCGCCTCCGAGCTGGAGAAGCTCGCGCTCTACGTGGGCGATCGCCCGCAGATCACCAGGGAGGACGTGGAAGCGATCGTCGCGCCCGTTCGCGAGGAGGAGTTCTTCGCGCTCGCCGAGGCGGTGGGCGAGGGCGATACGGCGAAGGCGCTGCAGCTCTTCGGCGACGATCTGCGGCGCAAGGCGAACGCCTCGGCGGTGGCGCTGCCGTTCCTCGGCGGAGTGGCCAGCGCGGTGCGCAAGGCGCTCGCGGACAGCGCCCGGTACGCCGGCGCCGGCCCGCGCGAGCTCGGGTACAACGAGTACCAGGCGAAGCTCTTTCCCGCCCTGGAGGCCGAGCTCTCGGCGAAGAGCCAGAAGGTGCCGCACCCCTTCGCGGCCTGGCTCGGCTACAAGCGCTCGCGCCGCCGGCCGCGCGCCTTCTGGCGCCGGGAGCTGATCCGCTGCGCGGAGGTGGACTTCGAGCTGAAGAACGGCGCCGATCCGCGATTGTCGATGGAGCGCCTGCTGGTCGAGGTCTGCGCGCGCTGATCAGGCGCGGCCTTGACGGATGGTTTTGAAATGCGTTCTACGACTGTTCCCATGGCTTCCCGCATGCTCGTCACCCACGCGCTGCCGTACGCCAACGGCAGCCTCCATCTCGGGCACATGGTCGAGTCCGTGCAGACGGACGTCTTCGTGCGGGCGATGAACGCGATGGGCAAGGAGTGCATCTTCATCTGCGCAGACGACACGCACGGGACGCCGATCGAGATCAGCGCCCGCAAGGCGGGCGTGGACCCGGAGGAGTGGATCGCGAAGATCCACCTCGAGCACGCCGAGGACTACAAGGCGTTCGAGATCGACTTCGATCTCTTCTACACCACGCACTCGCCGGAGAACGAGCTGCACGCGCGCCGGATCTTCGAGGCGCTGCGCGCGGACGGGGCGATCGAGAAGCGCGACGTGCTGCAGATCTACTGCGGCGTGGACCAGCGGTTCCTCCCCGACCGGTACATCCGCGGGCAGTGCCCGGTGTGCGGCACCAAGGACCAGTACGGCGATTCCTGCGAGAACTGCGGGAGCACGTACGAGCCCACCGATTTGAAGGACCCCCGCTGCGCGATCTGCGGGAACACCAATCTGGAGAAGCGCACCTCCCCGCACTACTTCGTCAAGCTCTCCAAGTACCAGGATTGGTTGCGTGGCTGGACCGGCAGCGAAGGGCGGCTGCAGCCGGAGATCCGCAATTTCGTGGACAAGTGGCTGGCGGAGCCGCTGCGCGACTGGGACATCTCCCGCGACGCGCCGTACTTCGGGTTCCTCATCCCCGGGGAGACGGCGAAGTACTTCTACGTCTGGCTGGATGCGCCGGTGGGGTATCTCTCGAGCACCGACAAGTGGTGCCAGGATCACGGGCGGCGCGTCGAGGAGTTCTGGGGCAAGGGCGCGGACTGCGACGTCGTGCACTTCATCGGCAAGGACATCGTCTACTTCCACACCCTGTTCTGGCCGGCGATGCTCCACGCCTCGGGCTGGAAGGAGCCGGCGCGGATCCACGTGCACGGCATGCTCACGGTGGAAGGCGCGAAGATGAGCAAGTCGCGCGGCACGTTCCTCAACGTACGCGAGTATCTGCATGCCGGGCTCGACCCGGAGTGGCTGCGGTACTTCTACGCGGCGAACCTCGGGGCGACGACCAGCGACATCGATCTCTCGCTCGCGGAGCTGAAGAACCGGGTGAACGGGGAGCTGCTGGCGAACGTCGGGAACCTGGCGAACCGGGCGCTGTCGCTGGTGTGGAAGAACGGGGGAAAGCTCACCCGGCTCCCTCCGGATACGAGGTTCTCGGAGATCGCAGCGAACGTCGAGGCGACGAAGATCGAGCCTGCGTATGAGAAGTCCGACACGCGATCGGTGGTGCAGGCCGTGCTCGAGTACGCCTCCTCGGCGAATGCGCGATTGCAGCAGCAGAAACCTTGGGAAAAGCTACGGTCCGATCCGGGCGCTGCGCTCGCAGAGTTGACGCTCGCCGCGAACATGGCGCGGATGTGCGCCCGCTGGCTGGCGCCGATCGTGCCGCGATTTTCTCGCGGATTGGAAGAGCAGCTCGGAGCTCCTCTCGGATGGGACGATTTCAAGCCGCTGGAGAACGCCAGCATCGGGGAGCCGCGGCCGCTCGTGCGCAAGGTCGAGGATGCGGACATAGAGAAGCTCGCTTCGCGCTTCGTGGCTCCGCCTCCGGCGGAGGTTCCGCCTTCGGCGCCGCCGAAGGCGGGGTTGGTCACTCCCGAGCTGAGCATCGACCAGTTCGCGCAGATGGAGCTGCGCGCAGGGAAGATCCTCGCCGCCGAGCGCGTGCCGAAGAAGGACAAGCTGCTCAAGCTCTCGATCGATCTCGGGGAGGACGCGCCGCGCACCATCGTCAGCGGCGTGGCGCAGTCGTACGCTCCGGAAGAGCTGGTGGGCAAGGTGGTGTGCGTGGTCGCCAACCTGCCGGCGAAGAACTTCGGCAAGGGGCTGGTCTCCCACGGCATGATCCTCTTCGCCAGCGGCGGAGACCGCGAGCACACGGCCATCGAGCTGCCGGCCGACGTGAAGCCCGGCTCGCAGGTGAAGTGATGGGCTTGTTCTCGTCGCTGTTCGGGAAGAAGGGACCGCAGGCCGAGGCGGAGCCCGCGGCCGCGGAGGAGTCGGAGCTCGACGCCGCCGAAGCGCTCGACTCGGCCGACGGCGCCCTGCGCGTCGATGCCGTCCGGGCGCTGCTCGAGCGCTGGCGCGCGGGCGATCTTCGAGCCGCGGAGTCGCTGGCGCCGCGGCTGGCGGATCTGCTCGAAGATTCCGAGCCGCTGGTCCGCGTGGCTGCGCTCTCCGGCGTGCGCCTGCTGCGCAATCCCGAAAACCTGGCGAAGTGCGAGAGCGCGGTGCTGGCGCTGCTCGCGGATCGGGTGCCGCAGGTGCGGATCGCGGCGGTCTGGTCCGCCGTTCGCATCCCCGGCGACAGCGCCCGGGCGCAGGTCCGCGCCGCGCTCCGCTCCGAAGAGGAGTCGATGCGTTTCGCCGCCGCGTGCGCGCTCTCCGATGCCCACGACGCCGCGGCCCTTCCGGAGCTGGCGACCGCGCTGCAGGACGAGCACCGGCGCCAGGAAGCGCTCTCGGCGATCATGTCGCTGGGCGATGCCGCCGCGGTGCCGGAGGTCGCGAAGCTGTTCGAGCAGGAAAACCTCGGCGACTTCGACCGCACCCTGGCCGCGGCGGCGCTGGCGCGATTCGGCGACGCGCGGGGAGGCGCGCACCTCGTCTCGCGGATCGAGTCCGACGCGGACGACCGGCCCATCGCCGCGGAGTGGGCGGGGCGGCTCGGCGTGCAGGAAGCGATTCCCGTCCTTACCGGGGTGGCGGAGAGCGAAGGCGACCCCGCGCAGGGCGCCGCGATCCGCGCGCTCGGGCGCCTGAAGGCGCCGGGCGCGGAGGAGCGGCTCCTCCGCCTGGCCGGCGATCCCGAGGCGCCGGAGGATCTGCGCATGGACGCCGCCGAGGGGTTGGCGGAGCTGGGGACGCCGGGCGCCCTCGAGCTGCTGCGCACCCTCGCCGCCGGCGCCGCGCCGGAGCTGCAGCAGCTCTGCCAGGAGCTGCTCGTCGAGGTGCAGGCGAATGCTGGTTGACGCCCACGCGCACCTCGACTCCTACGAGGACCGCGATCAAGTGATCGCGCGCGCCCGCGAGGCGGGGCTGGTGCACGTGGTGGTGGTCGGCCAGTGGCGCGAAGGCGCCGGGATGGCCGGCGCGCTGGAGGCGGTCCGGCTGGCGAAGCAGGACCGATCGTTCTTCTCGCCGACCGCGGGCATCCATCCGCACGACGCGGCCCGGGCCAGCGAGGCGGACTTCGACGAGCTCCGCCGCATCTGCGCCGATCCCGAGGTGGTGGCGGTGGGGGAATGTGGGCTGGACTTTCACTACGACCATTCGCCTCGGGAGGTGCAACGCGCCGTCTTCGTCCGGCAGATCCGCCTGGCGAAGGAGCTGGGCAAGCCGCTGGTGGTGCACACCCGCGAAGCGGACGTGGAGACGGCAGCCATCCTCGGGGAAGAGCTGGGCCCCGACGGCGGGGTGATCCACTGCTTCACCAGCGACTGGGCCGCCGCACAGCGTTATCTCGCACTGGGGATGAGCCTGAGCTTTTCGGGCGTGATCACCTTCCGCAACGCCGGCCCGGTGCGCGACGCGGCCGCGCGGGCGCCCTTGGAACGCATCCTGGTGGAGACTGACTGCCCGTTCCTGGCGCCGGTGCCCCACCGGGGAAAACGCAATGAACCCGCGTATGTGACCGAAACCGCGGCGGCGCTCGCCACCCTGCGCGGGCTCCGTCCGGACGAGCTTGCGCGCGCCACCACGGAGAACGCGCGAACCGTCTTGCGCCTGCCGGGCAGATCGCCTTGAATCGGCCTTCGGCTCGCGACGTCCAACGCCTCGAAAGGTGGCCCCCATGAAGAAGCTCATCGCCGGCTCGCTCCTCGCCTCCGCCCTCTCCTTTGGCGCATTCGCCGCCGACAAGACCGAGACCATCAAGGTCTCCGGCTGGCACTGCGGCGGCTGCGCGGCCCGCACCGAGTCCGCCCTGAAGGAAGTGAAGGGCGTCACCGCGGTCGCCTCGGACAAGACGAAGCACGAGGTGAAGGTCACCTACGACGACAGCAAGGTGAAGCGCACGGACCTGGAAAAGGCCATCGCCGACTCCGGCTTCTCCGCGGAGAAGTAGTTCCGCAGCGCGGGCGCCGCGTCTCCTGAGATCATCGCCCAATCAAGTCGTCCGGGTCTCGGGGACACAACGGGAAAATGCTCTCGCGCGAGACTCTCCGTCCGGCGCTCGAGATCATCGCCCCAATCAAGTCTGCGGATCGGCGCCGGCGGAATTCGCAGTGTGTCCCCGAATTCCAAGACGCCCGGACCAGAATCCGAGGTCTGCCCCAATCAATCGACACCGGTCCGGCCGCGGGTGCTGCCCAGATCATCGCCTTAATCAAGTTGCGAATCAGACCCGACGAAATTCGTATTGTGTCCCCGAATCAGCCTTCCCAGCTGAGCCATTCCTCGTTCAGGGCGTCCTCGGCGGCCTCCGTCTTCCAGCGCCCCTTCCACTCCACCACTTCCCAGCCGCGTCGCAGCGCCTCGGCCCGGAAGGCGGGCTTCGGGTTGACCACCACCCGGTACCCGACTTCCTCGAACAACGGCGTGTCTGCGACGGAGTCGGAGTACAGGTAGCAGCGGGCGACGTCGATGCCGTGGCGGGCGAGGATCTCCTTCACGCGCTCGCGCTTGCCCTCGCGGAAGACGATGGGCGGCACCAGCTCGTCGGTGGAGAGCCCCTGCTTGATCACCGCGCGGGTGCCGACTGCCTCGTGCGCGTGGAGGAAGCGGCCCAGCTCGTCGATGATGAACTGCGGCGACCCCGACGCGACCAGCACCATGTGGCCCATCAAGAGATGCCGGCGCACCGTGCGCAGTCCCTGCTGGGTGACGCGCTTCTTGATGTGGCGGTCGAAGCACTTGCGGGCCAGATCGCGCAGCCGGTCGGCGCGGATTCCCTGCTGGCACTTCGAGCCGAGCGCGACCATGTCGGCCTCGCTCAGGCGCTTGCGGGCGTACTCGTACAGCGCGCGCGGCACCTGCGAGCGCACCGCCGGCGCCATCTCCCGGTTCGAGTAGAGGAACCAGGTGAAGATGGTCCCGGCGTTGCCGTCGAGCAGCGAATCGTCGATGTCGAACACCGCCGCCGTGCGCTGGAAGGGCTGCATCACTTCCCCTCGCGGTAGAGCCCCGGCCCGGGGAAGCGGCGGTCGTCCGCCGCGGGCGGCGGCGGAACGAGCAGCTGCCGTCCATAGATGTTCTTGCGGTCGGTCCACGGCCCTTCGGCCTGGGCGAAGAGCTGACCGAACGAGCTGACGCGGGTGTCCAGCTCGTCGAGCGCGTGCACCACCATCGCCTCCAGCGTGGCCGGCTCCTTCGGGCTGCCGTACTCGCGGCGGCCGTGGTGCGCGGCGACCAGGTGCGTGATGCGCCACTCCAGCTCGCGCGGGAAGTCGGGGATGCGCGAAGCCTTCTCCCGGATCAGCTGGCAGGTGAGGACCAGGTGGCCCACCAGCTTGCCTTCGTCCGTGTACTCGAACCCCGGCTCCGGCGAGATCTCGCGCGCCTTGCCGATGTCGTGCAGCAGGCACCCGGCGGTCACCAGGTCGCGATCGAGCTGCGGATAGTGGTCGCACACCCTCCAGCCGAGCTGGAGGACGGAGAGGGTGTGCTCGCAGAGGCCGCCGGCGAACGCGTGGTGGATGTTCTTCGCGGCAGGTGCGCGGAGGAAGGCCTGGACCAGCGGCCCGTCGTCGAGGAACCCGAAGAGGAGCGCCCGCACCTGGGCGTTGCGCACCTGGGCGCAGAGCGCGCGGATCTGCTCCAGCATCGCCTCCACCGTCATGGCGTCGATGTATCACAGGGCTCCGACTTCGGAACCCCGGTTGACCGCCCGGCCGCCGCATCGTAACGGTCGAGGCATGAGAGCTCCGTGCTTGATCGCCGTCGCCCTGATCGCCTGCCCGAAGACGACCCCGGTGGCGGCGGTGACGGATGCCGCCGACCAGCTCCCCGCTGGCTTGCGCGCAAGCGTGCTCCAGCACCACAACGACGCCCAGCGCAGCGGCGTCTACATTGACGCATCCCTCACCCGCGAGGCCGTTCGCGCCTTGCGCCAGGACACCGCGTTCAGCGCCACGCTCCAGGGCGGCGTCTACGCCCAGCCGCTGTATTGGGACGGCGGCGACGGAGGGCAGGATCTGCTGATCGTCGCCACCCAGCGCAACGAGGTAATCGCCTTCGATCCGATCAGCGGCGCGCGCCGCTGGTCGCGCGTTCTGGGCACGCCCGCCGCGCGCTCGGAGCTGCCCTGCGGCAACATCGACCCGATCGGGATCGTCGGCACGCCGGTGATCGACGCGGGACGCAAGCTGCTGTTCGCCGACGCGATGACCACGGGCGCGCGCCACCGCGTGTACACGGTGTCCTTGACCGACGGCAGCATCCAGGGGACGCCCATCGATCTCGAAGCATCGGTTACGGGTTTCAGCTCCGCGGTGCAGAACCAGCGCGGCGCGCTGGCGCTGCTCGACGGCATCCTCTACGTGCCCTACAGCGGCCACTTCGGCGATTGCGGGAACTACGCCGGCTGGGTGGTCGGGTTCGACACCACCGGAACCAAGGCTCCCGGCGCCTACCGGACCGGAAAGGGAGGCGGCATCTGGTCGATGGGCGGAGTCGCCGCGATGGGCGGCTCGCTCTTCGTCGCCACCGGGAACACCATCGGGCTCAG
>JBGQLA010000182.1:0-9937 GCA_041499865.1 Deltaproteobacteria bacterium
CCCAGCGCCGCCGGGATGAGGATGTCGCAATCCACGTCGAAGAGATCGCTCTTCGAGATCTCTTGCGCCTTCGGGTACCCGGCCACGGTCCGACGCATGTTGCGCGGGTTCTCGTAGACGTAGGAGATGAGATCGCTCACGTCGATCCCGGTGGGGCTGAAGATGGTCCCGAAGGCGTCGTTCACCGCCAGCAGCTTCGCGCCCAGGCCGCAGAGGATCTCCGCCGCGTTGGAGCCCACGTTGCCGAAGCCCTGGAGCACGAACGTGCTCCCCGCCGGGGTGGTGCCGCGGTCCGCGAACCACTCCTGGATGCAGTACGCGAGCCCCTGGCCGGTGGCCTTCAACCGGCCCTCGGATCCGCCGATCCGGGTGTCCTTTCCGGTGACCACGCCGCGCAGCTTGTGCCGCTCGCGCTCGCCGTCCGTGTACTGCCGGAGGAGGAGGCCCATGATGTAGCCATCGGTGCCGACGTCGGGAGCGGGGATGTCCAGGTCCGGCCCGATCAGCGGCTTCAGCCGGTACATGTAGCGGAGCGTCAGCGCTTCCAGTTCCTCCGAGCTGAGGCTCTTCGGATCCACCTTGATCCCGCCCTTGCCGCCGCCGAACGGCACGTCGGAGATGGCGGTCTTCCAGGTCATCTCCGCCGCCAGCACCTTGAACAGATCGAGCGAGACGTCCTGGTGGAAGCGGATGCCGCCCTTGTACGGCCCCCGCGCCTGGTTGTGCTGCACGCGGTACGCCTTGAACCGCTCCGGCCGGCCGGGCACCACCTTGTACAGGCCCTTGCCCTTCAAGCGCAGCACGCCGTCGCGCATCGCGACATTCGCGCCGATCAGCGCGCGCCGCTTGAAGACGAAGCTGCCGTCGAGGAGCGGCTCGAGGCCGTCGGGCAGCAACTCGCTGTCGGGCAGGTCCTTGAACCGATCGGCGTCCTGGGTGAGCGGGGAGAGCCGGGTGTGCAGCTTCACGGTCACGTAGAAGATGTGCTCGTAGTCCGGCTCCTCCAGCTCCATCCGGACGCGGCGGTCGAGACCGATCAGGTCCGCCGCCCGATGGAAGACCTCCATCGCCTCCGTGTAGATGGTGGAGCGCGTCTCGCTGGGGACCACGCTGGCAGCCAAATCTTCCTCCGATCCGGCGGAGCGCACTGGCCGGCGCGCCGTCGCCGAGGGGCGCGCGTTTCTAGGGGCGTTTCCGCCGGTTGTCAATGTGGGGCATCAATACTTTCCGAAGGCGCGCAGGTACGGAACCAGCGCCCGGATCTCCTCTGCCGAGAGCTTGTCCTTGAAGGTCGGCATCTTCTTCTTCGGGATGCCGTTGGTGATGGCGCCGACGATCTCCTCGTCGGTGGTGTGCTTCTGCCACTTCGGGCGCGTGAAATCCTTCGCTTTCAGCTCCCGTCCCTTCTTCGTCTGCGCCTTCCCGTCTTCCCCATGGCAGGCGATGCAGCGCTCCTCCCAGATCTGCTTCGGCGTGCGCAGGCCGGCAACGGGAGCGGGCGGAGGGGTGGGCGCCTGGGCGAGCAGTGCGAGGACGAGAGCGATCATGGGACTTCCTCCCCGCGGCGGAGCGCGCGCGCGACCTCGTCGCGGAGCGCTTCGCGGGCGTGCGCCGGCGCGGCGATCTCCGCCTCGCCGGCGAGCGAGAGCGCAAGCTGGACGGCGTAGCCGGTCCCGGCGCTCTCGATGGAAACGTCCGCCCGGCCGTCTTCCAACTGCCGCGCCCGCGGACCGTAGCGCTGCAGGGCCCACGGCGCCGCCGCCGGCGAGAAGCGCAGGGTCACCGCTTCCTCGCGGCCGGTGGGGAAGAAGAGCTGCTCGCGCTGGAAGCGCGCCGGATCGAGCGGTCCCGGATCGGCGAAGCCGCGCCCCGTCTCGCGCACGGAGAGGATGCGATCGAGGCGGAAGGTGCGCTCGGCGCCGCGGCCCACGTCGTGGCCGATCGCGTACCAGACTCCGCCGTGATCGATCACGCCCTGGGGATGGAAGATGCGCTCGCCCGCCGCCCCGCGGCCCTCCTTGTCGTATTCCAGCGCCACTTCGCGGTGCTGCTCGGCCGCCGCGCGCAGCTGCGCGAGCACGCGGCCGACGCCGCTGGGCGTGGGCGTTTCCATCGCCACCCTGCCGGCGAGTTGCGCATACAGACCGCGCGACTGCGGCGGCAGCGTTTCCATCAGCTTCGCCAGCGCGGAAGTGACCGCCGGATCCGCCGGCGCCACTTCCTGCGCCGCGGAGGCGAGGGCCAGCGCCTCGAGCGCGGTCAGCTGCGGCGGACGGGAGAAGCTCTGGTCCAGCGTCACCGAGACCCGGTCGCGCTCGTCGACGCAGATGTCGATCAGGTCGTCGGGCGAGAAGGGTGGGCGGCCGACGAGGGCGAGCAGGTCGATGTCCTCGCGCAGTTCCCGGGGATCGAGGCCCAGATCCCGGGCGAGGTCGGTGAGCGGGATTCCGGGGCGGCGCCGCGCGGCGGGGACGATCAGCAGCAGGCGGCGCAGGCGTTCGCGCTTCCCTTCCTGCGCGGCGTCCGGCCTCGGCTGCGCGTCCGGACCGGCCGGGGCCGCGGCGATCCGCTCCGGAGCGGGCTGGACCGGCTCCTCCAGCCGGTCGCGGATCCGCAGCAGCGCGCCCCGGACCTTCTCGCGCGCCGCGGACGGCGACTCGATCCAGACGCGGTCGCCGAGCGAGAGGATCTGCGGGACCAGCCCGTCGAGGTGGGTGACGGTCAGCTTCCCTTCCGGAGCCTCGAAGAGGCGCGTGGCGATCGCTTCGCTGCCGGCGGCGAAGCGCAATTTCACTTCTTGCGGCGGGTGGTGCGCCCATTGCCACGGCTTGCTCGAGCGCCCCGCGGCGGCTCCGGCGTCGAAATCGGCAGGGGGATCGAAGTCGGCCGTGGCCGGCTTCTGCGCGTTCAGGGTCACGGACTCGATCCGGTCCACCACGAACACCCGCTGATCGCTGCGCAGGTGGCACCATCCCACCAGCCGCCAGGCGGCGCCGCGAAAGGCGAGGCCCCAGGGATCGACGTCGCGCTCGGTGCGAGCGCCGGGCTTGCCGTCGAGCCCGGGCGGAGCCTGGTACGCGATGTGGACCTGCTTGCGCCGCGCCACCGCCTCGCCGAGGGCGCGCAGCTTGCCGGCGCGCTGCGGATCGCCCGGGCGCACCACCAGCAGCCGCCGCGCCGCCGCGCTTCCCACCGCCTGCGTGTCGCCGGCGAGGGAGATCTTGCGCAGCGCGTGCCGCAGGTCCTGCGCGAAGGGGAAATCGCGCGTCGCCAGCGCCGCCGCTCCGGCGGCGTACAAGGCCGCCGATTCCTCCGGCAGGAGTTTCGGGTCGGGGAGGAAATACGACTTGCGATCGATCCGGTACCCGCCGACGTCGCGCTCGTCGACGCGGTCCGGATCCACGTACTCGATGGGAACGCCGAGCTCGAGCAGGTCGGCCTTGTCGCGCTCGAGCTTGCGCTCCGCCGCGTCGCGCGAGCCGCCGTAGTCGTCCGGGAACAGCTCGCGCAGTTCGGCGAACGAGACGGGCTCGCGCGCGTCGAGCAGGAGCGCGACCAGGTCGAGGAGGCGCTCCGTCTTTTCCATCAGCTCGACGCGGGGGCGGCTCCGTCCAGCGCCCACTGGATGGCGGCCACGTTGTCGGCGGGGATCTCGACCTTCTTCCCGGAGAGCGGGCCGTCGTCCGTTCCCACCACCATGTAGCTGTCGCCTTCCCGGTCGATCCGCTCGATGCCCGGCCCGACCTGGATCACCGAGATGTTCGGGTGGACCGGATAGCGCAGGTAGAGGATCTCGATCGAGGCAGGCACGCGGGCCTCCGGTGCGGTGGGCGTTTCGTATCCTTGGGGGAAGGGGCGGTCAAGGAGGGGGCGCTGGAAAATTCCGCTGCGGTATGGTTAATGCACGCGGACCAACGATAGCCCCGACAACCCAGGAGCTCGCATGCACTTCGGACGAGTCGTTTTCGCCGCCGCGGTCTTGTTCGGCGCTTCCGCCACCGCCGCTCCCGTCAAGATCGGCGTGATCAACTCCATCACTGGACCCGAGGCCCCCATCGGCGAGGACCTGAGCAACGGCATCAAGCTCGCCATCGAGGATCTGAAGAAGAAGAACATCGAAGTCCAGGTGGTCTGGGAGGACGACACCGGCAAGCCGCAGGTCGGCATCAGCGCCGTGGAGAAGCTGGCCACGCGCGACAACGTCGCCGGCCTGGTCGGCGCGTACACCTCCGCCGTGACCAGCGTGGTGGCGAAGACCGCCGAACGCTACAAGATCCCGCTGGTGAACCCGGTCGCCTCGAAGGAGGAGATCACGCGGCAGGGTTACAAGTACGTGTTCCGTGTGTCGGCGACCACGAACGACTACGCCGCGGTGCTGCTCGACATGGCGACGTCGCTCGGGCAGCCGAAGACCATCTCCATCCTCAACGAGAACACCGACTTCGGCGTTTCCGGCGGCCGCTCCGCCCAGGAGATCGCGGAGAAGAAGGGGATGAAGGTGGTGTTCCACGAGGCGTACTCGAAGGGCTCGCCTGACTACCGCTCCACGCTGGTGAACGTGAAGAACGCGAAGGCGGACATCGTCTTCATGGTCTCCTACGTCGCGGACGCCATCCTCCTCATGCGGCAGTCGCGCGAGATCGGGCTTTCGCCGATGGCGTTCCTCGGCGCCGGCGCGGGCTTCTCGAACGCGCAGTTCGCCAAGGAGCAGCAGGTCTCGCACGGCATCTTCTCCAGCACGCAGTGGACGCCGGCGGTCGCCTGGCCCGGGGCCAAGGAGTTCGCGAAGGCGTACCAGGAGAAGTACGGGAAGCAGGCCAGCTACCACGCCGCGACCGCCTACACCGCGATGTGGATCCTCGCGCACGCCGCCTCGAAGGCCAATGGCGATCGCGAGAAGACCCGCGAGGCCCTCGACACCGGCACCTGGGAGACCATCGACGGCACGGTGAAGTTCGCCGACTACGAGGGCTACACCAACCAGAACAAGCACCAGATGCTGGTCGAGCAGATCCAGGACGGGAAGTTCATCACCGCCTGGCCCAAGGAACTCCAGACCGGCAAGCCTCTCTGGCCCTTCCCCGGCTGGAAGTAGGATTTCGGGGACACAATACGAATTTTCTTTTTTGCGCCTCGTCTCGCGCAAAATTTGCAATTCGTATTGTGTCCCCGAAATTCAGCCGCGCTGCTTTTCCAGCGCCTTCTCGGCGGCGCGGCGGCTGCTGCAGGAGAAGATCCCCGGAGCCCGCGACTCGTCCTTGAAACGGCCGTGGGCGAGCTTCTGCAGGGCGGCGCGCGCCTTCTTGTTGCGCAGCGTTCCGAGCGCGTCGGCGGCCTCGGAGCGGGCCTCGCACTTGGGGGCGCGGGTCATCGCCAGCAGCTTGTTCAGAGCGCGGGCGTTGCCTTGCTTCGCGGCGGCCGCGTAGTTCTCGGCGGCCGACTTGTAGGAGCCCTGCGACTCTTCCACCTTCGCGACTGCGTAGGTCCGCTGGGCGACGCGCGACGGCGGGCGGACGTCGGCCAGGGTGGCGCGCGCCTCCTCGCGGAACGCCGGAGCGGTGTGGCCTGGCGCCGGCGCGGCGCCGCGCAGCAGGAGGCCGCCCACGAAGAGCGCGACCGTCGCCGCGCAGATGCCCACCTTGGTGCGGGTCGCGGGCGGGAGCGCGCGCATCTTGTACATCGCGGACTGCGCATGCCGTTGCACGGTGTCCGTCGTGTGCCGCACGAGATGCTTGAGATCGTCCATGAAGTTCGTCGCTGGCATGGGAGCCTCTTTCCGGAATCGTTCGCCGGAGAGTGAGTCTCCCATCGGGCGCGAGTGCGGTCGCAAGGCGCGCGGGTAGGACGCGCACCTCCATGCGGCCGTCAGCGCGCGCGGTCGGGCAGCGACGAGAGGTGCGCGGTGAGGAGCGCTGCAACCGCAGCGGCATTTTCCAGAAAAGGAAGATGTCCCGCGCCCGCGATCACCTCCAGGCGCGCGCCGGCGACGCCGCGGGCGATCTTCTCCATCTCCGCGCGCGGCATCAGCTGATCCTTCTCGCCCGCGATCACCAGCGTCGGCGCTTTCCACCGCGGCAGATCCGGCGTCGAGTCTGGCCGCTGCGCCATCCCCAGAAGCGCGTCCGCGATCCCTTGCGCGGTCGCGCGCGCCGCCAGCTCCTCGACGCGCCGGCGGACCGCAGGGGCGGCATCCGGCGCGAGCAGCTTGGGCGCGAACTCCGCCACCACCGCCTGCGCTCCCTTCTGCAGCGCCAGCGCCGCCTGCCGTTCGCGGTTCTTGCGCGCCTCGTCCGTGTCGGCGGTCGCCTTGGTGGCGATGAGTACGGCCCCCGTCATCCTCTCGGGAAACTCCCGCGCGAACGCCATCGCGGCGTAGCCGCCCATCGAGCAACCGACGATGGCGGCCCGGCGCGTTCCCAGAGCGTCGAGCGCGACGGCGCCCAGCTCCGCCAGATGGTCCATCGTCACGGGCCGCCCGAGCGGCGGCGTCCCTCCGAACCCCGGCGCATCCAGCGCGGCGGCGCAGAATCCGGCGGCGGCGCAGGCGCCGAGCATCTGCTCCCAGGCGTCGGCGTGCAGCGGAAAAGGATGGAAGAAAAGCGCCGCGGGCGCGCCCACCGTTCCTTCCACCCGAAGCAGGGCGGGGCGTCCATCGTGCAGGAGCGCGAGGTGCATGGGAGAGCCTCCTATTGCGCGACCACGATGGCGCCGCGGTACATGTTCATCGGGCAGGCGAAGGCGAGCTGGCCCGTCTTCGGGGCGGTGACCTTCACGTCCACCGGAGCGTTGAGCGGCAGCACGTGTTTCACCGGATCGCCCTCGATCTGGACGGCGTCCGCGCAGGTGCGCTCTGCCTTGCGGGTGAACCGCAGCGTGACCTGCTCTCCCGCCGCTGCCTGGATCCGGTCGGGCTCGAAGCCCCTCTCCGTCACCGTGACGGCCTTGACTCCTGGGGTCGCGGATTGCGCCTCCGGTTGCGCTTGTTGCTTGCAGGAGATGGCGAGGAGGAGGGTGAGAAGGGCGATGCGCATGTGCGTACTTGTCACTGAAATGGCTACCCTCCGCAACCGTTTCCGCGCGCCGGCGGCGCACTTCTGCAACCTCCGATTTGTGTGTCAAAGTACGGGAGTGCCGAGGGGGAGCGCCGCTACATGAGCCATCTGCACATCCGGCAACGCGATGCCCACGCGCTGCGCGAAGGGTACAGCCCCGCGGTCCGGCGGTTCGAGATCGCCAGCATCCTCGGCTACGCCGCCGTCATGACCTGGCTGCTGGCCACCATCGCCCCGTGGGTGGCGAGCAGCCCGTTCCTCGCCGCGGCGGCGTTCATGCTCGGGTTCGTGGCGGCGGACTTCATCTCCGGATTCGTGCACTGGCTGGCGGACACCTGGGGCACGCCGGAGTGGCCGATCATCGGCAAGGCGCTGATCCGGCCGTTCCGCGAGCACCACGTGGACCAGAAGGAGATCACCCGCCACGACTTCATCGAGACCAACGGGAACAACTGCTTCATCTCCATCCCGACGGCCGCGGGCGCCGCGCTGTTGCCCGAAGGGACCGTCTGGTTCTTCTGCGCCGCGCTGACCTTCACCATGTGTCTCGCGATCTTCGGCACCAACCAGTTCCACAAGTGGGCGCACATGGACGCGCCGCCGCGCTACGTCCGGGCGCTGCAGCGGGCGAGCCTGATCCTCCCGCCCGACCACCACGCCGTGCACCACACGCCGCCGTACGCGAAGTACTACTGCATCACGGTCGGCTGGCTGAACGAGGCGCTGTTCCGCCTCCGGTTCTTCCAGACGCTGGAGAAGATCGTCACCCGGGTGACGGGGCTGATCCCGCGCGAGGACGACATCGGAAGGCGCGCCGCGCTGGTGGTGGCGCGGCAACCGCTGCCCGAGCTGCCGAAGATCACGCTTCCCTCGATCGATCTGCCCGAGGTGAGCGGCAGTCCGGCGGCGAAGCCCGATTAGGGAGTCGCGATTTTCTGGACGGGATCGCCCGCTGGTGCAGGATGCCTGCATGCGCGAGCCAACCTGGGGTTTCCTCACCAACCACTTCTACGTCCTGCGCTGCATCGCGCAGGATCCCTCGCTGACCCTGCACGCCGTCGCGGAGCGGATCGGGATCACCGAGCGCGCCGTGCAGCGCATCGTCGCCGAGTTGGAGGAGGGCGGGTACCTGGTGCGCGGGCGCGAGGGCCGGCGGAACCGCTACGTGCTGCGCGAAGGGCGGCCGCGGCACGAGATGGATCTGGCGCTGCCGCTCCGCGAGCTGTTGGGGATCGACGATTCGCCGCGCGTCGGGCCCGCGAGCGGGAGCCCGCGGGACCCGTCGTTCCTCGACTGATCAGCGCGACTGGACCTGCGCGGCTCGTGCGCCCGGCTTCGGGATCGAGTCGGCCCAGGCGGCGAGGGCGGCCTTGCGCTGGCCGATCTGCGAGACGATGTGCGCCGGATCGACCGAGACCACCACCAGATTCGATGCGGAGCTCACTCCCGGCGGCACCGGGATGTCGGCCCGCAAGGGCAGGTAGCCAGGAACGCGGGCCACGAGCAGCTGCTCGGTGCTCTTGTCGGCGAGGCGCTCGGCGAGCTTCTTCGCCGCTTCGGGGCTCCTGGCTGACTTCGGCACCGAGAGCGCGGTCGGCCAGACGAACGTGCCGATGCTCTTCTGGTTCGGATAGAGGATCTCCACGCGCGCGGCGCTGGCCGCCGCTTTCGCCGCCTCGTCGCTGGAGAGCAAACCCACCGCGGCGCGCCCGTCCATCACCGCCTGCCGCACCTCGGCGTCGGTGGCGTAGAGCAGCGGCTCGTTCGCCTTGAGCTGCTTGAGCCACGCCTCCATCCGCTCCGGGCCCCACGCCGCGTACAGGGCCGCGAAGTGCGCGAGCGCCATCCCGCCGGTCGGCGCGACCAGCGCGACCTTTCCCTTCAGCCAGCTCTCGGTGAGCGCGGTGTACCGCGCGGGAACGCCACGGTCCTTCAACTGGTCGGTGGCGCAGAGGAGCACCATCGCCCGGCCGCCTATCGCCACCCAGGCGCCTCCGGGATCCTTCCACAGCGGCGGCACGTCGCTCGCGGTCTGCGGCGCTGGCAGCAGCTCGCCCTTCGCGGCCGCCGCGATCGCGCCGTACGGCTCGGCATCCCAGCGCACGTCGCCCGCCGCGGATGGGCTCGGCGCCCGTTGCGCATCGCCGACGGGCGCACCGGCCGCCCCCGGCAGGGCCGAGACCCCGGCGTGCATGCCGGCGACCCGCTCGCCGCGGGGCCCGCCGTTCCGTGCGATCTGCGACAGCGCCGTATCGACCAGCGCCGGATTGAGATCCGTGGAGACCTGCACCTCGGCGGGGCTTTGCGGCGCGGAAGGCTTGCTGCACGCCGCGAGCAGAGCGGTGAGGACCGCGACGCTGTGGAGCGGTTTCATGGCGCGCACTCTGGATCGTGGCGCGGGGATGTCAATGGTTTCAGCGGGCATGCGAGCAGTCGTGGAACCTCGCTTGACGCTCGCGGTGCGCCGCTGCTAGAAGCGCGTTCCTCTCTCTACCGGGCCGACATGGCTCAGTTGGTAGAGCAACGGTTTCGTAAAGCGTCGCTCGAGTTCCTCAAGGCCGAGCCGCCCGGGCGGGTTGGCCCGGAAAGGCCACGGGCCCCGAAGCAGCCCGCGACGAAGGACACCGCCCCGGCGGGCGAGGCGGCACCGCGAAAGCAGGTCTCGGTTCCCGCCGCCCGGCGCAAGCGATCGCTGTCAGCGTATCCAGCTCCGGCGACGCGCTTACCGATTCGACAAAACGAGCTGGTAGCGCTTGATCTTGTTGTAGAGCGTGCCTTTCGAAACCCCGAGGGCGTCGGCAGCTCTGGCCACGTTTCCCGCGCACCGGAGCAAGGCCTGTTCGTAGGCTCGGCGCTCGACTTCCTCGAGCGGTAGAATCTCGCCG
>JBGQLA010000183.1:0-9908 GCA_041499865.1 Deltaproteobacteria bacterium
CGCCTCGTGCGCATCGCCTTCGGCGAGGGCCTGGGTGTGGTCCGCGACGGTCGCGCGATGGCTGCTCGCCGCGCGCACCACGTGGATCGGGAGCAGCGTCAGATCGCGCAGGGTCTCGAAGGTGACGGGATCGGCCCCTCCCGCCTGCAGGGTGGCGACCTGGGTCCCCTTCTTCACCGTCAACTCGCCCTCCACGCCGGCGCTGGGCGTGAGCTCCAGCACCACCTTCGCCGGCTCGGGCGGCTTGAGGCGGATGCCGATCAGGTCGAGGAAGGTGAGGAAGTTCTTCTCCGGCACCTTGTTCAGCCGGTAGATGACCATCTCGGTCATCCAGGCATACAGCTCGAGCAGGGTGATGCCGGGGTCCGAGGAGTTGTGGTTGGTCCATTCCGGGCAGTAACGCGGGATGAGGCGCACGGCCTCGTCCACGATCTGCTTCCAGGAGCGGTCGTCGAGATTGGGGACCGGCAAGGACATGGTCGGGACTCCGGCTCAGCTGCCCGTCAGGTAGAACGGGAACACCAGGTTGTGGATGCTGTTCGTCGCCCGGATCTCGTAGCGGACGTCCACCAGGATCCGCTCCGCGCTGTCGGGGTCGGGGAGCGCCTCGACCTCGATGTTGCGGATGCGGAACTCGTGCTTGGCGAGAGCTTCCTCGACGTGGTGGGCGACGAGCGTCTGGGTGGCGGTGTTGTTCGGGGCGAAGACGAAGTCGTGGATCTTGCAGCCCCACTCGGGACGCATCTGCCGCTCGCCGAGGGCGGTGCCGATGATGATCCGCACCGACTCCTCGATGTTGGTCTCGTATCTGGAGAGCTGGATGCCGCCGTTCGGCCCCACGGAGAAGGGGAACTTGAACCCGCTGCCGAGGAAGTTGCTCATGCGATTCCCGCGCGCCGCTAGGCGGTCGCGATCCCCACTTCCACCGTCCGCATGCACTTGGGGCAGCTCACCTGCGTCCGGCCCTGCTGCTCTTCCACCGAGAGGCCGTCGGGCGCATTGCACTCGGGGCAGATCAGCCCGGTGGTGCGGCCGGCGCTGACCGCCTCGATGATCTCGTACCAGACGGATTCGAGTGCCGCCAGGCGATCTTCGGCGTGCTCGTCCATGTCCGCCAGAGCCCCCTCTCGACGCACCGGAGCATCTCAGCTTGACGCTGCAAGGTGAGTGAGCACGCTCTCGGGAGGCCGACGCATATCGCGCAAAACGGGGTCCGATCAAGCCCCGGCGCGGCGGCGCGGTGCGTCCCGACGGCTACCTGCGCGTTGTTCCTGGCCGGTCCGGCGGTTCCGCGACGGGCGTGGCGCGCGTCGCCGGGACGTCCCCGCGGCGCAGCCTGCGGCCGGAGACGGCCGATTCGTCGGCGAAAAAGAGGAAAAGGAGCCCGACGATCAGGCCGACCGCAGCCAGGGTTCCGACGCCCAGCGCGATCCACATCCCCCTGCTGCTCCGCGCCTGCCTCAGCTCGGCCCGCTTGTCGGCGCGGGTCCGGGTGCGGACGAGCCCTTTGGCCGCCTGCTCCAGCTTGGCTTGCGCGGCGCGCTGGGCCTCCTCGGACTCCTCCACCGTCAGGATGTTCGTGGAGGCCTGCTCGCGCGGCGCCTTGGGCGCGCGCTTAGGGGCGGCCAGAGGTGAAGCGCCGAGGATCTGGGTGCCGCCCGGCGCTTCCGGAGTGGTCACCTCCTCGGTGTCGTCGGGGACGGCGTCGGTCGCGCGCGGGACTGGCTTGCGCGCCAAGGCGGCCTGGCCGGCATTGAGCATCAAGGTCCCGCCCGGGCTTTCCTCGCCAGCGGCCGCGCGCCGCGGCGGCGGGCCGCCGTCGGTGACGTCGATCAGCGTGTCGCCGGGCGAATCGGGCAAGGCCTTAGGGCGCGCGTGCGCCTCGTCCGCGGCCGGGGCCGCCTTCGCCGCCTTTGCGTTGGGCAGCAGGAGCGTGCCCCCGCCGCCGCCCTCGCCGGAGAGATCGGGCAAGGTGGCGATGGACGGAGGACCGGAGGGACGCGGCGGAGTGGCGCGCGAAGGAGTGCGCTTCGGTGGGCTGCCCACCAGCTTCGCCTTGTCGCTGTCGATCAGGAGCTGCTGCTCCTCCTCGAGCTGCGCCCGGAACAGCCGGCACAGGTACGGCCCGAGGCGCTCGGCCGGCCGGGGCAGCACCACCCGCCGCAGATCGTCCTGCATCTCGGCGGCGTCGGAGTAGCGGCGGTCGCGATCCTTGGCCAGCGCCCTGGAGAGGATCGGGTCGAAGGGCGCGTAGGCGGGATCGTACTCCGAGGGCGGCGCCGGGTCGTGCCGCTGCACAGCCTCCAGCGTGAGCACGATGTTGTTCTTGTGGAAGGGATTGATGCCGGTGAGCATCTCGTAGAGGGAAATGCCGATGGCGAAGACGTCGGAGCGCTTGTCGAGCTTCTTCGCCAGCGACTGCTCCGGGCTCATGTAGACGAACTTGCCCTTGATCATCCCGGCTTCGGTCTTCACCGTGCTCAGCTCGGACTTGGCGATCCCGAAGTCGATGATCTTCACGTCGCCGCCGTACGAGATCAAGACGTTCTGCGGGTTCAGATCGCGGTGCACGAGGTTCAGCGATCGCCCCGCCAGGTCGGTGAGGTTGTGCGCGTAGGACGCTCCGTCGCAGATCTGCTCGGCGAGCGCGCGGCAGAGCTCGGCCGGGATCTTCTCCTTGCGCCGGACGCTGGCGTCGATCAGGTCGCGCAGCGACTTTCCCTGCACGTACTCCATGGCGATGAAGTACGCGCCGTCCTGCTCGCCGAGCTCGAACACCTGCACGATGTTGCGGTGGTTCATCTGCGCCGCCAGGCGCGCCTCGCCGAGGAAGGCCTCGACGAACTCCTTGCTCTCGGTGAGGTGGGCGAGGATCTTCTTCACCACCAGCACCTTCTGGAAACCGGCAGGGCCCTGCTGGCGGGCGAGGAACACCTCGCCCATGCCGCCGGCCGCGAGCTTCTTCATCAGGAAGTACTTGCCGAACGAGGTTCCGACGTCGCTCGATGCGGCTGCTGCTTCGGGCATTGAGGAAACCCTCGTCGGAAAAGGTGTAAAGCGTAGCGTGCGCCTCGGAGGCGGGTCAAGGTTGGGCGGGACCCCGCGTTGACGCGAGGCGCGCGCGTTGGCTAACGTCGGCGGTCCAGATGGCGCTGCTGCGAATCCTCAACGGGTCCCTGGAGAGCCAGGAGATCGAGCTGACCCCCGACCCGATGACGATCGGGCGCGCCTCCGCCTGCAACATCCGCATCGCGGACGCAGGCGTGTCCTCGAAGCACGCGAAGATCTGGTGCGAGGACGGGCAGTACTTCCTGATGGACCTCGGGTCCACCAACGGCACCTTCGTCAACGAGCGGGACGTCGACCGCGAGCAGATCAACGACGGCGACGTGATCACCTTCGGCATGACCAAGGCCGCGTTCGTGGGCGACAAGCCGAAGGCGCGGCCGAACCCTTCGCGGGCGCCGGCGCAGCAGCGGGTGATCATCCCGCCCGGGCGCAATCCGGCGCGCGCCGCGGCTGCGACGGCCATGTCGCCGCCGGAAGGCATCGTCACCGACGAGCCGCGCAGAAGCCCATCCCCGTCCCTGCGCGCGGAAGTGAAGACGCAGGACGAGGTGGAGATCGCCACCCTGCGGGGGAAGATCGCCTTCTACGAGGAGGAGAACCGCAAGCTCAAGGCGCAGGTGAAGCAGGTGCAGGAGCAGGCCGCGCACGACGCGGCGGCCTCGGCGCGCGCCGACGCGGAGAAGATCCGGACGCTGCTCAAGCAGCGCGAAGAGGAGCTGAAGAAGGCGCAGAAGGAGCTGGACGAGAAGGACACGTACTACTCGCCGGCGGAGCTGGAGCGCGAGCGCAAGCGGATGGAGGCGGCCATCGACGCCGACCGCCGCCGCGAGACCGAGACGCTGCTGCGGCAGATCAAGGAGCTGGAGCACCGGGTGGCCATCCGGGGGGCGGAGAGCGACACCGTCACCCGCCAGATCCGGGAGAAGGACGACCTGATCAAGATGCTCTCCGACCGCGAGGACGAGCTGCAGAAGGAGCTCAAGGCGCGGGAGGAGAGAGCGGCGAAGTCGCACGAGGAGGTGAACGCCGCGAAGGAACAGCTCAACGCCCAGGCCGGCAAGGAAAAGGAGCTGAACGACAAGCTGAAGCAGAAGAACGCGCAGCTCGCGCAGCTGGGCAAGGAGCGCGGCGAGCTGGTGCAGGAGCTGGCCAAGGCCCGGTTGATCATCGCCAAGGTCGGCGGCGCCGAGGAGGCCGCGGCGGCGGTGGACGAGCAGCAGCGCGCCACCAGGGAGATGCAGGAGCGCATCGCCCAGCTCGAGGGGGAGGTGGCGAAGGCGCGCGACGCCGCCAGCGTGATCGGCGGGAAGCTCGACGCCAGCGAGGCCGGCATCAAGGACCTGCGCAAGGAGCTGGAGGAGGCGCAGGCGCAGACGACCGACGCCCTGGATGCGCGGATGAAGGTGGAAGGCCAGCTCTCCGAGCTGCTGCGCAAGTCGGGCGATCGCGATCAGCACGAGAAGCAGCTGGCGATGCTGAAGGCCGACCGCGATGCCCGCGGCGCGGAGGCGAGGGCCGCCGCGGAGGCGCGCGCCGAGGCGGAGCAGCAGCTGTCGAAGATCCGCGGGACGTTCGACGACATCGTCCGCGAGCGCGACGAGCTGAAGGCGCGGGTGGAGTCGGTCGAAGCCGAGATGCGGATGGCGGCCACGGGCGAGGACCGTCGCGGCGACTGGGAGGCGCGCTACAAGAGCGCCGCCGAGGAGCTGACCGATCTGAACCAGCAGCTCTCCCGGGCGCGGGCCGAGCTGCAGCAGGCCAGGGACTCGGCGCCGCGCGCCAGCGACGGCTCGACGGTGGACGAGGGGCTCCTCACCTTCGCGCGCGCGCGCGCCGACCTGCACGAGACCCTGGTTGCGCAGATGCTCGAGGGCGTGAACAACGCCGTCTCGCTGCTGCGCCGCAACTCGGAGCTGCTCAAGGGCTACGTCGAGGACTGCGGCCTGCTCGCCAACGCGGTGCGGAAGATCGACTACACCCGCCTGGAGCGCGAGCAGCAGCAGATGCTGGTGGAGCTGGTGGATCAGACCCAGCCCGACGTGATCGTGAAGAACATGCAGGGCATCGGGGACGAGAACGCCGAGAGCATCGTCAAGGCGAAGAAGCTGATCCTCGACTACTCGGACGCGTTCCGGAAGGAGGACGCGGCCGTCGAGGTGGAGGCGGCGCTGGCCCGGGCGCAGGGCCTGCTGCACGCGACGGACCCCAACGCGGACGTGCCGGTGAAGGTCGAGGCGGTGCTCCCGGCGGTGGACGCCGGGAAGGAAGAGGCCGTGCTGTTCTGCTTTGCCCTGCTTCGGGAAGCGAGGCGCCTCTCTCCGGAGGATGGCGGTCCCGCCACGGTGAACGTGAACACCGACGGGCTCACGGTCACCTTCTCGGTGGCCCCGGTCGACGCCGCGGCGAAGGAGCGCTATCGGGAGCCACCCGATGCGCAATCGCGCCTGCTGAAGGGCTTTGCGGAGCACCGGTGCGGCGGCAAAGTGGAGTTCAGGGAAGAGGCCGGCAAGCGCGCGCTGGTCATCACCCTCAAGGCGAAGATCTGAAGGTGAACGAGTCGCGGTCCGTCGCAGGCGCCCGGAGATGAGCCTGCTGCTCGCCGCGCTTTTGATCGCCGCAGCGCCCGCCACCACCGTGCGTTTTCACCAAAGCGGCGCCGCGCGGGTGGGCAGCGCCGCTCCCGGCTTCGGCGGCTGGGACCTCGCCGGCGCCCGGGTGTTGACGCTGGAAGGCCTGCGGCGCACGCCGTTTCTTGCGCCCCTGCTGCTCACCTTCGGCGCGTCGGGGTGCAAGCCGTGCGCGGAGGGCCTGCCGCGTCTCAAGGCGCTCTCGGTCAAGCACCCCGAGCTGCGCCTGGTCTTCGTCGACGTGGAGAGCGAGGCGGACAAGGCCCAGGCATTCGCCGCCCGCCTTCGCATCGACGGCCCGTCGCTGCTGGACAAGCTCGAGCTGATCGCCACGGCGTACGGGGTGGGAGGCGAGGAGAAGGCGCAGCTACCGCGCACGTTCCTCATCGACGCCGGCGGCAAGGTCCGCGCCATCTACATCATCGAAGGCGACGATCTGGAGCGGGCGATCGAGGCGGACCTGCGAGCGGCAAGCACGCCGGCCGGACCCGATCTCGAGGCCAGGTAGCCTGCCCGTCTTCGGGCAGCCCCGGACCTGCGCTTCGAGCGGCATCTGTCAGTGAGGGTCGGAGCGGCAACGTGCCGCCTCCCGCCCCGGGCGTTCACTTCTTCTGCTGCGGCTTCGGCTGCCAGAGCGCGAACGTCGCGCCGGTCGGGTCGGTGATCACGCTCATCCACCCGAATCCGCCGACCTCCATCTTCTCCTGCACGATCTTCGCGCCCAGCTCCTTCGCCTTCCGGGTGGAGCTCGCGACGTCGTCGACCCCGACGTACGCGAGCCAGTGCGGCGGCGTTCCGGGCGTCTGGCTCTTCGTCATCCCGCCGCCGGTGCCGTCCCCGACCCCGATCATGGTGTACGAGCCCCCGCCGCCCGGCATCGGCATGTCTTCCAGCTTCCAGCCGAAGAGCTTCGAATAGAACGCCTTCGCCTTCGCGACATCGTCGGTGTGCAGCTCGACGTGGACGAATGGATTCGCCATCCCGTACCTCCCGCGGAGCCGGGGAGCCTGCTCCGGGCTACCCGGGCAGTCAACTGTGGTCGGGCTGGAATCGGCCTGGCTGGGCGAGCTTGCACCGCCGGGAAGGCGGGATCACCGGCGCGGAGACGGGCATGGAGACGCGGACCCGGCCGGCCGCCGGCTCGACGGCCGCCGGACGCATCCGCCACGCCGCCGTGGCCGATGCCAGGGCTGAGAGCGTGAACCCGCCCGCCAGGAGCCAGGCTGAGAGCAGAACGAGCGGAGCGGCCCAGAGGCCAAGGAACCTGGACGGCGAGTCTCGCCGCGGTGCATCAGACGCCGAATTTTGGGATGGAAGCTGGCGCATCTGGGGTTACCTCCAGCAAAGGGCGTAACGACCAGGCCACGGCCGGGAGTTGCTTTGTTTCGGGCGGGACGTCGCGTTTGTTTCGCCTGGAGGCGGGACGGTGCAACTTGCCACTCGATGAGATCGATCTCCGCATTCTCGAGGAGCTCCAGCGCGACAGCTCGCGCACCAACGTGCTCCTCGCCCGCATCGTCGGGCTCTCGCCGCCCGCGTGCCTGCGCCGGGTGCGCCGGCTGCGCGCGAGCGGCGCCATCCGCCGCGAGGTGGCGGTGCTCGATCCGCGGATCGCGGGCCTGCACATGCACGTGCTCGCGGGCGTGGTGCTCGAGCGGGAATCCCGCGACCTGATCGCCGCCTTCAAGCGGCGCATGGTCGAGGACGAGGCCATCGCCCAGTGCTGGTACGTCACCGGCCAGTACGACTTCCTCGTGCTGGTCCGGGTCCGCGACGTGGCCGCGTACGAGGCGCTCGGGGAGCGGCTCTTCCACGGCGACCCGAACGTGAAGCGCTACGAGTCGCTGGTCGTGCTGGACGAAGTGAAGCGGGACTTCGCGGTCCCGCTCGGCGTCGTCCGGCGTGCCGGCTGAGATCGCCGGGCAGCCGGCAGGACCGTCGCGCAAGGGCCCGGTCGCGCGCAGATCAGGGTCGCGCATCGGAGGATCGCTGCGCAAACTTCCCGGCGTGACCACTGGACGGGCCTGTACAGTTCGCGAGACACCGGGCCGCCAGTACAGTTGGAGGGGGACACCATTCAGCATGGTGTCCCCCCACGTTGTCAGCCGGTACCGAGCGCGGTCCGGCTACTGCGCGCTGATCTGCACCTTCGCGTTCGGGGCCACGTTGCAGCGCGCGTTCGCCGGCTTCACCTTGGAGAGGTTCGGGAAGGTCTGGTCCACCACGCAGGAATCCATCGCCTGCCCCGAGGCGCTCATCACCGTGCACCCGAGCCCCGGCCGCACTCCCTGGTTCGTGCCCGCGCTCACCGTCAACAGGCACGGGCTGCGCCCGATCTCCACCACGTCAGCCGGGATGAAGTTCGAGGGCTGGAAGATGGTGGCGATGGCGTACTTGCCGTAGTCGCCCGATTCCGGCGCCTGCACCCGGATCCAGAAATCCCCGGGCTGGTCGATCTCCTTGGTGACCGACGTCCCGCTGATGCGATCGCCCTCGTCGTCCGGCGCCTTCATGAAGTACGCGGCCACCTTCGATCCGCGCGGCGGCTGCAGCACCTTGAAGGTGATGGTCAGCTTTCCCTTCTCCTTGAAGCTCGCCTTGTAGAAGTGGAACTGCTTGCTCTTCGCATAGTCCACGTCGGCGGTCTTCGAGTCGGAAGGCAGCTTGAGCTCCTCGGCGCCCTCCAGCGAGCAGGGCGGTCCGCCGTTCTTGCAGGTGTCGCCCTGCTTGAAGCTCGTCGCCAGCCTGTAGCGGCCCGCATCGCCCGCGTCGTTCGCGTACACCTTGATGAAGTAGTCGCCGGCGGGGAGGTCGGGCTTGGAGAGCCCGGCGACGGGATCGATCTTCTCCGGCGCCCCCTGCGGGGGGACCAGCTCCGCCGACAGATTCGCGCCGTTGTTGTCGAACTTCACCGCCAGCGCCCCTTCCGACGTCAGCGGCACCTTCCACCAGCAGGTCCGGCGCTGGGCGGAGTAGTCGACGCTGTCCTCGACCGATCCGGTGTCCTTCAGCTCGCGCGCGGTCCCTTGCGTCTTGCACGCCTGCTGCGCGGCGTCCGGGTCCTGCGGCTTGTAGACGGTCCGCAGCTCGACGCGGGTGCGCACCGCATCCTTCCAGGGCTCGCTCACCGCCACGTAATAGATGCCGGCCTGCAGATCGTTCGCCTCCGCCTTCTTGCCTGGCTCTCCCTTGGCGATCGGCTCGTTCCCGCTGCCCTCGGAGAAGATGCCGACGCTGATCTGCGCCTGGGGGTTGACCGGCTTGGCGGTGGCGATCAGGGCCCCGGGCGCGGGCAGCTCATAGCGAAAGGCCGCGATGTAATGGTTGTCCTCGTCCGAGAGGGTCACGTCCTGCTTCTTGCCCAGCGTGCCGTCCGCCGACTCCTTCGAGACCGAGAAACCCGGCGGCGTGGAGAACGGGATCGCGCGCACGTGGCAGGCGGCGAGGGCGAGGGCGGCGAGCGAGACGGCGGCGCGAGGGTTTCTCTGCATGGGAATCCTTCTCCTGATGCTACTCCAGACCGTACTTCTTTGGATTGTTCCCGATGATCGCGGCGGCGAGGATCTGCGGCACGTACTCCAGCGTCTCCTGCGGCAGCTTCTTCAACCGGTAGAGGTGCCAGAAGTCCCGCTTGTCCTTGCGGAATCCGCCGGGCTGCTGGGCGATCTCGTGCAGCACCCGGCGCATCCCGTTCTCGCCCTTGTTGTACGAGGCGATGGCGAGCATGAACGAATCCTCCCCGAACTCGGCCAATAGATTCGCGAGGTACTTCGCGGCGCCCCGGGTGCTCTTGAGCACGTCGGTCCGGTCGTCGATCCCCCGCTTCGGGTCCACCCGCATCCCGAACTCGCGCGCGCGGAAGTCCATGAACTGCCACATGCCCTTCGCCTTCGCGGCGCTCTCCGCCAGCGGGTCGAAGCCGGATTCCTGCCAGGCGACGTACCCCATCTCCTCCGGCAGGCCCAGGGCGCTGAACTCCTTGACGATCAGCGGCCAGTACTGCTGCTTGCGCCGGTGGATGGAGCGGGTCCCGGACTGGCGCACGTTCCGCTCGATGTAGTGCTTGAGCCTTTCCTTGAAGATGGGCGGCACCGCGTAGGTCTGCGCGTTGAACTTGGAGAGGATGTGCCGGATCTCGCGGTCCAGCTCGTCGCCGGACTGCTCGATCTTCTCCGCCTCGCCCTTGTCCTTCTTCTGCAGCTCGCCGATCGC
>JBGQLA010000184.1:0-9870 GCA_041499865.1 Deltaproteobacteria bacterium
CAACCTGCGATCGGCGAAATCCGCGAACCACGTCTCGTCGGAGATCTCCCAGGTCTCGTGATCCCAGTCCACCGCCCGCGGGTCGTCGTCCTCCTCGTCGCGGCGATGGAAGCACTGCGCATTGCCGGCTCCGTCCGGGCAGAACTCCAGCAGGTCGCGGAATGCATATCCCTCCGGCGCCGTGCCCTGCTTTGCCGCGATCGGGTCCATCATCTCGCCCAGGGGAGAGCGCGGGATTCGCGTTGGGAGCGCCGCCGTAGAAGACCTCGTAATACGGCTGTCCGCCGTAGAGCGCACGATCGGTGACGTACGCGAGCTGCCATCCGGACGCGCGGCGGAGCGGGATCACGTACCGGAGTCGTCCGAGCAACGCCTCCACGAACGAAGGCAGCATCAGCCGGAGCGGTCCCAGCGCCCGTGCAGCGTCGTCCGCAGCGGACCCCGTCGGCCGCGGCCATGGGCACTCCGGCTCCCAGCCGACCACGGCTTTGATCGTGCGCTCCAGGATGAGCTCGGCACCAGACTCGCCGTGCTCATCGAGGATGCGGCGCTCCGCCGAAACCTTCAATGACTGCGAGGATCGCCTCGGGTGCCGCCTCGATCGCCTGGTCGGTGGCCCGCTCCAGCCGCTCGATTCGTTCGAGCGCGTGGTCGACCTCGGCGATGTAGTCGAGGAGCGCCGCCGCCGCGGGCTCGGGGCGTAGCGTCTTCACCCAGGTCAGATAACGCACCGTCCACGCCTTGATTCCCTCGGGCGGCCGCAAGCCGCGACGCAGCAGCAGGTTCTGCAGTGCAGCAGGACGGCCGGCCCCGTGGGGAGCCGGCCGTCCGTGTCCCGGATCCGTCCTTGACGGACAGGTCCTGGTCTACCTCGCCGCGCTGCTCCGGACCGCGGCTTCCGTCGAGGAGAGGACCTCGAACACGAAGCTGGGGTTGTGGATGGCGCGTGAGCCGTCCAGCGTGACCAGCGAGTAGTTCCAGTTCGCCTTGGCGAACACGCCCTTCAGCACGTCGAAGGCCTTGGTCGTGGCGCCCGCGTCCGTGTAGAAGTTCGCCAGCCCGCCGGAGGTCAGCGTGTTGATTTTGGCGCCCAGGGTGTTGGGGTCGTCCATCCCGCTCGCGGTGGTGATCGTGAAGCCCGCGGACCGCCCGAAGACGAACGTGGCCGCCGCGTCCGAGGGGATCTGCACGGTCTGCTTGGAGCCCTTGTAGTACAGGCCGCGGACCGTGGCGGTGCCCGACGTGTTCAGCGCGGCGGCCAACTCGCCCGCCGCATCGTCGAACTGCGTCTGCAGGGCCTCTCCGTCGACCGGCGCGGTGGCGCTGCCATGGCACTTCGCGCACGACGTCGAGTCGATGCGCCAGGTGTGGTTGGTGTTCGTGCCCGTGAGGCCGGCCGGGAACGTCTTCATGTGGCAACCGACGCAGCTGTCCGCCACCGCGAGGTGCGGGGAGGGGCTGGACTTGCCGACGAAGAACGCGTTCTTGCCCGCGACCACGTCACCTTGGCTTGCCTCGTGCGGCGCGCCGATGGCGGTGACCGGCGCGGGGGTGCCCGGCAGGTCGTTGTTGGTGTAGACGCCGTTGAACTGGTCGCCGCGGGCGCCGTTGCGCGAGTTGTGGCACACGAAGCAGACGGCGCCGGTGCCGGCTCCCGTCACCTTGAACCCGGAAGGCAGCAGCGGCGTGTCGCCCTCGACGCGCAGGCCGGTGGTGTGTGGGTCGTGGCAGGCGGCGCAGGTGATCGCCTGCACCTTGTCGGGCGTGATGCCCAGCGTGTTCTGCAGGTAGGCCTTGCTGGCGTCGGCGAACGGAGTGACCGTCGGATCGCCCACGTTGCCCGCGTACGCGGGGATCGGCTTGCCCGCCGGGTCCTTCAGCTGGCCGGTGAGCTGCTTCACGTACTGCACGAACCCTTGCGCCGAGTGGCAGCGGTTGCAGCTGCCCCGCGGGCTGGCGGTGGCCAGGACGGCGCCGCCGGCGCCCTCGGAGACCGCCGTCTCCAAATTCGCGTGCCTCGACTGTCGCCAGAGCGCGACGCGGTCGTGGTTGTTGGGGTTGTCGTGGCAAACGGCGCAGTTGGCCACCGAGAACTCCTGCACCGGCTTCACCATCTTGCCTTCCGCGGTCTGCATCGCCGCCGTGTGGGTGTCCAGCGGGCCGTGGCAGCTCTCACACTGCATGCCCGCGAAGGCCTTCACGTTGGCGGGGAGGGCATCCCATGCGGCCATGTTGGGCGCGGCGGTGACCTGGTCGTAGGTCGCCGTGCTCACCACGCCGTTGGTGATCACCTGCTGCGAGGTCACGCCGGTCAGGGTGGTGAAGATGTTCGCCAGGTTGGGGAACACGTAGTTCGCGAAGCTCATCGCGTCGTCGATCCCGGTGTTCTTGGCGAGCGCGTTGTAGCCGGTGGTGTGGCAGGAGATGCAGGAGCCGCTGTAGTGCGTGCCCTCCGCTCCGACCAACCCGAACTGGAAGGTGGTCATCCGCCCCGGCTGGTTCCAGAAGACCGTCGGGTTCGCAGTGGGAGCCGGAATCGGATTGCCGTTGGCGTCCTTGTTCCACACCAGCGCGCCGGTCTCGTCGTAGTGCATGAACTTGAAGAAGTGATTGCCGTGCGCCGAGTTCGTCCAGTCCTTGAACTTCGCGGCCACGTTGGTCGCGATCTCGGGGGGGAGGAAGGCGACGCTGTGGCAGCCGCCGCAGTTCGGGTTCGCGCTCTGGAAGGCGCTGGCCTGGATGGACAGGCTCGCCGGGCCGGCGGCCACGCCGTAATTGCCGCGCACGTCCGGGATGAACCACGGATTCGCCGTCGCGGCTTCCTGCAGCTTCGCGGAGGAGCCCGGCGGGATGGCCAGGGTCGCGGTGGCGGAGTTTCCAGGGATGTTGGCGATGACGATCTGACCGATGGGAACGATGCCGTTGCCCTGCGAGAGAGTCGCCGGGGGGACGGCCACGGTCGCGGACTTCACGAAGCCGACGGAGTCGGAAACGGTGACCGTGAAGTTATAGGTCATCTGCGCGAGCTGCTTTGCGCTGACGCTGAGGAAGCTGACCTGGGTGTTCGGCACGAAGCTGCGCACGCCTTTGTCGTCGAACGCCGTCACCTTGCCGAAGGCGATCGCCTTGCCGCCGGCGAGAACCGCCTGGAGCGTTCCGGTGGTGAACGTGGGCGAGGCGGCGGTGTTGCTGCTGAGCGTCACGGCCGTGGGGTTGGCCGCCGCGGGGGTCCACTTGTACGTGTACGGGGGCGTGCCGCCGGCGACGGTGACCGAGAGCGTCGCGGGAGCGTTGAAGCCAGCCGGCGCGGAGGCGGCCAGCGGCGTGACGACGATGGGGTTGTTCGCCACGAGCACGCGGTTGACCGCGATCGTCTTCGTCGCGATCACCGAGACGCCGTCGACCTGGAGGGTTGCGAAGCCGTTGCCCGAGAACTTGAGCGAGTAGACGCCTGCCGGCACGTTGGTCAGCTCGTAGGCGCCGGTCGCGTCCGTGACGCCGGTGATGCCGGAGTCCGGAATGGTGGCGACGTTGACGCTGCTCGCCGGGAGCGCCGGCGGAAGCGGGCTGGCCGTCGGATTCGGCTGATAGGTGAGCGTACCGAAGATCGTTCCGGTGCTGACGCCGGGTTCGCCCTTGCTGCCGCTGCCGCACGCCATGGCTCCGAAGACGAAAGCGATGGCGCAGGCGAGAGAGAAGGTGCGCGTTCGATGATCCAGCATGATTGCCCCCAAGTGGGAGAACTCGAAAGCGGTGCGTACAAGAGTCGTGCCGAGGCGGGCGCGGGCAGCCTCGCATTCCCTGCCCCACGGTCGGGGGACGAGACCGAAGGATTTGCGGAGAGCGCGTTGCGAAACGGCTGCGCCACGCGCCCTGGCGGAGGGAAGGAATTCGCGTGTGCTGACGTGAGCAGTTTCGGTATTTGCAGCAGACGCACCGATTACCGATTCATGCATTGCCGCATCATTGGCAGATGCAATCCGCGAGATACGAACCCCAGGTGGAATCCGACAACAGGCATCCTTGCGCCGTCTCGCTCGCCGCGCCGCACGCGGTCGGCGTGCCGTCGTGGCAGGACACCTTGCATTGCTCGCACGACCAGCGCTCCGGGTCGCTCTCGTTGCCGAACTGATCTCCGCAGCGCGAGTTCCCGCCCATGCAGCCCCACGTCTGGCAGGCCTCGAGGCTCCCGTACGTGCCGATGGCGGCGGTGCGCACGCACAGCGCGGCGGAGGCGCAGTCGTATCTCCAGGCGATCCGCTCGAGGTAGTTGCAGGTGCCGCCTTGCGGGCAGCCGGGGCTGCGCGCGGTCACGCAGCTTCCCTGCACGCAGGCGGCTCCCGAAGGACAGGCGCCGCAGCTGCCGCCGCAACCGTCGTCCCTGCAGATCCTGCCGGAGCAAGAGGGGACGCACGATGCCGTTGCGATGCAGACGCCCTCCCTGCACGACGCATTCCCGGCGCAGACCCCGCAGATTCCGCCGCAGGCGTCCGCGCCGCAAGATCTGGACGCGCAGGCGGGAATGCAGGCCGGCGCGGACGCATTGCCGCCGCAGGAGGCCAGCATTGCGGCCAGGAGGATCGGAGCGCAGAGGATGCGGGTACGCACGACCGCATCGACTGCAAGCCCCGTACCTCGGGACTTCGGCGCCGTTCCAGCTCAGCGCAGCCACCCGAGAAGAACCGGCACCAGCACGGCGGTGGCCACCCCGTTCAGCGCCAGCCCGATTCCCGCGAAGGTGCCCGGTCGGGGTTGCATGCGCCTCCCTCCCCGGACCAGCTTCGCAGGGTTGGCCCGCGTGGTGAAGAGCGCCCCCTCCCGCCCTTCACCACGCGTGCCCGGCAAGGATCTGTCAATCCAATCCAATGCCTCTGAAAAGATTGTACGCACGGAGCGCTCGGCCGCTGCCATCGGCCTTTGGTCGCTCTGCAAAGGCGTCCAGCGTGGGCAAATGGTAACCGATTCCAATACAGTCCGCCGGCGCCTCGGAACCGGCGGGGGATTCCGGATGGCGTCCCCCCTCGTCGCCCGGGCCCTTCGCCGGTCCGGGGCGATCGGGGCCCGGGCAGCTTCGACCCGTTCAGCGTTTTCGCCCCTTCCTCCGAGGGGTGCTGCGGCGGGCCGGCGCCCGCCGTGGCTTGCGGCGCAGCTCCTCGTCCCAGATCACCGCCTCGACGTTGTGGCCGTCCGGATCGAGGACGAACGCGGCGTAGCCGTAGTCTTCGCGGGGGCCTGGGGCGCCGTTGTCCTTGCCGCCCGCGTCCAGCGCGGCCCGATGAAACGCGTCCACCGCCGCCGTGTCGGGAGCGTGGAACGCGAGATGGGTGGGCGTTCCCACATTCCCCTTCGTCACCCAGAAGTCGTGGCGGCCGCCCTCGATGAACCCGAAGGAGTCGCCGTACTCGCGGTCCATCGCGTACCCGAGCGGCGCGAGCGCCTTCTCGTAGAAGCGCCGGCTGGCGCGCGAGTCGCTGCAGCGGAGGCTGACATGCTCGATCATGCCGCTGGCCTACGCCGCGGGGGCGACGGCCGGCAAGGGCCGGGCGCATGCGCTGCCCGCCGTCCGACAGGCGTCAGCGCTTGCGCGCTCCCGCGGACTCCACGAACCTCGCCAGCACCTCGTACGGCTGGCACCCGACCACGCCGCGGTTGCCGATCACGAAGACCTTCCATCTACCCTGCGCGCCTCCCTCGCCCGGGACGGCGCTCGGGCAGAGTCAGCTCAACGCCCAGGTTCAGGTCGCGATCGGCTCCTTCAACTCCCAGTTCGCATTCAGCCTGATCATCTTCGGCGTTTACCTCATCCTGCTGGGCTGGCTCGTCTATCGCTCGGGCCACATTCCCAGGTGGCTCGGGGTCCTGCTCGTGATCAACGGAGCAGGCTGGAGCATCATGGAGGCGGGCCCTTATCTTCTACCGGGGATCAACCTCAGCTTCCTCTTCGTCGCGACCTTCGGAGAATTGATCCTCCTGGTGTGGCTCATCGGCTGGGGCACACGACTCAGTGAGCCGACCACGAATCGGGCTTCCTCGTAGGCGAAGATCAGGGTCCCGGCGCAGTGTAGTTCGTTGCCGCCGCGCTCTGCTGCCTGAGCGGGATGAAGGTGGAGGGAGGGAAGTTATTTCCCTTTGAGCTGCTGCACGGCTTCCAGCGCCTTCGCGACGTTCTCTGCGGGACTCATGTTGCCGATGGTGGCAACGACCTTTCCGTCCGGCGTTACGACGAACGTGGTGCGCTCGGCGAAGCCATGGCCGATCTCGTCGCCCCGCGTGTTCTTGGCGCCCGGCTTGGCTTCCCGCACCTGCAGGTCGTAGCTCTTCGCGATCTTGCCGTCTTCGTCGGAGGCGACGGGAATCTTGCCGGCGCAGTACTGCGGGTCAGCTGAGAACTGGTTCAGCGTCGCAATCTTGTCGAGCGACACCCCGATGATCCTGGCGCCCGCCGCGGCGAACTTGTCGCTGTTCTCGGAGAACGCGTGCGCCTGGGTGTTGCAGCCGCCGGTGAACGCCGCCGGATAGAAGTAGACGACGACGGGGCCCTTCTTCAGAGCATCCTTCAGCGCGAAAGTGAACTCCTTGCCGGCGAGTGATGCCGGCGCCGTGAATTCAGGCGCCTTGGCGCCCTCCTTCAGGGCGGCGACGGCTGGGTAAGCGAGCGCACCGGACAGAACCAACCCTGCGAGGATCATTTTCATGACTGCTGTCCTTTCATCGCATCGGCCGAAGGGGGCTCTCATAGCAGGGGAGGCTTCGGGGCGCCACAGTGCCCCTCCCCCAGGCGGTGATTGCTCCCCGCGAGGATGCCACCGCGCGTCAGGATTGGCATACCTCACGCCCACGCGGGCGCTCTCGCGCCGCGGGGGCGGACGCCATCGGAAACGGTTACTCGTGCTCCTCCACCTGGTAGATCTCCTCCGCGAGGAGACCGTGCGCTTCGCGGTGGACCGCGTGCGCCGCCTCGGCGCTGGGCGCCTCGACCAGGCAGAAGACCTTGCTCGCCTGCGGGTCGTGCCAGTACTTGAGATAGCGAACGCCATGCTTCTTTCCCGTCTCCAGGTCCTTCTCGTGCGCGCCGGCGACGTCCCGGGGCGATGCCCCGGCGACGTTCCGGTGGATGTCCATGTAGATCGGCATGTGGTCTTCCTCCTGAGGGCTTAAACTGCAGGCACCGATCCTGTCGCCCCGACCCGGGGAGGGCCATGACTGGGACGCCGGACCTCTTGACGGAGACGCCGGACACCCGCGGGCTGATCGAGGAGGCGCTGCGCATGGTCCACCTCGCCAGCGCCGTGTTCCTGCGCGCGGAGTTCGCGGCGCCGGCGTTGAATGCGGCGCAGAATGCATCGAGTATTTGTGGTTTCGGCGGAGCTTCACCCTGGTCCTCAGGCTCGATCAGCTTGCCGCGCCCGCGATGCAGCGCCGACTTGACGGTGCCGGGCGTCGTGGAAAGCGCCTCCGCGATCTCCTCCAGCGTGAAGTTGAACGCGTCCTTGAGCACCACCGCCGCGCGCTCTTGCGGCGACAGGCGCGAGAGGAGCGTACCCGCCGCTTCACGGACCTCGCGCGGCTCCGTGCTCGATGCCCGCTCCGGATCCGAGTTCGGGCTCCGGCCGGAGAGCGCGCACGCGGTCGATCCACAGGTTCGACGCGATCCTGAAGAGCCACGCGCGCGGATTCCCGGGCGGCTCATTCATGCACCCCAGCTTTGCAAACGCACGGAAGAGCGCGTCCTGGACGAGATCGTCGGCGTCCCAGGGACTGCGGGTCAAGTGCCGGCAGTAGCGGTAGAGCTCGGGCCGAAGCGGCTCGTAGAGATCGAGGAAGCGGTGCCACGACGCCTCGACGTCGTGGCGAAGCGCGTCGGTCACCTTCGGATTGGGGTTGTCCATGCACGAGGGACGGTAGAGAGAGGCAGAAGGATAGCAAGAACGACGCTCCCAGACCGTGGCTCGCGCGGCGGGGGCGACGTGTAATGCGGCGGCACGATGTGCGTTTGCCTCCGTGACAGCGCGACATGCAGGGTTCGCGCGACGCGGTATACCGTTCTCCGAGGAGGCGCCATGAACCCGGTCCAAAGCAACGCTTTCGAGAAGGAAATCACGGCGGCCCGAGCGCTCATGCGTCAGGAAAAGCATGACGAGGCATTTGTTCATCTCGAGCGCGCTCATGTCCTCGGCCAGCAGAACGCGGTGCCGCATGTACTGTCGCATTGGCTGATGCTCAGGGTTGCGGTGCAGCGTCGCGAACCCGCCGCGATCTTCGGACAGGCTGCGCGGATCGTGCTTGGCGCCCTGGGGTCGGTCCTCGGATCCGTCCCCACGGGCAATACGGGCGGCACCAACATCAGCATGTTCAAGCGTCTCCCCATCGACCCCGACCTCTTGAAGATCATGGAAGATCACGGGTCGAGCCGCTCGTGAGCGCCTTTTCGAGAAGCATCGTCTATCTGATCGCTTTCGTGGGCCTTCCCCTGGCCATCGGATACATCGGGCTGCGGTCGACGCTCGCCGCTTCCCAGGCGCCGAGCCCGGTACCGCCACCAAGCCACGACTTTCCCACAACCGCGTTGGATCCGGGCAAGCCCACCGTCGTGGTCGTGCTCGGAAACGCAGTGACCGAGGTGGCGGACACGCTTGCTCCATACGTTGCGTTCAAGACCGCCGGAGCCTTCAACGTGGTCACGGCAGCCGACCGGAGGGTGCCGGTTGCGCTGTCGGGCGGCCTCGATGTCGTGCCGGACTTCAGCTTCGCCGAGCTCGACGCGCGGCTGGGGAAGGACCCGGACCTGATCATCATTCCGAACATCGTGAACGTTCGCGGCAACGATGCCGTCCGGAATTGGGTCCGGCAGCACGGACGTCAACGAAGCCTGGTGATGAGCGTCTGCGCAGGGGCGGAGATGTTCGCTGCGACCGGGCTGATCGACGGCCGGAGCGCGACGATCCACTGGGGGGACATCGGCCGGATCGAGCGCAGCTACCCCGCTGTGCATTGGGTACGCGGCAAGCGGTACGTGGACGACGGCCAGTTCGTCAGCACGGCCGGGATTCTCTCCGGAAATCGACGGTTCACTTCACATGATCGATCGCCTGCGGGGAAGGGAGCTCGGCCTGCAGGTCGCCCATGCGCTTCGCTATGACGGTGCACGCTTCCTCGACGACCCGGCGATGCCTCAGTTTCGACCCGGCCCCCGCGACGCAATCGTCCTCTTGAATGGCGCGTACGGGTGGAATCGCGCGAGCCTGGGCGTGCCGCTTTACGACGGCATGGAGGAGCTTGCGCTCGCCGCCGTCTACGATACGTACGGTCTGTCGTTTGCGCTCGCCAGCGTTTCAGCTCCGGGAGCCGTCATCACCACCCGATACGGGTTGCACCTGGTGGCCCGCCATACTTCCCAGGAGTGGTCGGCATCGGGCGGAACGCTGTTGCCCGTCCCGGCCGACGATCAGCGATTCGCCTTTGATGCAGCGCTCGAGGACGTCGCCCGCCGGCAAAACGTGCCCACCGCGCAGTTCGCGGCCAAACGGCTCGAGTATCGGGCGGCGCCGGCGTCGCGTGGTCGTGGCTGGTCGAGGGTCGGCACGCTCTACCGTCCTCTTCTTCTCGGCCTGCTGGCTTTGGTGGTGGTGGTCGTACTGGAGCGGCTCATTCTGCGCCGGCCACCAGTTCTTCGCGCGTGAAACCACGGCGCCACACTCGAGAGCGTGCAAGCGGGTGGGTCGAGAAACAGGCTACACTCACGCCGAAAGGCGGGGAGCAAAATGGAATACGCCATCGGTATCGTTCTCGCACTTTCAGTGTCCGCTCTGGCCACGGCGGCCGGGTTCGATCGCGATCGCGCGTTCTACCCTGTCCTTGCGATCGTCATTG
>JBGQLA010000185.1:0-9831 GCA_041499865.1 Deltaproteobacteria bacterium
GCCCCGTCGCCATCGACATCCCGCGCTTCATCCGGCACGTCCTCGTCCGCGATCTCGAGGGGGCGCTGGAGACGATCTACGAGGCGAGCATCTTCCCCTCCGTCTGCGGCCGCGTCTGCCCGCAGGAGTCGCAGTGCGAGGCCCAGTGCATCATCGCCAAGAAGGTCGACTCGGTCGCCATCGGCCGGCTCGAGCGCTTCGTCGGCGACAACGCTCGCCCGCGCCCCGTGGAAGCGCCGCGCTTCAACGAGAAAGACAAGCTCGGGAAGGTGGCGATCTGCGGCTCCGGGCCTTCGGGCCTCGCCGCGGCGGCCGACCTGGTCCGCTACGGCTGCGAGGTCACCGTCTTCGAGGCGCTGCACGTCGCCGGCGGCGTGCTCCGCTACGGCATCCCCTCCTTCCGCCTGCCGCGCGACATCATCGATCGCGAGCTGAAGCGCCTGACGGACATGGGCGTCCGCATCGAGACGAACAAGGTGATCGGCAAGACCTTCACCATCCGGCAGCTGCTGGAGGAGAAGGGCTTCGACGCGGCCTTCGTCGGCGTCGGCGCCGGCTCGCCCGCGTTCCTGGGGATTCCCGGCGAGTTCGCCGGGCAGGTCTACTCGGCGAACGAGTTCCTCACCCGCGTCAACCTCATGGGCGGCGACCAGTTCCCCCTGCGCGACACGCCGGTCAACGTGGGCAAGAGCGTGGTGGTGATCGGCGCCGGCAACACCGCGATGGACTGCCTCCGGGTCGCCAAGCGGCTGGGCGCGCCTACCGTGCGCTGCGTGTACCGGCGCAGCGAAGCGGAAGCGCCGGCGCGGATCGAGGAGCTTCGGCACGCAAAGGAGGAAGGGGTCGAGTTCTTCTTCCTCCACGCGCCCGTCGAGATCCGGGTCGACGACGCCGGGAGCGTCAGCGGGATGAAGGTGGAGGAGATGCAGCTCGGCGAGCCGGACGACAAGGGCCGCCGCAAGCCCATCGCCACCGGGCGCTTCAAGGAGCTCGCCTGCGACACCGTGATCTACGCGCTCGGCACAAAGCCGAATCCGATCCTCTCGCAGTCCACGCCGGGCCTCGGGCTCGACAAGCGCGGCAACATCGTCGCCGACGAGGGCGGCACGCAGGCCACCTCGCTGCCCGGCGTCTTTGCCGGCGGCGACATCGTCACGGGAGGAGCGACGGTGATCCTCGCCATGGGCGCTGGCCGTCGCGCTGCCCGCTCCATCGCCGCATATCTGAAGAACGGCAGGCCATGGCCCGTCACGCGGGAGCAGGCCGAGGGGTTCGTTCCGCCGGTGCCTCTGTCCGGAAATGGGGCGGTGGTCCCGCCCGCAGCCGCGGCGGATGAACCGCCCGGGCTGCTCTGCCCGAAGTGCCACCGGCCCATCGACGGCGACGAGCCCTACGTCTGCTGCGCCGGCGCCAGGCTCTCCTGGCGCTGCGACGATTGCGGCAAGGTCAGCGAGGGCTTCGCCTTCCCGTACGGGATGTGCCCGTTCTGCGGCGGCACGCTCCGGGCGCTCGAGTCGCGCGACGTCGCGGACGCGGCGTCGCTGGAAGCGATCCGCAATGCGTTCGAGATCGAGCTGGGCGGCATGGCCTTCTACCAGCGGGCCGCCCACGAGGCGAAGGAGCCGGCGATGCGGGAGCTGTTCACCCGCTTCGTGGAGATGGAGAAGCAGCACATGGCGACGCTCTCCGCGCGTTACCACATCGACCCGCCCGCGCCCGGCGATCTGCACCTCGATCGCGCGGCGGTGTACGCCGGCATCCCCAACCGGCCGGACGCGCCCGACAACCTCTTCCAGATCGCCATCGCCTTCGAGGAGCGGGCGGCGCAGTTCTTCGGGCGGCACCACCACGAGTGCCCTCGCGGGTCCGCGGAATGGCAGATCTACAAGGAGCTGGCCGCGGAAGAGCGCGAGCACGTCGCCTTGCTCCTGACCGAGCTCGAGCGGTGGCGCGAAGGGAAGCCGGGGTTGCTGTGAGGAACGCCCTCGCAGCGCGTCCGCACCCGCGACCGGTGCTAGGTTCCGCCGCGTGATGGCCCTGGTCGCTAGCTGCGGACTCGGTTTCCTGGTGGGGCTCCGCCACGCCATGGAGCCGGACCACCTGGCGGCCGTCTCCACCCTCGTCGCCGATCAGCCGCGCCCGCGCAGGGCCGCCTTGCTGGGCGCGTTCTGGGGGATGGGCCATCTTCTCTCGCTGGTCGTGGTCGGGGTGTTGCTGCTCGCCTTCCGCGTGCAGCTCCCCGCGCGCTGGGCGGACGGTTTCGAACTGCTGGTCGCGGCCGTGCTGATCGGGCTCGGGCTGCGTTCCTTCCGCGGCGCGTTCACCGCGCGTACCGCGGCGCCTTCTCACAAGCACGGCGCGGTCGTCCACGCGCACGGCGCGCACGGCGAGCACGTCCACGTCGGTCCTCTCACCCTCGCGGCGCGGCCGCTGCTGGTCGGCATCGCGCACGGGCTCGCGGGCAGCGGAGCCGTGACGGCGCTGGCGCTGGCGACGATGCCTGGACCGGGTGCGGCGGCGGCGTTCGTCGGCGTATTTGCGCTCGGCTCCATCGGCGGGATGACGCTGCTCAGCGGCATGGCCGGAGTCCCGCTGGAGCGGCTCGCCCGCCGGCCCGCCGCGCATGCCGCGCTGCTGGGAGCGGTCGGCGCGCTCTCGCTGGTGGTGGGCGTCTGCTGGGGCGCGCTCGCGCTTGGCCGCCTGCTGTAGTCGGCCAGCAGCGGATCGCTGCCCGTCGAGCTTGCTTCTCCAGGCGCGTGGCGCGACTTTGCCGCCGGAGAGCTGCCCGGAGCGTCGGATGACCTACGACGTGATCGTGATCGGAAGCGGCCAGGCCGGCGTGCCGCTCGCGACGCGCCTCGCTGCGGCGGGAAAGAACGTCCTGCTGGCGGAGCGCGGCGAGCTGGGCGGCACCTGCGTGAACACCGGCTGCACGCCGACGAAGACGATGGTGGCCAGCGCCCGCGCCGCGCACGTCGCGCGCACCGCCGGACGGCTGGGAGTGCACGCGGGGGCCGTCGAGGTGGACTTCCCTGCCGTGGTCGAGCGCAAGGACGCCATCGTGCGGCGCTGGCGCGACGGGGTGGCGCGGCGCCTGAAGGCGGACCGCTTGACCGTGGCACAGGGACAAGCGCGCTTCACCGGCGAACGCAAGGTCGAGGTCGACGGGCGGATCCACGACGCGGAGACGATCGTGATCAACGTCGGCGCGCGTCCGGTGAAGCCGCCCATCGACGGTCTCGGCGACGTCCCTTGCCTCGACAACCGCACGGTGATGCAGCTGCGCGAGCTGCCCGCACACCTGCTCGTCCTCGGCGGCGGCTACATCGGCTGCGAGTTCGGGCAGATGTTCCGCCGGTTCGGATCTCGCGTGACCATCGCCGATCACTCCGCGCACCTGCTCGGACGCGAGGACCCGGAGATCTCCTCGGCCCTGGAGGAAGTCTTCCGCTCCGAGGGAATCGGGCTGGAGCCTGGAGCGGCCATTTCGCGCGTTTCCGGGCGTGCCGGCGAGATCCGCTTGCACCTCGAGGGCGGGAAGGAGCTGCGGGGCACGCATCTGCTGGTCGCGGTCGGGCGCCGCCCCAACACCGACGACCTGGGCTGCGAGGACGCCGGGATCGCGCTGGACAAGAAGGGATTCGTGGTGGCGGACGATCAGTACCGGACCACCGCCCGCGGCGTGTACGCGGTCGGCGACGTCCTCGGGGGGCCGCAGTTCACGCACACCAGCTGGGACGACCACCGGCTCCTCTTCGACATCCTGCTCGGCCGCTCTCAGCGCGGTCGCAGCGGGCGCCTCATTCCGTATACCGTCTTCACCGACCCGCAGGTCGCGGGCGTCGGACCGACCGAGAAGGAGGCGCGCGCGCGCGGTCTCGCGTTCGAGAGCGGCAGCATGAAGTTCGGCAACGTCGCCCGCGCCATCGAGGTGGACGAGACCGCCGGGGTGATGAAGGTGCTGGTCGATCCCGCCACCGAGCGCATCCTCGGAGCGCGCCTCGTCGGGGCGGAAGCCGGCGAGCTGATCCATGTCTTCGTCTGCCTGATGCAGGCGAACGCGTCCGCGCGCGCGATCGTCGACGCGGAGTTCGTCCATCCCACGTTCTCGGAAGGGGTCCAGTCGCTGGTGATGACGCTCCCGCGGTTCTCGCTGCGCTGACGCGGCCGGGGACCGAGCGCTCGGGTACGCGCACGTGTGCTCACCGCGAGGTCCGATCTTGAATTGAGCGATGATCCGGGCGCGCCCGAACGACGAGGCACTGCGACGCGGCCGCGAATGTTTCGCGCAGGTGTCGACGGTTAATGCGGACGCCGCGGAGCGGGTTGCTTCGATGCCGCGCGGCATCGATGCGGCAGGAGCGCGATCATGGATTGCAAGCGGAATCGCACGAACCCGCTTCCGATATACGCGTGCTGGTGGTGGAGGAGGATGCGGATCTCCTCGAGGCGATCGTGGATGCGCTCTCTCCCCGGTACCGCTCGACCTCCTGCCGGTCGGCGCACAGCGCGTTGGCGTTGCTCGAGTCGGGAAGACGGTTCGACGTTCTCGTGGTGGGGTTCCAGATGCTGGAGATGAGTGGACGCGAGTTGCACGAGCGCATCGCGGAGCCCACGGCGCAGAAGAGGATCAGGCTGGGCACGAAGTAGTCCGGGAACGGGCTTCCTCTCAGCCACTCCTTGGGAACGCCCTTTGCCCCGGACATTCCGTAATACCCGCCGCCGAACGCGTAGCGAACGCGGCGACCGGTCACGAGGGCGCCGGTTCCTCGCTCCATCGTGAAGGCGGCGCTGCGGGCAACCGCTGCTGGAACCACTGCGCAGCCAGCTCCGCCGCCTGCTCGAGCGCGCCGGGCTCCTCGAAGAGGTGGGTCGCGCCCGGCACGATCTCCAGCCGTTTCTCGCAGCGCAGCGTCGCGAGCGCGTCGCGGTTGAGATCCAGCACCACTTCGTCCGCGCCGCCGACGATCAGCAGCGTCGGGGCGCGCACGTCCGCCAGCGCCTCCGCGGCGAGGTCCGGCCTGCCGCCGCGCGACACCACGGCCGCGACGCGGTCCGGATCGCGCGCCGCCGCGACCAGCGCCGCCGCGGCGCCGGTGCTCGCGCCGAACAGGCCGAGGCTCAGGTTGCTCGTCTCCGGCTGCCGCGAGACCCATTGCACCGCGGCCCCGAGGCGATCCGCGAGGAGCTCGATGTCGAAGCGCAGGTGCCGCGTGAACCGCTCCGCTTCCTCTTCGCCCGGAGTGAGCAGGTCCATCAGGAGCGTGGCGAGACCGACGCCCTGCAGCACCTCGGCCACGTACCGGTTGCGGCGGCTGAAGCGGCTGCTGCCGCTGCCGTGCGCAAAGAGCACGATGCCTCGCGGCTGGTCGGGTATCGCAAGGCTCGCGCCCAGGCGGATGCCGGGATGGAGGATCAGCTCGATCTCGCGCGCGGTCACGTCCATGTCGCGCCTGCCTCCGCGGGCTCGCCGGGCCGTCCCGCCGCATCGAGCAACTCCCGGACCTCGTCGTCCGTGGTCTGGGTGAAATCGTCGTACCAGAGCCCGACGGCGCGGAAGGATTCGGGGGTCGCCGCGCAGACGACCTGGTCGGCTTCCTCCTCCATTTCCGCGCAGGTGCTCTGGGCGGCGACCGGAACGGCGACGACGATCCGTCTTGCGTCCTGTTGCCGCAGCGCCCGCACCGCTGCGCGCATGGTCGAGCCGGTGGCGAGCCCGTCGTCGACCAGGATGACGGTACGGCCGGCGACCGGGATGGGCGGGCGGCCTCCGCGGAACAGCCGTTCGCGCCTCTCCAGCTCGATCTTCTCTGCCGCCGTCACCCGCTCTATGTCGTTGCGGCTCACGCCATAGGCGACCACTTCAGGGTTGAGCACCCGCACGCCGCCGCTGGCGATCGCGCCCATGGCCAGCTCCTCGTGCCCGGGGAAGCCGAGCTTGCGCACGACGAACACGTCGAGTGGAGCGCCGAGCCGGCGCGCGACCTCCCAGGCGACGGGCACTCCTCCGCGGGGAAGCCCGAGAACTACCACGTCCGGCTGGCCGGCGAGGGCCGCCAGACGCTCGCCGAGAACGCGGCCTGCCTCCCGCCGATCGCGATAGAGCATCCGCCCGGAATGTAACGCGCGACCCCGTGCCGGCCAGCCTTTCCGGTATCAACTTCCGCGCCGGAGGCAACGCCATGCCGGAAAAGCAGACCATCGAGCGTGCGCGCAAGGACGCGGCGGAGGGAAAGTCGCCCTCGACGCAGGCGGGAGAATTCGTGCGCGAGGAGATCGAGCACATCCGCAGGGGCAAGCACGGAGCGCGATCCCCGAAACAGGCGATCGCCATCGGCCTGTCGAAAGCGCGCCGGGCCGGGGTGAAACTCGGCGCGCCCAAGCGGGGAACGACTTCGCGGGCCACCCGGCGCAAGGCGCAGCGCGATCTGTCGCGTGGGAACCGCCGGCGCAAGCCGTCGGCGCGGCGCGGACGCGCGGTGCTCACTGCCCTGCGCCACGAGCCGCGGTCGTCGGGCTCGCGCCGCGCGCTCGCGTCGCAGGCCCACGGCGCGGCAATGCGCCGCAGCGCCAACGACCGCAGCGCGGCGGCGAAGAAGGCAGCCCGCACCAAGGGCCCCGCACGGCGCCGGGCGGCTGCGCGCAAGGCGGCCCGCACCCGCAAGGCGCACGCGCGGTAGAAGCCAGAACCGCGCGCTGTCCACTCCCAGCCGGGCGCTGGGCAATTGCCCGCCAATGAAATACACGCTCCGGCGGAGGGAAAGTCGGATGACGGAGACTAAATCGGGCAGGGCGTCGCGCGAGCTGCCGTCGCGCTTCTCGTTGCCGCTGCTGGGCGACACGCTTGCATTCGTGCGCGACCCCGCGGGGTTCCTGCAGAGGCGCGCCAGCGAACTGGGCCCGGTCTTCCGCATCGACGTCTTCGGCGCGCCCACCGCGTGCTTCGTCGGGCCTGAGGCGTTCGCGCTGGTGCTGGACGACAAGAACGTGGCGCGCGCCGGGGCCAACCCGCCACACGTCGAGGAGCTGTTCAACCCGGAAGCGGTGCCGTTCCTCGACGGCGAGAAGCAGCGGCGCCGCAAGCGGCTCCTGATGCAGGCCTTCACGCCCGACGCGCTGGAGGAGTACCTCCCCACCATCGAGCAGGTGATCGATCGCTACGCGAACCGGTGGGCCGCGCTCGGCCGATTCGCCTGGGTGCCGGAGCTGAACGCGATGGGGTTCGCCATCGCCGCTTCGCTGTTCACCGGCGCGGATCCGCAGGCCGGCGATCCGCGCATCGAGGTCGCATTCGGTCGCTTCGCCGGCGGGATTCTTTCCTTGCCGCTGCGCCTGCCGTTCACCGCGTTCACCCGCGCGCTCCAGGCGCGCACCTTCCTGCTCGGCCTCGTCGACCGCGCCATCGACGACCACGAACGGCGCCCGCGCAAGGACGTGCTCTCCCATCTGCTCGCCGCGCGCGACGGCGGCGACAGGCTGGGGCGCGACGAGGTCCGCATCGAAACCTTCCACTTCTTCGGCGCGTACGCCGCTGTCATCGGCGGGCTCTCGTTCCTCGCCCAGTGCCTCGGGCGGAACCAGGGGGTGCGGGCGCACGCGAGGGAGGAGATCCGCCGCGAGGCGTCCTCGAGTCCGCTCGGGATGGCTGCGATCCGCAAGCTGGAGTACGTCGATCGGGTGTGCAAGGAGTCGCGCCGGGTGGCGCCGGTGCTGCCGCTCACGTTCTTCGGCAAGGTGGAGCGCGAGCTCTCGTTCGACGGCATGCGCATTCCCAAGGGGCACAAGGCGGTCGGCTGCATCGGTCCTACGCTGCTCGATGCCGGCATCTATCCCGATCCCGGACGCTTCGATCCAGATCGCTGGCTGAACGCGAGCGACCGGCAAGAGAAAGCCTGGATCCCTCACGGCGGTGGAATCCACACCGAGGGCCATCGCTGCGCCGGAGAAGCGCTGGCCACATTGATGCTCAAGGTCTTCGCAGTACGGATGCTCCGTCGCTTCGACTGGTCGGTCGAGAACCAGGATCCGTCGCCCACCCGGGGCAAGCTCTTCGCGACGCCGGTCAGCGGACTGGTTGTCGAGTTGAGGGCGCCTTAGCCGGGTTGCACACGCGGTCTTCCCGCCTCTTCCGCCGAACTATCGCTCGAACCGTCTGGCGAAGACGTTCTCGACGACGGGAGATGCTCCGAACCCGGGAAGTTCTCCGTTTCGGGCGACTATTACCTGAAACGAGCGGATGCGTTCGCCCCCAGGTGGCTGATCGGCTTGCGCGGCGGAGTGTAGTCCCCTCCGGCTACTGCGGTCATCCCGCGGCGATGGGCGCCAGCTCCTTCGGGTAGCTCTCCAGCAGCGCCGGCGGCACCTTCACGCGCTCTCCGGTCACCTGCGCCTCCAGCATCAGGGCGTTGGTCACCGCCTGCCCGGCGAAGTGGTTGTTGTTGACCACGTAGACGTCCGTCACGCTCGGCTCCTGCGCAAGCGCCTTGGTGCGTTCCGCCCAGGGCTTCAGCTCGCTGGACGAATAGAGATAGTCGTACCGTTCATCCCGGCCCGCGGTCTTCCGGAACCAGTCCTTGTAATTGCGGCCATGCACGCGGACGTAGCCCACCGCGGAAGTGGCGCGCGCCGAGGGCGGCAGCGAGTTCCGGAACATCGGCTGATCGAGGTTGACGATCCCCATCCGCGACGCGACCAGCTCGGCATGGAAGTCCGGCTCGTTCCAGGAGATGTGCCTGACCTCGACGACCCGCGGGTAGTCGCTGAATGCCTTCGCCAGATCCCGCAGCCACTCCCGGTTCTCCTCGGTGTTGCGGAACGACCAGGGAAACTGCAGCAGCAGCGCGCCCAGCTTGCCCGCCTCTGCCATCGGATCGAGCCCGCTCCGGACCTCGTCCACCTCCTCGCGCGACCACGCCGACGTCCGCTCGTGCGTGAACCGCCGGTAGAGCTTGGCGGTGAAGCGGAACTCCGGATGATCGGCGACGCGCTCCACCCAGCTGCGGGCCACTTTGGCCGACGCCGGCCGGTAGAAGGTGGAGTTGATCTCGATCGTCCCGAAGTACCCCGCGAGGAAGCGCAGGGGATCGAATCCCTTCGGTTTCGGCGACGGGTACACCTTTCCCGCCCAGTCTGGATAGTCCCAACCCGCCGGACCGAAGCGGATGGTTCCGCCGCGTGCGAGCCCTGCCACGGCCGACGCCATATCACGCGCTTCCGGCTGGATCCGCAGCGCCGCCGTTGGCGCATTGGCGCCTCGGGACATCGTCCGTAGGTTCAGCGGTAGCAAACCGCCGCCGCGAGCGGCTGCCCGGCCGCACCCATGATCGACGTCATCGATATCCAGGAGCGGGTCCGTCTCGACGATTACGGCGGCTACCTGCAGCTCACACAGACCGTCCACGACCTCCGAGCGGAGGCGGCCCTCTGCGTCCCCCCGCTCTCCGGGCGGAAGGTGTGGATGGTGAATTCGACCGCGGCCGGCGGCGGCGTGGCGGAGATGATGCCGCGCCTCGTGTCCATGCTGCGCGAGCTGGGGGTCGCGACCGAGTGGGCCGTCATGCGCACCGCCCGCCGCGAGTTCTTCGTGCTCACCAAGCGGCTGCACAACCTCATCCACGGCGAGGGGGACCCGGAGCTCGGTCCGGCGGACAGGGAACTCTACGACGCCGTGAGCCGCGAGACGGCGGCGGCGCTGCAGCCGCTGGTCCATCCCGGAGACATCCTGGTGATCCACGACCCACAGCCGCTGGGCGCCGGGGCGCTGATCAAGCGGGCGCTCGGGCTGCAGACCGTGTGGCGCTGCCACATCGGCCTGGAGGAGGACTCGCCGGC
>JBGQLA010000186.1:0-9828 GCA_041499865.1 Deltaproteobacteria bacterium
GAGAGCACCAGCACGTACGCGGGGCCGGTGTACTGGAGGAAGATCGCGTTCGCCGCGGTGGTGAGCTTGGTGGCGGAGACGAAGGTGACGATGCAGGCCGCGTATGCGGCGGCGGTCCCCCAGCGCGCGGCGCGCAGGTTCGGGCGCAGCACCGCGAGGTAGAACACGCCGGCGATCAGCGAGCGGCCGCAGGCGACCGCCAGCGCCGGCATGGGGGCGAGCTTGATGAACAGGCCGCCGGTGGACCAGAGGATGGCCGCCCCCGCCACGGCCAGCACGGCGCGGCGCATGTCCACGGCCGCGCTCCCGCCTGTCGCGTTGTCGCCGATCGCCGGCCTCCTCGAAAAGGCGCCGGAGGTTATCAGCGATGACCGCCGCCGTCAGGGGACGGTTCGGAGGACGGCCAGGCCGCCCTCGGTGGGCACCAGAAGCAGCGGCGGATCGTGCAGCAGGTCCTGCGACATGCGCGCGATCCGTTCGCCGGGCAGGCCGTCGCGCTGCGTGAGGCGGTGGCCCTTCGGATCTCCGGGCTTCCAGACCAGCAGCCCCGAGTTGGGGAATCCGAAGACCAGCCGGCCGTCGGGCAGCGCCTGCAGCTCGAGGATGTTGAACTCGATCGCGCCCAGCTGCGTCGGGTCGAAGTAGGTGAAGCGCCTTCCGTCGTACGCCGCGAGCCCGTAGGTCGGCCCGCGCCAGCTCTCCGCCTCGCCGGACGCGAACCAGGCCATGCCGTCGGGTGTGACGGCGACGCCGCGGATGTTCACCGGATCGCCCTCGCGCGGCGGGAGGAACACCGGCGGCCACTCGAACCCCGGCGAGAACGGATTGATCGGCTCCCAGCTCTGCACCCAGTCCGGGAGCTGCTCCTTGAACTTCAGCGCGCCGGCGGTGGTCAGGCCGCCCATCCACAGCCGCCCGTCTGCCGCGAGCGTGAGCCCGAACCAGTCGCCGAAGGTGGGCGGGCGATTCGGATCCGTGCAGGGCCCGCCCATGCAGACCCAGGGGTGCACGTGATCCGCGTACCACTGCCGCTCGTCCCAGGTGTTGAACGGATCGGTGTCGAGGTGCGGCGGCGGGTAGTACTTCGCCGGGATGATCCGGGTCACGCCGTGGTTCGATCCCACGTAGAGGTTCCCGGGATGCTGGAAGTGGTCGTACACCATGCTGGTGACGGTCCGCGTCTCGAAGTAGCGCCCGTCGTTGGAGTTGCGCAGGTCGTACCGGTTCACCTTCAGCGACCCGTCGGGCTGGAGGAGCACCTGGTCCATCTTGCCCATGTGCGCCCAGGGGTCCGTCCACATGTGCGCGTCCTTGAACATCGAGCTGTTCGTGTCGCGCGCGGTGTACCCGACGAAGCACTCGCCCGGGACGCCGCCCTCGACCAGGGTGATGTCGGGCGGCTCGGTGTAGCCCGCGCCGTAGTGGAGCCCGTCCCGCGCCGTGTACCGGCGGAAGACGTGAGCGCCCGGCGCGAGGAGATAGAGGGCGCTCTCCGTCACCACCCAGAGGTTCTCACCCTCGTCCACCGAAGCGGAGATCGGCGCTTCCATCAGCCCTTGAGCGGAGCCGTAGAGGGTCAGCGGGTCCTTGGGAAACGGGCCCAGGCCGAGTCCGCCGATGCGGTGCGGATCGGGTCCGGCATCCGGCGGCCCTGCGTCCGGCGGGCCCGCGTCGGGTGGTCCCGCGTCCGGCAGGCCAGCGTCGGGAGGACCCGCGTCGGGAGGACCCGCGTCGACCGTAGTGATCGGTGGACCATCGGCAGCCGGCGTTGTCACGACCGGTGGGCCAGCCGTCTTTTGGCAGGCAACCAGGGCGATCAGGAGGGCGAGCGTACGCACCAGCACAGCCGCGAGGATTTGTACGGCGGGCCCGTAAGGCAACCCTCCTGGGAGCCGGCTGTCCGCCCGTCGCTTCCGGAACGACGGGACGCCCCGGCCGCCGCAGGCGGCTTAGGGGCTACGCTTGAACGCGATCATTTCCGACCGGGTCCTGAACTGCGTTCTAACCCTGCAGCGTCGCCTTGACGCTCATCGGGATCTTCAGGGCGCCGGAGATCGGGCAACCGTTCTTCGCGCCCTCGGCCGCCTTCTGGAACGCGGCCTGATCGATCCCGGGCACCTGCCCGCGGACCTCCAGCGACGACGACTTCACCTCGAATCCACCGCCCTGCTTGGGCCCGAACTCGACGGTGCAGGTGGTCTCCAGACGGCGCGGCGCGTGCCCTTCCTTCGCCAGGCCGTTGGAGAGCGCCATGCTGAAGCAGCTCGCATGCGCCGCCGCCAGCAGCTCCTCCGGCGTGGTGTAGCCCGGCGCCCCTTCGGTGCGCGCCTTCCAGCCCAGGTTCGCGTCCTTGAACGTCCCGCTGGCGGCGCTCGTCTTCCCCTTGCCCGACATCAGATCGCCTTCCCACTGCGCGGTCGCACGGCTCTGCATTTTGTTTTTCCTCCTTGTGATCGGCGCCTTGTGTCAGACGGCGCGCACGGTTGCAAGCGCCGCGTTGCCTGAACATGGGTTCAGGTGCATGCTTCCCCGATGGTTGCGCGACCCATCTCCAACCCGCCGAACCCGTGGCTCTCGACTGAGGTGGAGTGCCTCGACGAGATCCCGCCGGCCGAACTGGAGGTCTACGAGGACCACACCCGCGAGATCCTCGCGCACAACGACAGCCCCGACGTGGGCTTCAGCTGGAGCGTGAACCCGTACAGGGGTTGCTTTCATGCGTGCTCCTATTGCCTCTCGGGTGACACTCCGATCCTCATGGGCGACGGCATGACTCGCCCTCTCGCCGACGTTCGCGTCGGAGACGTGATCTACGGGACCGTCTCCCACAATCGGTACAGGCGCTACACGCGCACGCGTGTGCTGGCACATTGGCGGACCTTGAAGAGAGCGTTCCGGATCCGGCTCGAGGATGGCAGCGCACTCGTCGCCAGTGCCGATCACCGCTTTCTCACGGAGCGCGGCTGGAAGTACGTGACGGGCGCTGGTTCAGGCGCTGCCCGGCGGCCTCATTTGACCAGCGGGAATTCGCTGCTGGGGACGGGACAATTCGCGCCGCCCCCAGTGATCGACGTGGATTATCGGCGTGGATACCTGTGCGGCATGATCCGGGGAGACGCGCTGCTGCGCGCCTATCGCTACTCGCGCCCCGGCCGCGCCAACGGAGACCAGTATCAGTTCCGCCTCGCGCTCGTGGATCTCGAACCACTACGGCGTTCGCAGGCCTACTTGCAGGAGTTCCAGATCCCAACCCGCGAGTTTCTCTTCCAGGAAGCGTTTGCCACGCGGCGCCGGATGGTCGGCATCCGCACCCACGCACGGGCGCGCTTTGAGGACATCCAGGAGATCTGCTCATGGCCCGGCAAGCCGAGCCGGAGCTGGCAAGTCGGTTTCCTCGCGGGAATCTTCGATGCGGAGGGAAGCTACAGCCGCGGGATCCTGCGCTTCTCGAACACCGATGCGCGAATCCTCGACGAGATCCTGCTCTGCCTGCGTGCGCTCGGGTTCGATGCGGTACTCGAGCCCGGCGGAGACAACCATCGGGCGAGCAACGTGCGGGTGCGCGGTGGGCTCCGCGAACACCTCCGCTTCTTTCATACCGTTGAACCGTGCATCACGAGGAAGCGGGACATCGAGGGGCAGGCGCTGAAGGGCAACGCCAGGCTCCGCGTCGTCTCGGTGGAGCCGCTGGGGATCGAGCTTCCGATGTTCGACATCACCACCGGAACGGGCGACTTCATCGCCAACGGCGTCGTGAGCCACAACTGCTACGCGCGGCCGAGCCACGAGTACCTCGGGCTGGGCGCCGGCACGGACTTCGAGCGCAAGATCACCGTGAAGCCAGAGGCGCCGCGGCTGCTGCGCGAAGCGTTCGAGCGGCCCTCGTGGAAGGGCGAGCTGGTGGTCTTCTCCGGCGTCACCGATTGCTACCAGCCGCTGGAGGCCAGCTACCGGCTGACGCGCGGCTGTCTCGAGGTCTGCGCCGCGTACGGCAACCCCGCCGGGATCATCACCAAGTCGCCGCTGATCGAGCGCGATCTCGACGTGCTCCAGGAGCTGAACCGGAAGGCGAGCGTCTCGGTGAGCGTGAGCATTCCCATCTGGGACCGCGCGCACGCGCACGCGATGGAGCCGTTCGTGGCCACGCCGGAGCGGCGCGTGCGGACCATCGCGCGCCTCGCGGCAGCGGGCCTGAACGTAGGCGTGAACGTCGCGCCGGTGATCCCGGGGCTCTCCGACGCGGACATTCCGCGCATCCTCGAGGCGGCGCACGCGGCCGGAGCGCGGCGGGCCGGATTCGTCTTCCTCAGGCTGCCCGGCTCCGTGAAGCAGGTGTTCGAGCAGCGCTTGCGGGAGATGCTGCCGCTGCGCGCCGATCGGGTCCTCAACCGCGTCCGCGAAGCGCGCGGAGGCAAGCTCTACGATCCGCGTTTCGGCGTGCGCGGCCGCGGAGAAGGCAGGTACGCGGAAGCCGCACGCGCCCTCTTCGATGCCACCGTCAAGCGCCTGGGAATGAACCAGGGGTTCCAGGACGAGGCGGAAGCGGACACGTTCCGGCGGCCGGGCCGCGGCCGGCAGCTGCCGCTGCTGTAGGCAGCACGCACACCCGCGCAACTGTTCGAAATTTGCGCCCACACGCGACCGATTCGTACAGTCCCGGGATGCCTCGCGCGGCGGCGATCCTGGCCATGTTCCTGGCCCTGCCGGCCTGCAAGCGAGACGCCTCGTCGACCGCTTCCAGCTCCCTTGCCGGCGCGCCGGGGTCCCAGGCCGTGGTCACCGCGAAGAACGGGCGGGTGCAGGTCCTGCGCGCGTCCGATGGCTCGGTGGCCGACGCCAAGGTGGGCGACCTCCTCTCCGCCCGCGACGCCCTGCGCACCGAAGTCGGAGAGGCCGACGTCGCCGTCGAGGGCGTGCGCATGCGTCTGCACGAGAGCAGCCGCCTCGAGCTCAAGCAGGTGGCGAGGCAGTCGGTGCGCGCCCGGGTCCGCGGCAGCGTCGAGTCCGAGGTCGACCTGCGGGGCATGCTGGACGTCGAGATCGAGAACAGCGACGCCACCGCGCACAGCGAAGGCGGCCACTTCTTCGTCACCGCCGACGGGCGCGGCGTGGTCGCCGTGGCCTCCGTCACCGGCACCGTGAACGTCAGCGGCGGCGGCAAGTCCGTGGCGGTGAAGAACGGCGAGATCACCCGGGTGAGCCGCGCGCAGCCCACCCCGAGCAAGCCGGTGGAAGCGCTGCGGCGCGTGCTCCTCAACGTGCAGTGGCCGAACCAGAAGGAGACGAACAAGGCCACCTTCCCCATCGCCGGCCAGGTGGATCCCGGCAGCCGCGTGTTCGTGCAGGGCGAGCCGGTGACCGTCGAGGAAGGGGGAAGGTTCCGCATCGAGGTTCCCCTCAAGCAAGGCAAGCAGAAGATCGCGGTGGTGACGGTGGACGCGCTCGGCCGCCGCAAGCAGGTGGAGAGCGTGGTCCTGCGCGACGATTCGATCCCCAACGTCAAGGTGAAGAAGAGGTTGTGGCAATGGCGCTAGCGCTCCTCCTCGCGGCGTCGATCTCCGCGAACCCCGCGCAGCTGGTGCTCGGCAAGGACGCCGGCGCCGACCTCGAGGTGCGCGCGCCCGCCAGCGCACAGGTGACGTTCTCCACCACCGTGGGCACCGTGACCGGCGCCCAGCGCCGCGGCGACGTGGTCCGCGCCCGCTTCCATGCCCCGCCGCTCCGCGCGCCCTCGGTGGCGCTGGTGCTGGCGCAGATCGACGACGGCGGCAGCCGCGAGCTGCGCTGGGTTTCCATTCCGCTCTCCGGATCCGACACCCTGGTGATCGAGACCCGGCCGGGCTCCAGGGTCGAGGCGGAGGTGGCCGGCCGCGTGCAGGGGCCGCTCTCGGCGGACAGCGACGGCACCGTCCGCCTGCCCATGGTGGTGCCGCCGGGCGTGCGCCAGGCGACGCTGAAGATCACCGACAAGCTCGGCAACGAGAACGAGAAGCCGCTCGACCTCGAGCCTCCGCCCTACTCCCGCGTGCGGCTCGCCGCGCGGGCCGAGCGCGCCGACCCGGTCACGCCGATCGAGGTGGAGATCTTCGTGGTCAAGCCCGACGGCACCCCGGACGACGAGGCGCAGGTGACCCTCGCCTCCGACGACGGCGAGACCAGCATGCACGGCCGCGCCGGGCCCGGCATCTACCTCGCGGAGTACCTGCCGGCGGAGGGAACCCGCGGCTCCACGCAGCTGGAAGCGAAGGCCAACGGACAGCTCGCGACGCTGGACATCGCGGTGGCCCCGTTGCCTCCGGGCGCGCGGCGCTCGTTCTGGCGCACCTCGCTGGGGCCGCAGCGCCCCTGGAGCGTCTCCGCCGGCCTGCTCGGCGGCGGCGGGCGCAGCTTCGACGGCGCGTCGTCGGGAACGTTCCTCGGCGAAGTGGCGGTGCGCGCCGGATCGCTTCCTGTCGAGCTGCTGCTCGACGTGGGCGGCAGCTTCCTCTCCGAGATCTCGCAGTACACCGCGGTGCCTTCGCTGAGCGAGAGGGCGAAAGCGAGCGCGTGGCTGGCGCAGATCGGCGCGCGCGCCAGCCGCCAGGTCTTCTTCCGCGGGCTCGACGCGCTGGCCTCCTTCGGAGTCGGCCTGCAGCGCCAGAGCGTCCGCACCACCTTGCCCCTGTTCCTCGGACAGGCGGAGGACTCGGGCATCGCCGCGCGGCTCGCGGTCGGCCTCGGGCTCAGCTATCGCATCGGGCCGGGCCGCGCGCTCGCGCAGCTCGAGCTCGACTGGGCGTCGTCCCAGGTCGCGCGGCTCGCCGGCAGCACCAGCGGCTTCCAGGGGACGATCGGCTATCTCATCACCGTGCGGTAGCCGGACGCCGGTGTACACTTCCGGCATGAATCGTCCGGTCCGGGCGACCGCCCCCAACGAGGCGGCCGCGCTCCTCCACTCCTTCACCAACCACCTGCTGTACTCGCTGGCGAAGGACCAGTACTCGGCCACCGAGCTCGACCGCTACATGTCGATGGCGCTGACCGTGCGCGACCGGCTGATCGAGCGCTGGATCAGCACGCAGCAGCGCTACTACCGCAAGGACGCGAAGCGCGTGTACTACCTGTCCGCCGAGTTCCTGATGGGGCGGGCGCTGGCGAACAACCTGATCAACCTCGGCCTGTACGACATCGCGCGCGACGCGATGAAGATGCTCAACCTCGACCTCGGCGACGTGCTCGAGCAGGAGGTGGACGCGGGCCTCGGCAACGGCGGCCTGGGCAGGCTGGCGGCCTGCTATCTCGACTCGATGGCCACGCTGGACATCCCCGCATACGGCTACGGCATCCGCTACGAGTTCGGGATGTTCGATCAGGAGATCAAGGACGGCTGGCAGGTGGAGAAGCCGGACGAGTGGCTGCGGCTCGGCAATCCCTGGGAGATCGCGCGGCCGGAGTACGGCATGCCGGTGCGCTTCGGCGGCCAAATCGAGGAGCACACCGACGACCGCGGGCACCTGCGCGTGCGCTGGACCGGCGGCGAGCAGGTGGTGGGCATGCCGTACGACACGCCCATCGCCGGGTACGGGTGCAACACCGTCAATACCCTGCGGCTCTGGCGGGCCCGGGCCAGCTCGGACTTCGACCTGCGCTACTTCAACCAGGGCGATTACGAGAAGGCGGTGCTGGACAAGAACCGCTCGGAGACCATCTCCAAGGTCCTCTACCCGAGCGACGTGAAGGTGTTCGGCAAGGAGCTGCGCCTCAGGCAGCAGTACTTCTTCGTCGCCTGCTCCCTGCACGACATCGTCCGGCGGCACCTGGTCGCGTTCCCGTCGCTGGAGAACTTCGCCGACAAGGTGGCGATCCAGCTCAACGACACGCACCCCGCCATCGCCATCCCCGAGCTGATGCGCATCCTCGTCGACGAGCACGCCATCCCCTGGGAGAAGGCGTGGGAGGTGACGCAGGCGACCATCGGGTACACCAACCACACCCTGCTCGCCGAGGCGCTGGAGACCTGGTCGGTGGAGCTGTTCCAGCGGCTGCTCCCGCGGCATCTGGCGATCATCTACGAGATCAACCGGCGCTTCCTCCGCCAGGTGATGAGCCGGTACCCGTACGACGAGGGACGCCTGGTGCGGATGTCGTTGATCGACGACGGCAACGGCACGCCGGACAGCAAGCGCATCCGCATGGCGTACCTCGCCACCGTCGGGTCCCACAGCGTGAACGGGGTGGCCGCGCTGCACACGGAGCTGCTCAAGGCGGATCTCTTCCGCGACTTCCACGAGATGTTCCCGGAGCGGTTCCACAACGTCACCAACGGAGTGACGCCGCGGCGCTGGCTGTTGACGGCGAACCCGCTGCTGGCGGACGCGATCACCGCGCGCATCGGCGACGGCTGGATCACCCAGCTCGAGCAGCTGGGAAAGCTGGCGGAGCACGCGGAGGATCCGGCCTTCCGCAGCGAGGTGCGGGCGATCAAGCAGAGGAACAAGGAGCAGCTGGCGCGCTACATCGAGGCGGAGCACCGCATCACCATCGACCGGAGCTCGATCTTCGACGTGCAGGTGAAGCGGCTGCACGAGTACAAGCGGCAGCTGCTCAACGTGCTGCACGTGGTCGCGCTCTATCTGCGGCTGAAGAAGAACCCGGACCTCGCGGTGGTGCCGCGCACGGTGATCTTCGGCGGGAAGTCGGCGCCGGCGTACGCGGCGGCCAAGCTGATCATCAAGCTGATCAACTCGGTGGCGGCGGTGGTGAACGCGGACCCTCAAGTCAACGGCAAGCTCAAGGTCGTCTTCCTCGCCAACTACCGCGTCTCGCTCGCCGAGCAGATCTTCCCGGCGTCCGATCTCTCCGAGCAGATCTCCACCGCCGGCAAGGAGGCGAGCGGCACCGGCAACATGAAGTTCGCCCTGAACGGCGCGCTGACCATCGGGACCCTGGACGGGGCGAACATCGAGATCCGCGAGGAGGTGGGGCCGGAGAACTTCTTCCTCTTCGGGCTCACCGCCCAGCAAGTGCAGGAGCTGCAGCGCAATGGCTACCGGCCCCGCGACTCCTACGAGCAGAACGCCGAGCTGAAGGCGGTCCTCGACCTGATCGCCTCCGGCTTCTTCGAGCCGGAGCACCCGGACATCTTCCGTCCGATGGTGCAGGCGCTGCTCGAGCAGGACAATTACATGCTGCTGGCGGACTTCCAGTCCTACCTGGAGTGCCAGGAGCGGGTCGCGAAGGCGTTTCTCGATCCGGATCAGTGGTCGCGGATGGCCGTCCTGAACATCGCGCACATGGGGAAGTTCTCCTCGGACCGCAGCATCCGCGAGTACGCGGAGCAGATCTGGCGAGCCGCCGGCGTGCCGGGATAGCGGATGCTGCGCAGGATCTTCCGGGCCCTTTTTCCCGCGCGCCCGCCGCCTCCTCCTCCCCGCCCCGCCGACCCGCGGCTGGAGGCGGACCCCTGGCTGGGCCGGATGTTCGCGGTGCTGGCGGAGCGGTACCAGCTCGGCGCGGACGCGGCGGACGGCGCGCAGGTGCTCCGCCGCACGGGCCGCGCGCGGTTCAATCCGATGCGGGTGTGGTTGCGGGCAGCGGATCGGGTGGTGCGCGGCGAGTACGAGGTGCGGGGGGAGCCGGCGGCGGCGAAGGCGATGCTGGATGCGCGCGTTTCGCAGCGTCTGGCGGCGCTGGGGTTGGCGCAGGCGGGGGAGTCGGTCGATGACTGGGGTGGGAGCGTGCTCACCCGGAAGTACGAGGGGCGCTGCGATTCGGCGGAGCAGGCGGCGGCCGCGGTGCGCTTCATGTGCGAGGAGTCGGAGCAGCAGGTGAACCTGGCGGCGGAGTGAA
>JBGQLA010000187.1:0-9820 GCA_041499865.1 Deltaproteobacteria bacterium
GCCACCGCGCCCATCGCGTTTCCCAGACCGCCCAGCGTGGCGGCGACGAAGCCCTTGAGGCCGAGCATGACCCCCACGTCCGAAGAGGTGAGCGTGATCGGCGCCGCCACCGCGCCGCCCAGCGCGCCGATCGCGGCCGAGAGCACGAAGCCGAGCGCGAGGATGGCGCGCACGTCGATCCCCACCAGCTGCGCGGCGAGGCGGTTGTGCGAGGTGGCCAGCAACGCCTTTCCCAGCCGGGTGGCGCCGAAGAACCAGGCGAGCGCCGCCAACAGCGCGGCGCCGGTGAGGACCATCAGACCGCTCTGCGGGAGCAGCGAGGCGCCGGCGATGCGGATCTGCTCGTCGCCCAGGAACGGCGGCAGCGCCCGCTGCCCCCTGCCGAACACCACCTGCGCCGCGCCCTGCAGGAAGATCGACCCGCCGATGGTGATGATGATCAGCGAGGCCTGGCTGGCGTTGCGCGCCCGCTCGATGGCCAGCTTCTCCAGCAGCAGGCCCGCCAGCGCCGACAGCAACACCGCCAGCGCCACCGCCAGCGGCAGCGGCGCCCCGGCCGAGACCAGCATCACCGAGGCGACACCGCCGATCATGATGAACTCGCCTTGGGCGAAGTTGATCACGCCGCTGGTGTTGTAGATGACCGAAAAGCCGATCGCCGACAGGGCGTAGATGGCGCCGCTGGTCAGCCCGGAGAGGAGGAACTGCACGGTCTGGGAGAGCATGCGCTACTTCGCCAGCGCCCAGGTCCCATTCCTGATCTCCAGCATCCGGAAGGCGGTCAGGTCGAGGCCGAGGTGATCGGTGGCGGAGAGGTTGACCACGCCGCCGGTGCCGATGAACCCCTTGGTCTGCTCGAGCGCGTCGCGCACCTTGGCCTTGTCGGTGGTGCCCGCCCGCTTGATCGCCTCGACCGCCAGCATCAGCCCGTCGTAGGCGTGGCCGCCGAAGGTCGAGACCGCGGAGCCGTAGCGCGCGGCGTAGGCCTTGGCGTAGGCGGTCACCACCGGCTTTTGCGGGTCGCCGTCCGGCAGCAATCCGGCGACCAGCAGCGCCGACGCCGGCAGCCGCACGCCCTCGGACGCCTTGCCCGCCAGCTTGATGAACTCCTCCGAGGCGACGCCGTGCGACTGGTAGAGCGGCAGCGTCATGCCGAGCTGGCCGTAGTTCCTGGTCACCACCGCCGGGCCCTGGCCGAGACCGAAGACCAGGATCGCCTGCACGCCGGGCGCGTTCTTGATCTTGGTGAGCTGGGTGGTGATGTCGGGGTCCTTGGGCCCATAGCTCTCGTCGGCGACGATGGTGATGCCGTACTTGGGCGCCACCCCCAGCGTCTCCTTCTTGCCGGACTGGCCGAAGGCCGAGTTCTCCGAGAGCAGGCCCACCTTGTCGAGCTTGCGCTTCTTCATGTCCTCGAAGACCTTCTCCGCGGCCATGCGGTCGGTGTGCGGGGTCTTGAAGACCCACTTCTTCGGCGGCTCGACGATCGCCACCGCGCCCGCGAGCGAGATGAACGGGATCTCCGCCTTCTCCACCAGCGGGATGATCGCCATGGTGGCGCCACTGGTGGTGCCGCCGACGATCAGGTCGACCTTGTCCTCCTCGATCAGCCGCTTGGCGAAGCTGTTGGCCTTGGTCGGGTCGGCGGCGTCGTCGTAGCTGACCAACTCGAGCTTGCGGCCGAGCAGGCCCCCCTTGGCGTTGAGCTGCTCGACGTAGAGCTGCAGCGTCTTGAGCTCGGGGTCGCCGAGGAACGAGGCCACCCCGGTCACCGAGAGCGAGGCGCCGATCTTGATCGGCGCGGACTGGGGAGCGGCACGAGCGGGCAGGGCCAGCGCTGCGGAGAAACCGGCAGCGCACGCCAGCAGCAGCTTTCGCATGTTTCTTCTCCGCTGTACTGTAGAGGACGGATACACGGATGATATCGAATCGAGCTTGCTCCTTTCGAAGCAGGGGTTCAAGGCGCGCCCCGCTTCCACTTGTCGCAGAGCCACCAGCGTGAGAAGGATCGCGCCTCAGCTGGGTCGAGCGACCCAGGGCAGGAGGACCGTATGGAAGCTGACGGCCTTCTCTATGACTGGAATTACGGCCCACCCGACGAACACCGGCTGTCCGCTCCGCCCGGGCACCTCGCCCAGGCGGTAGTGCTCGACGAGACGCTGCGCGACGGCATCCAGAGCCCGAGCGCGATCGACCCGACGCTCGAGCAGAAGATCGAGCTCCTGCAGCTGATGGACGCGCTGGGGATCTACCAGGTCGACCTGGGCCTGCCCGGCGCGGGCGCGCACCAGCGGGCGGCGATCGAGCGGCTCTGTACCGAGATCCGCGACGCCAATCTCTCGATCAAGGCCAACGTCGCCTGCCGCACCGTGGTGGGCGACATCGAGCCGGTGGCGGGGATGGTGCAGAAGACCGGCGTGCCGCTGGAGGTCTACGCCTTCATCGGCAGCTCGCCGATCCGGCAATACGCAGAAGAGTGGGACGTCGCCTTCATCGAGAAGCAGTCGGTGGAGGCGATCAAGTTCGCCGTTTCGCAGGGGCTGTCGGTGGCCTACGTCACCGAGGACACCACCCGCTCGCGGCCGGATCAGCTCAAGCGGCTCTTCCTCTCCGCGATCGAGGCGGGCGCGCGGCGCCTGTGCCTCTGCGACACCGTCGGGCACGCGACCATCGCCGGGACCATCGCGCTCGTCCACTGGACGATGCGGCTGGTGAAGGAGACCGGGCTCGAGATCGGCATCGACTGGCACGGGCACAACGACCGCGGGCTGGCGCTGTCCAACGCCCTCGCCGCCGGGGTGACCGGCGCGACGCGTCTGCACGGCTGCGCCGCCGGGATCGGAGAGCGGGTCGGCAACACCGCCACCGACCAGCTGCTGGTGAACCTCAAGCTGCACGGCCACCCGATCTACGGGCCGCGCGACATGAGCCGCCTGGTCGAGTACACGCAGAAGGCGGCGCTGGCCACCGGGCACGCGCTGCCGGTGAACTATCCGCTCGTCGGGCGCGATGCCTTCCGCACCGCCACCGGCGTGCACGCGGCGGCCATCGTCAAGGCACAGAGGAAGGGCGACCGCTGGCTGGCCGACCGGATCTACTCGGGCGTGCCGGCCGGCGAGTTCGGCAAGCGGCAGGAGATCGAGGTCGGACCGATGAGCGGGCTCTCCAATGTGAAGCACTGGATGGAGCGGCACCAGCTCTCTGCCGACGAAGCGCTCGCCAGGGCGGTGCTGGCGCGGGCCAAGGGCGCCAATCGCACGCTCACCGACGCCGAGGTCGCGGCCATCGTCAGCGAACTGGGCGGCGCGGCGCCGGCTGAAGCAGGGGTCAAGTGAGCGCCTTTCCCCGCTCGCTCGATGACCGCTACTCGCTGGAATCGGGCACGGTGCTCCTCAGCGGAGTGCAGGCGCTGGTGCGCCTGCCGCTGGATCAGCTCCGCCGCGATCGCGCCGCCGGGCTGCGGACCGGCGCGTTCATCAGCGGCTTCCCCGGCTCGCCGCTCGGCGGCTACGACCTCGCGCTGCAGCAGGCGATGCGCCACCTCTCGCCCCTCGGCGTCGTCCACCAGCCTGCTGGCAACGAGGAGATGGCGGCCACCGCCCTGATGGGGACCCAGCTGCTCGAGCGCTACCCGCACCAGCGCTATGACGGCGTGGTCGGCCTCTGGTACGGCAAGGGGCCGGGGCTCGATCGCGCCGGCGACGCCATCCGCCACGGCAACTACGCCGGGACTACCACCCACGGCGCGGTGGTGGTGCTCTCTGGCGAGGACCACGAGGCGAAGAGCTCCACCATGCCCTACGGGCAGGAGTACTACTTCGTCCACGCCGGGATGCCGGTGCTCCACCCCTCCTCGGTGGCCGAGTTCCTCGAGCTCGGCCTGCACGCGGTCGCGCTCTCGCGCTACAGCGGCCTGTGGGTGGCGATGAAGCTGGTCGGCCAGCTCTGCGACGGGAGCCAGACCGTGCGCGTCGATCCGGCGCGGCCGGGCGTGCTGCTGCCGGACTTCCGGCCCGGCGGGCGGCCGTTCCAGAAGCGCCAGTACCACCGCTTCTTCCCCGGCGAGACGGTGGACACCGAGCGGCTCCTCTACGCCGAGCGGCTGCCGGCGGCGGTGGCCTACGCGCGCGCGAACCGGCTCGACCAGGTGGTGGTGGGCGGCCCGCGCGATCGGCTGGCGCTGGTGACGGCGGGCAAGAGCTTCGCCGACACCCGCCAGGCGCTGCTGGACCTCCGCATCGACGACGCCGCACTCGGCGCGCTGGGGATCCGGCTGGTGAAGCTGGGGATGATCCACCCGCTCGACCAGGAGTTCGCCGCGGAGGCGCTGCGCGGCCTCGAGCAAGTGGTGGTGATCGAGGAGAAGCGCGGCTTCGTCGAGGAGCGGATCAAGGAGGCGCTCTATCCGTTCGCCGACCGGCCGCGGGTGGTGGGCAAGCGCGACGAGCGCGGCTCGCCGCTCTTTCCCGACTACGGCGGGCTCGACAGCGACGTGGTGGCCGAGCTGCTCGGCCCGCGCCTGCTCGAGCTCGCCGGCGCCCGGAAGGAGCAGCAGCCGATCCGCAGTCGCCTGGAGGAGCTGCGCGCGCTGCGGGAGCGGCAGGCCCCGGCCCTCTTGCGGCGCACGCCCAACTACTGCAGCGGCTGCCCGCACAACGTTTCGCTCAAGGTGCTGCCGGGAGAGGTGGCCTGGAGCGCGCCCGGCTGCCACGTCTTCGCCACCCTGATCGAGCAGCCCGAGCGCCACGCCGACGCCACCTTCCAGCTCGGCGGCGAGGGACTGGCCTGGGTCGGCTTGAGCCCGTTCACCGACCGGCGGCACATCATCCAGAACCAGGGCGACGGCGCGCTCTTCCACTCCAGCTACCTCAACATCCGCTGGGCCGTGTCGGCGGGCGTCAACCTCACCTTCCGCATCCTCTACAACGGCGTGGTGGCCAACACTGGCGGGCAGCCGCTGGTGGGGCAGCGCGACCTCCCCACGCTGGTGCGGCTCCTGGCGCTGGAGAAGGTGAGCCGGATCGTGGTGGTCGCGCGCGAGCCGTCCGTCTATGCGGGGGAGCAGTGGCCCGCCGTCGCCAGCGTGGTTCCGCGCGACCGCATCGACCAGACGCTGCGCGAGCTGGAGGCGACCCCGGGCGTGACCGTGCTGCTCTACGACGGCGAGTGCGCCAACGAGCGGCGGCGCAAGCAGAAGCGGGCACAGCGCGCTGCGCCCACGCGCTTCGTGGTGATCGACGAGGAGGTCTGCGAGAACTGCGGCCACTGCGGCGCGCTCACCAACTGCATGTCGCTGCACAAGGTGGAGACCGAGTACGGGCCGAAGACCCAGGTCCACCAGTCGAGCTGCAACCAGGACCAGTTCTGCCTGGAGGGCGACTGCCCCTCCTTCCTCACCGTCGACGTCCGCGGCGGCGGCCTGCGCAAGCCGAGGCCGGCGCAGCTTGCGGCCGACGCGGTGCCCGAGCCGGCGCAGCAGCGGCTCGACCGGCCCTACCGCATCACCATCCCGGGCGTCGGCGGGACCGGCGTGCTCACGCTCAACTCGGTGCTGGCCTGGGCGGCCTTGCTCGACGGCAAGGAGGTGCTCAGCTACGACCAGACCGGCGCTGCGCAGAAGTGGGGGGCGGTGCTCAGCAGCTTGGTGGTCGGCGAGGGCGGCCGCCCGCTCCAGGTCAACAAGGTCGGGCTCGGGCAGGCCGATCTCCTGCTCGCGCTGGATCTGATGGCGGCGTCCGACCGCCAGAACCTCCTGCGCTGCCGGCCAGAGACGACCTCGGCGGTGATCAACACCACGCTGCTCCCGAGCGGCGAGATGATCCGCGACGTCCACCTCGCGCCGCGGCCGGAGGCGATGGAGGCGGCGATCGCCGCGGTCTGCGCGCCGGCGCGGACGGTGCGCATCGAGGCGCGCGCGCTGGCCGAGGAGCTGTTCGGAGATTGGATGCCCGCAAACCTGATCGCGCTCGGCGCCGCCTGCCAGGCTGGACTGCTGCCGGTGAGCCCTGGCAGCGTCGAGGCGGCGCTGGCCCTCAACGGCACCGCGGTGGAGCAGAGCGTGCAGGCGTTCCGCTACGGGCGGGTGTTCCAGCACGACCCGGAGCGCGGGCGGGCGCTGCTCCACCCGCCGGTGGAGGGCGCCGCCGCTGCGGCCGTCCGCGAGGCGGCGGGCCTGGGCGGCGCGCGGGCGCACTACCAGGAGCTGTTCGCGCGCTCGGAGCCGCTCGACGAGGAGAGCCGCCGCCTGCTGGCGCTGCGCCTCGCCGAGCTGATCCGCTTCCAGGGCATCGGTCTCGCCCGTGGCTACCTCGAGTTCGTGCTCGACACCGCTCGCCGTGAGCGCGAAGCGCTGGGCGCGGGCGAGCTGGCGATCGCCCGCTCGGTGATCCGCAACCTCTACAAGCTGCTCGCCTACAAGGACGAGTACGAGGTGGCGCGCCTGCTCTTGCGCAGCTCGCGGCGCCGGCGGGCGGAGGAGCGCTTCACCGGCGACTTGACCGTCCGCTATCACCTGCACCCGCCGCTGCTGCGGGCGCTGGGGATGAAGCGCAAGCTCCAGCTCGGGCGCTGGTTCGACCCGGCACTGTGGCTCCTGGCGCAGGCGAGGCGGCTGCGCGGCACGCCGCTAGACCCGTTCGGCCGCGCCGAGGTGCGCAAGACCGAGCGGCGTCTGGCCGGCTGGTACCGCGACGCGCTGCTGCGGGCGCTCTCGCGGCTGCGCCGCGACAACCGCGAGGTGGTGCTCGCGGTGGCGGAGCTGCCGGAGAGGATCCGCGGCTACGAGGAGCACAAGCTCACCAGCGCCGCCGAGGCCGAGCGGCGCGCCGCCGAGCTGCTGCTCCAGCTCGAGAGAGCGTCGCTCCCGGTGCTGTCCAGCGCCTGAATCTCCACCCGGAAGGAGAGCGCCATGCCCCACCCCGCCGAAGTAGAGATCGCCGCTCGCACGACCGAGCTCCTGTTGGCCGCGGGCATCGGCCGGGCGGACGCTGCCCGCGTGGCCGCGGTGCCGGGTCCGGAGCTGGGTGACCTGCAACGCGACTGGGAGGACCTGCGGCGCTGGCTCGAGCTCTCCGGCGAGCTCCTCCGCCGCCTGCCGCCCAAGCCGCAGAGATCGCCCGAGGCCCAGGCCGCCGCAGCGGCGCTGCTCACCGGCGCGCGAGGAGTGCGCGAGCGGTTCGCGCGGCGCCACGCGGGCGCGATCTACCGCCAGCTCACCGCCGGGATGACCCGGCTCCTTCGCCTGCGCGAGCTGGTCTTCGCCGCCGCCGCCGGGTTCCCCGGGCTGGTGCCGACGCCGCAGGAGGTTGCCCGCGAGCGGGAGTTCCCGCAGATGCACCAGGACGGCGTGCAGATCGACCAGGGCATCCTGCTCGCCCACGTCTTCGCCGACCGCGAAGCGGGCCTGCACCTCCTCCACGCGATGGCGCAGCCGACCCGCTGGGCGCTGGATCGCCTCGAGGAGTTCCGCGCCACCGGCCGTCTGCGCCTCGAGCCGATGTCGCTCGAGCGCGATGGCGAGCTCGGCCGCATCACCTTCCACCACCAGGCCTGGCTCAACGCCGAGGACGACGAGTACCAGCAGGCGCTGGAGACGCTGGTCGACCTGGTGCTGCTCGACGACCGGATCCGCGCCGGCGTGCTCCGCGGCGCCCCGATGGAGAAGGCGAAGTACGCAGGCCGCCGCGTCTTCGGCGCCGGCATCAACCTGACCTTGCTCTACCAGGGCCAGATCTCGCTGGTGGACTTCATGCTCACCCGCGAGACCGGGCCCCTCGCCAAGATCTACCGGGGCCTGGCAGGGCCGGAGTACGGTCCGTCGGAGATCGAGGATCGGGTCGAGAAGCCGTTCATCGGCGCGGTCGACGCCTTCGCCATCGGCGGCCACTGCCAGATGCTGCTCGTCCTCGACCGGGTGATCGCCGAGCGCGGAGCTTATTTCAACCTGCCGGCGCGCAAGGAGGGGATCATCCCGGGCGTCGCGAATCTCAGACTCCCGCGCTTCGTCGGCGAGCGGGCGACCCGGCAGGGCATCTTCTTCAACCGCGCCTTCCCGGCCGACAGCCCCGAGGGCCGGCTGATCTGCGACGAGGTGCTCGACGGATCGCAGATCGATGCCGCGGTCTCCACCGCCGCCGCAGAGTTGACCGCGGCAGGCTCCACCAGCCTGGTGGCGAACCGCCGCGCGTTGCGGGTCGGCGCGGAGCCGCTCGACCTCTTTCGTAGTTACTTGGCGACCTACGCGCGGGAGCAGGCGTACTGCCTCTACAGCCCGGCCCTGATCGACAACCTGGTACGCAATTGGAACGCGAGCCAGCGCCGCTAACCTCGGTGCTCCACGCGCAGGTCGTGGTCGTTTCCATGCAGGGCCATCGAAGGTCACGCAGGGTCACACCCGGACGCTCCTTCGATTCCCGCCGCCTCCACCAATTTTCGTCTCTGAAGAACCGCGACCTGTCCAACGATTCGGGAACCGCCCCCGCGTCTGAATGGCCGAGCGACCCGGTTGACTTGACTCAGTCGTGCGGCGAGCGGGCGGCGCGGCCGCCCACGGGCGCCACGCTGGACTGCGCGGCTGACCTTGGATCGGGCTGGACGCCGCCGGCAGAGGGCGTAGGCTCACGGCGAACCGTCCTCTCCGGCATCGACAGCTCTTTCGGAGTGGATGATGACAAGCTCCAGCAGGGGGACCCATGCGGCGACGTGACTTGCTCTCCGGCATTGCCTTGCTCGGATCCGGCGCCGCGCTCTCCAGGGCGCGCGAGGTGGAGAAGCCCGCCGCGCCGCCGGTGGCCGACGACTGGGAGTCGGTGCGGCGACAGTTCCCGCTCGACAGGCGCTGGATCCACATGTCTCAGTTCTTCCTCGCCTCGCACCCGCAGCCGGTGCGCGTCGCCATCGAAGCGCACCGCCGGGGCCTCGACGAGAATCCCTTCCTCTATGTCGAGGAAAACATCGAACGCTTCGAGAAGGCGACCCGGCAGGCCGCCTCCGAGCACCTGGGCTGCAAGCCCGACGACCTGGCGATGACCGACAGCACCACCATGGGGCTCGGCACCTTCTACAACGGGCTGCAACTCCGCGAGGGGCAGGAGATTCTCTCGACCACGCACGATCATCCCGCGACCTTTCGCGCCCTCGACCTGCGGGCGGCCCGCACTGGCGCGGTGGTCCGACGGGCTCCGCTCTACGCGCGCGCTCCCGAGGCAACTGCGGACCAGATGACCGAGGCGCTGGCCCGCGAGATTCGTCCGCGGACGCGAGTGGTGGCGGTGACCTGGGTGCACTCCAGCACGGGAGTGCGGACGCCGATCGCGCGCTTCGCCCAGGCGGTGGCGAAGGCCAACCAGGGACGCGCCGAGGCCGATCGTGCCATCCTCTGCGTCGACGGCGTGCACGGCTTTGGTGTCGAGGACGAGACCATGGCCTCGCTGGGTTGCGACATGTTCGCGGCCGGCTGCCACAAATGGCTCTTCGGACCGCGTGGCACCGGCCTCTTGTTCGCGACGTCCGCGGGGTGGGAGGTCTCGTCTCCCAGCATCACCAGCTTCGACCGCATGTGGCGGAAAGAAGCGCAGCTTCCTCGGGCCGCAGAGATGACGCCCGGCGGCTTCCACTCGTTCGAGCACCGCTGGGCGCTCGCCGAAGCCTTCCGCTTCCATGGCGGCATCGGCAAGGCGCGGATCGCGAAGCGCATCCACGAGCTCAACGAGCAGTGCAGGCGCGGGCTTCTAGAAATGAAACACGTCGAGCTCCTCACCCCGCTCTCCGGCGAGGTCTCGGCAGGCTTGGTCTGCTTCAATGTCGCGGGGATGAAGGACAC
>JBGQLA010000188.1:0-9805 GCA_041499865.1 Deltaproteobacteria bacterium
AACAACTCGCCCTCGAACGCGGACGACTTCTCCGCGGTGTCCGGCGCGGGGCTCGGCGCTGCCCTCACCCAGCTTCTCGATGGGCAGGCGCTCAGCCTCGGCTCGCGCGAATTCCTCTATCTCGTCGCCCGCGCCGGCACCGGGCCCGCGCAGGTGTACCGCCTCGCTCCGTAGCCTGAAAACTTGACCAGTGTTCACGCGTTCAGTACTTTCGTCCGGCCATGACCGAGCTGCTGACCGAACGCCAGGAAAAGATCCTCTCCTTCATCAAGAAGAGCATCCAGGACCAGGGCTATCCGCCCACGATCCGCGAGATCGGCGAGCACTTCGGGATCCGCTCCACCAACGGCGTCAACGACCACCTCAAGGCGCTCGAGCGGAAGGGATACCTGCTGCGGGGAGAGCTGAAGAGCCGCGCGCTCAGCGTCATCGAGGGCGGCCGCTCCGGCGGCGGCCGCTTCCCCCGGATCAGCCGCCGCGAGCTGTCGCCGGTCGGCGAGGGCGAGGTGGTGGAGGTCCCGGTGGTGGGCAAGGTCGCCGCCGGCGCGCCGATCCTCGCCCAGGAGAACATCACCGATCACGTCCGCATCGACAGCATGCTGCTCGGCGACGGTGGCCGGAAGGTGTTCGCCCTCCGCGTCGCCGGCGACTCGATGATCGGGGACGGCATCTTCGACGGCGACTACATCTTCGTCCGCAAGCAGCTGCAGGCGGGCGCAGGCGAGATCGTGGTGGCGATGATCGAGGACGAGGCGACGGTGAAGCGGTACTACCCGGAAGGCGACCGCGTCCGCTTCCAGCCTTCCAACCCGCGGCTCCAGCCCATCTACGTCAACCGCGACGACTTCCGCGAGACGCAGATCATCGGCGTGGTCGTCGGCGTCTACCGCAAGATGTAGCCATTTTCTGGCCTTCCCCGCCGCCCGCCCTACATTCCGGGCGTGGAGCTGTTCAGCGTCTACGAGCGCGCGGCGAATCACCCCGGCTGCTGCGCGGTCCGCCGGGTGCTCGTGGCCGATGACGGCCTCGCTCCCGCCGGGTGGCAGCTGTTCCGCTCGTTGCAGGAAGCGCGCGCCGCCCTCGCCCGCCGCGGTCTCACCCGCGTCCCCCGCGGCGAGCTGGACGAGCCCGGGCTGGTCGAGACCTGGCTGTAAGAACGACCCGTCCGGCTTCGAACGCCGCAAGCAAGAACTTCAGGGGCCGCGCGGCCGGAAGTACGGGCACTGGCGCACCGGCTGCGGGGGATACTTCTCCGGGACGATCGGGCAGAGGATGAAAACGCTCGTGTCGGTACGGACATACCGCGGAGGCGCCGCGCAGCGGTGGCACAGGCTCTCGGGAAACGGGAGATCGGCGGCATGCGGCTTGCTCATCCGCTCCTCGTGTCCCCCGACCTGCCCGACGAAGCGCGCGATCTGATCCGGCATTTCGCCGAACTGCCCGAGGACGATCGCGCGCGCATCCTCGCGCTGGTCCGGAGCCTCAGCTTCTGCCGCACGGCCGAACTCTATTCGAGCTCGTGGTCCGAAGCCTCGTTCTCCTCCGGGATCAGGCCGATGTCGCTGCCGGTCCGGGATCCCCGAGTCTGATCCTGTGATCCGCGCGAGTTGTCGGCCTGGTTGATATCGGGATTGCGTGCCAGCTCGGTGCGCGTCCCTTGCGGGCGTCCGGTTTCGTTGAGCTCGGTGTCGTTCCGCCTGTCCGGCGCGCCGCCCTGCGGGCTGCCGATCGGCGCGGAGCCCGGCTGGCTCTGGTTCGGGCCACGGTCCTTGATGTTCGCCCTGGCCTGAACGTGGTTCGCGGCGCGGGCTGGGCGCCCGTGAAGGCCCACCCCGCGCCGCCCGCTCCTATTTCTTGAAGGAGCGGATGAGCGCCACCAGCTGATCGGACTGCTCGGCGAGATCCTTGTACGCCGGCATGTTCTGGCCCTTGCCCTCGAGGATCGCCTTCTTCAGATCGGCGTCGCTGTTGGCGGTCTGGAACGCCGCCGCGCTGTAATCCTTGATCCCGAACTTCTTGCCCTGGTCCGTCTGCGCCGTCCCGTCGGCTCCGTGGCACGACGCGCACTTCGACTTCCAGGTCCGCTCCGTCTTCTTGTCCACCTCGGCCCGCGCGAGCGAAGAGCCCGCCAGGACCGCGAGGAACACCAAACCGGTGATCTTCCGCATGTGGTTGCCTCCTGCTCGCGGTCCCGAGCAAGCGGCGTGCCCGCGACTTCTTCGTTCGTTGCGCGGGCGTCCCTCCTCTCGACGCGAGCAATTTGCGCCCGCGGCGCGCAGACCCTGCCGCGAACAGCATGCGTAGCTTCGTCAGATGAGGCGCAAACTGCGGGGACTCTCCGTCGGGATCACGGGCGCGTCGAGCGGGATCGGCCGCGAGACCGCGCTGAAGCTCGCGGAGCGCGGCGCAAGGCTCGCGCTCAGCGCGCAGGGAAGACGCTCTCGACGAGGTGGCGCGCCTTTGCCGCGATCGCGGCGCCGGATGCCAGGTGTTCCCGCGGGACGTGGGAAGCCCGGAGGAGGTGACGGCGCTGGCGCGGGAGGTGGTGGCGGCCCCTCGGCCAGGAAGATCGCCTTTGCCGCCCTCGCGCTCGCCGCGGTCCCGCTGGTTGCGCGCGCCCTCCGCGCCTGAGGGTCAGCTCCCCGACACGGCCGAGAGCGCGAGCAGCTCGCGCACCGACTCGGCAAGCGCGGCGGCGCGGAACGGCTTGATCAGGTACTCGTCCGCGCCCGCCGCGTGCGCCTGCGCGCGATCGATCGGGCGCGACAGCGCGCTGATCACCAGCACCGGCACGTCGCGCAGCCGCGCCGTCCTGCGCACGTGCTCGCAGATCGCGAACCCGCTTCCGTCGGGCAGGCGGACGTCGACGCAGAGCACGTCGGGGGTCAGCCGTTCGAGAAGGTCGATGGCGCCGGACGCGCTCGTCGCCTCGTGCACGAAAAGTCCCAGGCGCCGCAGGCAGACGGCGAGGAGTCGCCGGGCGTCGGGATCGTCCTCGACGACGAGGGCCTCCTGATCGACACGTGTTTGGCCGTCGCGCCGCACCGGCCCTATTGACGCGCGGCCGCGCGATCCGCGCAACTTCCTGCGGGGTGGGCCCCTGGAAGCGGACCGGGGCGTCCCGCCTACGCTGGATTTGCGGCCTCGGCGCGCAGCCGAAGCGCGGAGGTTCTGCGGAACCGCGCCGTCCCGACGCGAGTTCTGCGGACCCCTCCGGCGCTCCCTCCTCGGGAGCGCCGGCGGCCCCGGAGTTGCAACTTCACCTGCGGAAGCGGTCTGCCCCGGCCGCGCAGTTTCTGCGAGGAGGCACCGGTGATTGGAACCCTTCTAGTCGCTTCGCTGCTGGCGCAGGCGCGCCCGGCGGAGGTGGACAAGTGCCTCGCCTGTCACGGCGCGGCCTCCGAGATCAGGCTGGCCAGCGGCGAGGTCCTGAACCTCCGCATCGACGCCGAGACGTTCTCCCGCTCGTCCCACATGCGCAAGCTCGCGTGCACGGACTGCCACGCCAATCTGAAGAACGCCACGGGAATGCACCCCGTGCAGCGGTTCGACACCCGCCGCGAGTACACCATCGCGTTCTCCGAGACCTGCCAGAAGTGCCACTTCACCAACTACAAGGAGACGCTCGACGGCGTGCACCGCGCCCGGATCGCCGGCGGAAGGATGGAGGCCGCGGTCTGCTCCGACTGCCACGGCGCGCACGAGATCGGCCCGCCGGGCGAGCCCCGCTCGCGGGTCAGCGACACCTGCGCCACCTGCCACTCGAAGATCGCGCAGCAGTACACGAAGAGCGTCCACGGCCAGGGCGTGATGGCGGGCAACGAGGACATGCCGGTCTGCACCGACTGCCACCACGCGCACGACATCGCCGACCCGCGGACGGCGGAGTGGCGGCTGCGCTCCCCGCAGATGTGCGCCGAGTGCCACACCGACGCGAAGAAGATGGCGAAGTACAAGCTGTCCACCGGCGTGCTGCGCACGTACTTCAGCGACTTCCACGGGGCCACGGTGAAGCTGCAGGCCGGCCGCAGCGGCGAGGTCGCGGCGGTGGCGCTCTGCACCGATTGCCACGGGGCGCACGACGTCACCAAGGTCTCCGATCCGCACTCGCCGGTGCTGAAGGAGAACCTGCTCGCCACCTGCCAGAAGTGCCACCAGGGGGCGAAGGCCGACTTCCCCTCCGCCTGGCTCTCCCACCTCGACCCCTCGCCCACCCGGGCGCCGTTGGTCTACCTCGTCAGGCTCCTCTACAAATTCCTCATCCCCTTCATGATCGGCGGTCTCGCCCTTCAGGTCATTCTCCACCTCTGGCGAATCGTGGTGAACCGATGAGAGACATCGTCCGCTTCTCCGTGCGTCAGCGCGCGGAACACGCTTCCGTCATGGTGATCTTCACCGTCCTGGTGATCACCGGCATGCCCCAGAAGTATTACGACGCAGCCTTCTCCGGGGCCCTGGTGCACGCGCTGGGCGGGATCGGCGCCACTCGCCTGATCCACCGCATCGCGGGCGTGCTGTTCGCCCTCACCATCGTGGCGCACCTGGGCGTGGCGATCTGGCAGGTGGCGACGCGCCGGCTCAGCCGGCTCGCCATCGTCCCGCGGCGCCAGGACTACCTCGACGCGCTGGCCACGCTGCGCTGGTATCTCGGCCTCTCCAAGCAGAAGCCGCTTTTCGACCGCTACGACTACCGGCAGAAGTTCGAGTACTGGGGAATGGTGGCGGGCTCGTTGATCATGGTGGCCACCGGCGTCGTCCTGCTCTTCCCGGTGGCGATCGGCAGCCTGGTTCCCGGCCAGCTGATCCCCGCGGCGCAGGTCGCCCACAGCATGGAAGGGCTGATGGCGTTCCTGGTGGTCATCGTCTGGCACATCTACAACGCCCACCTCAATCCGGACGTGTTCCCCTTCGACTGGAGCATCTTCAACGGGAAGGTCTCGCGGCACCGGATGATCGAGGAGCACCCGCTGGAGCTGGCCCGGATCGAGGGCGTCCCGGTGGAGGAGCTGATCTCCAAGCCGGAGAAGCCGCCCGCGCAGCCCGGCAAGCCGGCGGAAACGCCGGCGGGATGACGGGTGCGCGGCCCGCCGACAGCGGCACGCAGGGGGCGACGCATCGCCACCCGCGTGCTGCTGCTCGTCGGCCTCGGCGTCATCGGCCCGCTCCTGGCGATGATCTGGGCCAGCTGGGGAGCGCGCGCAGAGCTCGATCGCGAGAAGCGCGTCGACCAGGAGATGATCGCGTCGCTGATCGCGGCGCGCGTCGACGTCGCGCTCTCCGCGGAGCTGGAGGCGCTGCAGTCGGCCGCCATCGGCGCGCGCTCGCTCCGCGAAGTGAGGGCGCGGCCTCATGCGCTGATCGATCGGGTGATGCTGCTCGATGCGCGGGGCACGGTGCTGGAGCAGGAGCCCGCGGGATCGGCCATCGACGCCGGCGCGATCGTCGACGAGGCGTTGCGCTCCCGCAAGCCCTCCTTCACCCGCACCCACGCGCTGGTTCCCGCCCGCGACTGGCGCGGAGACCTGACCCGGATCGCGGCGGGCTCCGTCGACGTGGCCCGCCTCGAGTCCCTGGTCCGCGAAGGAGCGGTTCCCCGCGGGCTCGCCATCGACATCCAGGATGCGAACGGCCAGACCATCGCCAGCGGGGGCTCGCCGCACGGCCGCACCGACCGCGTCGTCTCCGCGCCGCTGCCCAGCGCCGGCTGGTCGATCGCCGTGAGCGAGACCGCCGCCGAGCCGTTCCTGGGGACGCCCCTGATCGGGCTCGCGCTCCCGCTCCTGGCCATCGGGCTGCTCTTCGGCTGGGGCGCGGCGCGCAGCCTGACGCGCCCGCTGGCCGCCTTGACCAGCGCCGCGGAGCGTCTGACCGCGGGCGATCTGGCCACCCCGATGCCCGAGGTCGAGGCCGACGAGGTGGGACGGCTGGGCGTGGCGCTGGAAGGGATGCGCGTCGCCCTCAAGGAGTCGCAGGAGAAGCTCGAAAAGCGCGTCGCGGAGCGGACCGCGGAAGTCCGGCACCTGCTGGGAAAGGTGATCACCGCCCAGGAGCACGAGCGGCGGAGGGTCGCGCGCGAGCTGCACGACGAGACCAGCCAGGGGCTGGCGGCGCTCCTGCTCAAGCTGCGCTCGCGCCCGGGGCTCGGCGACGAGACCGCGCTCGCCCTCGGCACCCTCGACGCCGTGCACCGGTTGATCGCCGACCTGCGCCCCTCGGTGCTGGACGATCTGGGGCTCACCTCCGCCATCGCCTGGTGCGCCGATCGGCACCTGCGCTCCAACGGCCTGGCGGTGCGCTGCGAGTTCAGCGGCCTCGACCGGCGGCTTCCGCCCGAGCACGAGACCGCCGTCTTCCGCGTGGTGCAGGAGGCGATCTCCAACATCGCCCGGCATGCGCGCGCGGAGGCCGTGCTCATCCAGGGCTCCATCCGGGACCACCAGCTGAGCATCGAGGTGGAGGACGACGGCGAGGGGTTCGACGACGGCGCGTTCTCCACTCCCGATCGCGCCGGACGCGGCTGGGGGCTCCTGGGCATGCGCGAGCGGGTCGAAATGCTCGGCGGCCGGCTCGACATCCACTCCGCCCCCGGAAAGGGCACCCACCTCGAGCTGAACGTTCCCTTGCCTTGAGAGGAGCGTCATGGACCGCATCCGCGTGCTGATCGCCGACGATCACGGGATCCTCCGGGAAGGGATCCGCGCGCTCCTGGCCAACGTGCCCGACGTGGAGGTGGTCGGCGAGGCGGCCGACGGGCGCGCGGCAGTGGAGCTGTGCCGGACGCTGGACCCCGACGTAGTGCTGATGGACATCGCCATGCCCGGCCTCGGCGGCCTGGAGGCGACGCTCCAGCTTCGCCACGACCAGCCCCGCACGCGCGTGCTGGTGCTCACGCAGTACAGCGACCGCGAGTACGTGCGCCGCTTCCTCAAGGCGGGCGCCGCCGGATTCGTGCTGAAGAAGGCGGCCGGCTCCGGCCTGGCCGATGCCATCCGCGCGGCCGCGCGCGGCGGGCTGGTGCTCGACCCCGAGGTGGCGCGCTTCGCGTTCGAGGACGTGCGCAAGCCGCAAGGCGCGGGCGATCCCTACGACACGCTCACCGATCGCGAGAAGCAGGTGCTGAAGCTGGTGGCCGAAGGTCACAGCAACAAGGAAGTCGCCGACGTGCTCGGGATCACGGTCAAGACCGCGATGTCCCACCGCGAGCACGTGATGCTGAAGCTCGACGTGCACAACCGCACCGAGCTGGTCCGTTTCGCCCTCGAGCGCGGGGTCCTCCCGCCCTCGGGAGGCTGATCCCCGCTGCCTAGGGAATCAAACCCCTCCGATCGGGACTCTCTCCCGATGTGCCGCGAGGCGCCTCCCAGTACCCTTTGCTTGCAAGGGACAAAGAGGAGGACGCCATGAAGCGCTATCTGGGTGGAACCAAGGTCGAGGGCGGATACTACTGGCACATGGGGAGCTGGGAGATCGCCACGGTGAAGGAGGAGACGGGGACGCTGCCGGGCGCCAGCAAGGACCGGTACCTGCACGCTCCGCTGCCGGTGCTGTTCGTCGCCGCGCCGGTGATGGGCGCTGCCTTTGCCATCTTCCTCCCCTTCATCGGCTTCGCCATGCCGGTGTACGCCCTCGGGCGCGGGATCTTCGGCAAGGGCCGGGAGCGGACGGTTGACACCGGGGCGGTGCGCGCGTGACAGGTGCTTCATGGCGGGCCTGGAGAGCGGACTGCGGCGCGCGCGGGGCCGGAGCGGCCTGACGCAAGGCGAGCTGGCCGCGCGCGCGGGCATCAGCCGCCAGGCGTTGAGCGCGCTCGAAGCCGGGCGCGCGCAGCCCTCGACGGTGATGGCCCTCAACCTGGCCCGCGCGCTCGGGTGCCGCGTCGAGGAGCTGTTCTGGCTGCGCGAGGAGGGCGACACGTTGCGCGCGGATCTCGCCAGCCCGGCCCGCGGGGCGCGGCGCGCGCTGCTCGGGCTGGTGGCGGGCCGCTGGGTGGCCCATCCGCTGCGCCCGCACGATCCGCAGGCGGTGGTCACCTCCGCCGACGCGCTCCTCTCCGCGGGGAAGCTGCGGCTGCTGGGGCAGCGCCACGCCATCGAGGGCAACGTCTTGATCTCGGGTTGCGACCCGGGCCTCGCTGTCCTCGCCGGCCGCGTGGCGGACCGCTGGCCGGGGCAGCGGCTGTGCTGGATCGCGGCGTCCAGCGATGCCGCCCTCGCTTCGCTCGCGCGCGGCCACGCGCATGTCGCCGGCGCCCACCTCTTCGACGAGCAGGCGCGGGAGTTCAACGTGCCGTTCGTGCGGCGGTCGTTCGCGGGCCGGCCGATGGTGGTGGTCACCTTCGCGCACCTGGAGGAAGGATTCGCGGTCGCTTCAGGCAACCCCCACCGGATCCGCAAGCCGCAAGACATCGCCCGCCCGGGGGTGCGCTTCGTCAACCGCGAGCCGGGGGCCGGCGCGCGCAGGCTCCTCGACCGCCTGCTGCGCAGGGCCGGCGTGCCGGGAGCGGCGGTGAAGGGCTACGACCGCCTGCTCGGGGGACACCTCCAGGTCGCGCAGGCGGTCGCCATGGGCGCGGCGGACGCCGGGGTGGTGGCGCGCAGCGCCGCGGTGGCGCACGGGCTCGACTTCGTCCCCCTCTCCGAGGAGCGCTTCGACCTCGTCTTCCCCAAGGAGTGGAGCAACGACGCGCGCGCCGGGCGCATCGTCGACACGCTGGAGAGCCGCGCCTTCCGCCGCGAGCTGGCGAGCCTCGGGGGATACGACACCCGCCGCTCCGGCCGCCTGGTGACCGAGATCCCGTAAGGTCCACTTGACATGATGTCGCGTCTACGCGACACCAGCTCCATGTCCTGGGCGCTGCTGGCTGCGGTGCAGATCACGGTCTTCGCCGCCTCCTCGCTGAGGGACGCCTTCCAGGAGCTGGGCCAGCGGTTCGGGGAGGAGAACCGCGGTGTCGAGGTGTCCTTCAACTTCGCCGGCTCGCAGGAGCTGCGCACGCAGCTGCAACAGGGTGCGCGCGCCGACGTGGCTGCCTTCGCCGATCAGCCGCAGTTCCAGGCGCTGGCCTTCGAGAACCTGGTCGGCCCGCCCGCAATCTTCGCCCGCAACCAGCTGGCCCTGATCGTGCCGCGGGGGAACCCCGCGAAGGTCCTCGACCTCCGGGATTTGCCGCTGGCGAGGCGGATCGTGGTCGGCGATCCCTCGGTCCCGATCGGGTCGTACACGCTGCGCCTGCTCGATGCGGCCTCGGCCCGCTACGGCGCCGGATTCCGGCGGAAGGTGGAAGAGCGGGTGTCGTCCCGGGAGCTGAACGTCCGCCAGGTGCTCGCCAAGGTCCGTCTGGGCGAGGCCGATGCCGGCATCGTGTACCGTTCCGACGCCCTGGAAGCGAAGGCCGCCGTCGAGACGATTCCCATTTCCGCGGAGCTGAACCTCGAAGCCACCTATCCCATCGCCGTGCTGCGAAACGCGCCGCAACCCGAGCTTGCCGCCGCCTTCGTGCGTCTGGTGCTCTCGGCCGAGGGGCGCGCCGTCCTCGCGCGGCACGGATTTCAGTGAAAGTGAGGCCCTGGGACGCCGCCCAACTCGGAGCGGTGGCGGTGCTGGCCTCGTTTCTCCTCCTCCCCGTCGCCGCTTTGGGCCTGACGCTGCGTTGGGAGGACCTGGCGGCCGGCATCCGGCACCCGTTGCTGTGGCCCGCGCTCCGCCTCTCGCTCCGCACCAGCTCCACCAGCCTCGTCCTGGTGGTGGTGCCCGGATCGATCGTCGCCTGGTGGGTGGCGCGGCATCCGGGCCGCCTCTCCCGCGC